>JANMMJ010000113.1:0-4961 GCA_031373255.1 Hyphomicrobiales bacterium
ACGCGATCAGCAGAGTCTTGAGATTGAATATATCCCACATCTAACGCACAAACCTTATGCCCGGACCGGCCCGATCGCGCCAGTCAAACGCGGTATGATGCGCGGCGTGCGCTGCGCATAGGCATCATAGTCGGGAAAAGCCGAGCGCAACACTTTTTCCTCATTATGCATCCGGCGCAATTGCAGGGCCCAGTGGACCAGGCCAAGAAGAACCGCCTGCCAGGAATGATTGAGCACGATAATGCCGATCGTCGAAATTTCCTCAACGAGATAGAGCGGATGGCGAACCACCCTGTATGGACCGCCGGTAACCAGCTTGCGTGCTTCTGCCATGATGCTGAAGGACCGTCCCAGCCAGGTCAAAACATAGGCAGAAAGCAGTGAACCCGTGAACACCAGCAGCAGTCCTATCACGGTGATCAATGGCGCCGGCGGCTCGTCCGGAACAATCACGGCCAGAAACACCAGAAGGAACGTACCGGCCAGGGCCGAAACCCTTGGCTCAAGACCTTCGGCGGATTTGATCGGCTCAAGACGGAACACCGTGATGGCGACCACAACTGCCAGAAACACAAGAACCGACAGATCGGTAAGCACTGAAAGGATGAAATTGCCTCCGGGAGCGGTGGGCCAGTTACTTAATTTACCGGCTATGCTCATGCCCTTGAGAACGGCCGCAAAGGTGAAATAGCAGACGATGCCGAGCCGGCCCGCAAAATCTGCCCATTCTGTCCAACGCCGCTCTGGCATGAAAACGCTCCCTGACGAAAGCGCGCAAACTATCATAAACCTGCGTCTTTAAGAGATCTTTCAGCAAACTTGATGAATTCCGGCTTGCCGCCGCCGGGGTGAACGCGAGGTTGACGCGGTGCGGTTTATGGATTGTCCTGGCTAGGGAGGAAAGCCATGCTCGACACGCTGCTCGTCGCGGTCATTTTTGTTTTTTGCGTTGCCGTGATCAATGGCGCGATCAGCGATCTGCGCACCTTCCGAATACCCAACTGGATTTCTGGCGTGCTGCTGGCGGGCTTCATTCCCTATGCCGCCCTGCGCTGGAACGAGATACCTGTACTGCTTCACATAGGCCTTGGCGTCTTCGTGTTTTTCCTGTGTGTTGTCTTCTGGCGCCTCAAATGGCTGGGCGGCGGCGACGTGAAATTTCTCGGCGCCATATCCTTGTGGATGGGGCCAACGCTGATCCTGCCCTTCGTGATCATTCTTTCACTCTCCGCTGTGGTTTTCGCCGGGTTGCTCATGTGGGTGCGCCGCTGGAATTTCTATATCCAGCAGAGCAAGCTGCCCGCGGTGATCAAGCAGCTCGTCGATCGTGCCGAGAATCACGCCTGTCCCTATGGATTTCCCATCGCCATCGGCGCCATTTCCATGGTGCCTTACATGGCCGGCTAAAAGCTTCGGCAAATTTCGCGTTTCGCTTTGACTTAACCTTAACCTTGCCCGAAGCGATTAACCGAATGCTGAAAGCTTTGTGCCAGAGTCCGGCAAAAGATTAGGCGTCAAAATTTCAATGTCGAATTCGGGAACTGCACAGGCGGATGATTCTCCGCAGGGCGGCACGCTTGATGCCGCGCTGAACGAGCTTGCCCGCCCTGCCAGGGGATATGGCTCGGCTGTCGCAGGCGCTCTTGTTCTGGCGGCGATCAGCATGGCCTCCGCCCTTGCAGGCTTCCTGCCCGATCCGTCTGCTGCCTATGCCATTCTCACCGCCGCCTCATTGAGCCTCGCCGCCGCCGCGATTGTCAGCGCGTTCGCGCTCCGCAAAGCCATGCTGCGCCGCATGGAGGCGTTGAAGACCGCTGTCGAGGCCATGCAGCAGGCAAGATATCAGGCCGAAGCCTCAAGTCTCGCCAAGTCGCGCTTTCTCGCCACCATGACCCATGAGATCCGTACGCCCATGAATGGCGTGATCGGCATGAACGGCCTGCTTCTCGAGACCGATCTTTCGCCCGAGCAGCGCAGCTATGCCATGGCGGTCGATTCTTCCGGCCGGTCATTGCTTTCGATCATTGACGAGATTCTCGACACCTCGAAAGTCGAGTCGGGCCGCATCGAAATCGAGGATCGTGCCTTCAACATTGTCCACCTTGCTGAAAGTGTCGCAGAGCTTCTCGCGCCCCGCGCCCATGCCAAGCAGATCGATATCATTGCTTATGTTTCGCCCCGCGTTCCCCAGAAGCTTGTCGGTGACGAGGCCCGTATCCGCCAGATCCTTCTCAATCTCGCCGGCAACGCCATCAAGTTCACCGAGCAGGGTGGCGTCAGCATCGAAATTGATCTCGAATCCGAAACGGAGGGCGCGGTCGGCCTCAAGCTCTCTGTCGCCGATACCGGGATCGGCATGTCGGCCGAGGAATCGGCGCGCATTTTCGATGAATACGTCCAGGCCAACGCCTCGACCAGCCGCCGTTTTGGCGGAACCGGCCTCGGCCTTTCGATTTCGAAGCGCATTGCCGAGCGCATGGGCGGCGGCATCACGGTTGTCAGCGATCCAGGCCTTGGGTCCACCTTCTGCTGCCGCGTGGTCGTCAATGTCGACACAGCAGCGGATCGCGACCCAACAAGGCCGCTGCACGGCCGCACTTACGAGATCGCCTTGCGGCCAGGACCCATTGCGGAATGTCTTGTCCGGACCCTCGAGGATTTTGGCGCCAGCGTCGTTCGCCTCAAGAGCGAGGCGGCAATTATCCAGTGCCTGTCGGGGCGCCGCGCCTCGGCTTCATCCGGGCTGATCTGCGATGCCAGGATTGGCAAGCACCTGCTCGCCTGGAAGCGTGGCCTGAAGGGTAGTCGCAGCCGCGCCAAAACCGTTTGGACCATTCTCCAGCCCGAGGAGCGCCGCCAGCATCGCGAATTTCTCGGACCGCCCTTCGCCGGGTACTTCATCAAACCGCTGCGCCGCGACACATTGCTGAAACATCTCACCTCGCGCGATGACGCCTCGATCGTCGAGGCTGCCCGCCAACTGCGCAAAATGGTGCCGAAAACCAAGGCCGGCCGCAGCCTGGATATCCTGCTGGCGGAAGACAATCCGGTAAACGCGCTTCTCGCCCGCACCATTCTTTCCCGCGCCGGCCACCGCGTCCAGCATGTCGCTTCAGGCCGTCTCGTGCTTGATCGCCTTTCAGCGCCCAATGCACCGCGCCCCGACCTCATCATCATGGATGTCGAGATGCCCGATCTGAATGGCATTGAAACCGCCCGCCGGCTCCGCGCCTTCGAGCAGGACAACAAGCTGGCGCGCATTCCGATTCTTGCCCTAACGGCCAACGCCCAGCGTGATGACGAAGCCGATTGTTCCGCGGCGGGAATGGATGGCTATCTGTCGAAACCCTTTGACAGCGACGATCTTGAGAAGGCCATAACCAAGCTGGTCATCCGCAAGGCGGCTTGAACAGCGCCATCAATCCTCTTGATGCAGGAAGGCCACGCAAAGCAGGGACATGTCCTGCCGTGTCATGTTTTCATTGAATGCCGTGCAGCGCATCGCTGCGCCAAGGTGGCGGCAGCTTGCACATGAGCCGAAGGGCCGGTGATCGCCGCGCGACAGCGCATCGTCGAGAAGGCCCCGCAGTCCCCGCTCCAGCCGGCGCCTGGTCTTGCCCCCGAGTTCTCCCGCAGCATCCTCTAGCTTAATCCATGAATTTCCCGTCAGCACTGCGCGGCCCTTCTCGGTGACATTGAGCGCCACCGAGCGCCGTTCCTCGGGCCGCACGACCTTCACAAGATAGCCCTTGCGGACCAGCGATTTCACCGTTTGCGAAATGGTCCCCTTGGTGGCCCCGAGATAGTGCGTCAGCGCCGTGGGCGAATTGGAAAACCGGTTGGCCCGCGACAGATAGCGCAAGGCCTCCCACTGGGCCGGATTGAGATCTCCGCCGTGTTCCGCCGCGCGCACCAACCGCGTGACGCGTTCCAGCAAGGCGACAATAGCTGCACCACTGGCAGGCTCGCCTTTTTCGTCGTCGTCATGCTTGGCCATCTGCGGCTCCTCCCGGAACGTCCGATCATCCGCACATAAGGCTGGAGGTCAAGCTTGGCTTTTGCAAATTCGGGCGCAAGCGGATAAAAGCATCCCTGCGCGGCAACACATCCGAGGTACTGAATTTGTCCTTTGTTCCATCAGAAACGCTTGTAACCATCATTGGTGGTTCGGGATTCATCGGCCGTCATACTGTGCGTGCTCTGGCGCGCCGGGGCTATCGCATTCGCGCCGCCAGCCGCAGGCCGGATCTTGCCGGGCACTTGCAGCCTTTGGGCACGCCGGGCCAGATCATGCCGGTGCAGGCCAATGTCCGCTACCCGGCCTCACTGGCTGCTGCCTGTGAAGGTGCCTCCGTGGTGATCTACCTGCCAGCGGTCCTTGCTGAATCAGGCGGCCAGACCTTTGAAGCCCTGCATGTCTTCGGCGCTGAAGCTACGGCAAAGGCCGCCCGTGCCGCCAGGGCTAAACTCTTCATCCACATGTCGGCAATTGGTGCCGATGCCGGTTCGGCCAGTGACTATGCCCGCACCAAGGGCGAAGGCGAAGCCCGCGTCAGGTCGGCCTTTCCGGGCGCCATCATCTTGCGGCCGTCCGTCGTCTTCGGCCCCGAGGATGACCTGTTCAATCGCTTTGCCTCGCTTGCCCGCATGGCGCCTGCACTTCCCCTGATTGGCGGCGGCGAAACCCGTTTTGCCCCGGTCTACGTGGGCGACGTGGCCGAAGCCGTCACGCGACTGATCGATCAGGGGATCGCATCGGGCCGGACCTATGAACTGGGCGGTCCTGAGATCATGACATTGAAGGACATCATGAGTTTTACCTTGAAGACCACCGGCCGCCACCGGCTTCTGGTGAACCTGCCATGGCGCGCCGCGGCGGCCCTTGGCAGTCTCCTGGGCGCACTTCCGGGAGCGCCGATCACGGCTGATCAGGTAGAGCTTCTCAGGACGGACAATGTTGT
>JANMMJ010000089.1:0-1851 GCA_031373255.1 Hyphomicrobiales bacterium
CAGTTTCGAAGTGATTGCGGGCGGATTGCGGAGTTTGGCCAAAACCAAACATAGTATGGAAGCGATGGGTGGTATGAGGGCGGCGATCGCCAGCCTGTCCATCGCGCATACTGTTGAGGATATCAGGAAACTCCAAGGCGAGAATACCCAGGAACGCTTCCATGTCTTTGTTGAGGAGCTCGCGTCCCGTAACGTTCAGAGCAGACTCCGGCCCGTGTTGATCAGGATCACTGACGTGGAGGATGCGGGTAAAAATTCTGTTCCATCTCTCGAAACAATCGTGATCATCCGGCAAGAACCGTGACCTGCCGCGAAAGCAGACAGGACGGTTTCACGCTGGTCGAACTCTTGATATCGTTGGCGTTACTCGCGGTGCTTTCGGCGTTTGCGTTGAACGCCTTGACGTTTGTCAAGCGCATAGATCGAGCCGAACAGGAATTGACTGATAACTCAGCGTCGGAAAGCAGCTTTCGCTACTTGCGGCAAGCCATCGGCGACACGCGCGTCGTCTTTCAGGCCGGCTCGGACGGGAGCAGCTTCATCAAATTTGCAGGCGGAAGTGACAGGCTATCGCTAGTGACTGTGTCCAGCGATGCAACCGAGACCGGCGGCCTCTATGAACTCTCCTTTGTGGTTGATGAGAAGAGACAACTCGTGAGCCAGCGACAAATCTATCGGCCAAATGAGGATTCAGGCGACGTTTCCGTGGTGCCTCTGATCAGCGATGTTTCCAACGTATCATTTCGCTATTTTGGCAACCCTTCGCTGGGAGGAACCGGGGCATGGCTGGAGCTGTGGGAGAGGCCTGATGCGCTCCCCTTCCTTATCGAAGTTTCCATCACCTTCATGGACCCGTCTAGGCCAAGTCCGCCGCGCATGATCGTGCCAGTTGAAGCAGCGCGTTGACCACCTCACCAATTGGCGACGTCAGCCGCTTCGCCGGTGCCACCCTCCTTGTTATCCCGCCCGAGAGAAAAGAGATCGTAGGCACTGTGTCCGCCGGGAAAACGATACTGATATGGCTTGCCCCAAGGGTCCATCAGCCCATCCCGCTTCTTGAGATAGGGCCCGCGCCACGTCACCGCATTGTCCGGCGCCTCGACCAGACCGTCGAGACCCTGGTCGGCGGTGGGGTAAGCGCCAGTATCGAGATAAAAAAGCTCGACGGCACTTTCGATGTTCCTGATCTGGGCCTTGGCGGTATCGGTCCGTGCGCCACTCAGGTAGCCGATGACTTGTGGTGCAACGAGCGCTGCGAGCAAGGCAATGATGCCAAGGACGACCAGCAACTCGACCAATGTGAAGCCCTCGCTATTGGCCTGCCAGCGCCTGGATTTTAGCTTTCTCGTCATACTCAGGAGAGCAATTCAATCATCTGCGATTTTACCATCCAGCATGCAAACAAGCCAGCGGCCAAGAAGGGCCCGAAGGCTATACGTCTCTTGCCCTCCACCTTGTGGCCCAGGACATCGAGAGCGACAACGGCGAAGATCGCCGGGACTCTTGCGAACAACACGAGCCAGGGGATCATTTCAAGTCCGATCCATGCTGCCGCAGCGGTTATCAATTTCACGTCGGCCAGTCCAAAGCCCGCCTGCCCTCTGATCCTGGCATAGAGGTGCCGCACGCCCAGGAAGAAAATGAACACAACAGTCATTGACACTATCGCATTCAGCAGCACATTGAAACCGTGGCTCCAGGCAAGTGCGAGGCCGAGCATGGCCAGGAGCGCATTCAACCAGTCGAAAATGATCTGGCGCTGGAAATCAATCAGCGCAATGGCTGACAGTAGAGCGGCGAGAAAAGCGGTGGGGAGCACGCTGGCAATCATGGTATCTGCGATCTGCTTCA
>JANMMJ010000127.1:0-14717 GCA_031373255.1 Hyphomicrobiales bacterium
GCCCGCGGGAAAGCTTCTGCGAACGCCCCGCGAAAAGATGATGGCCGACATCATGGACGAGGAGCAGACCGTCTTCACCGTCACCGATGAACAGGAGGACGTGGCCTACAAGTTTGAACAGTACAATCTGGTTTCCGCCGCCGTGACCGACGCGGACCGCCGCCTTGTCGGCATGCTGATGATCGATGACATCGTCGACGTCATCCAGGAGGAAGTGGAAGAGGACATCCTCCATCTCGGTGGCGTAGGCGGCGAGGAAACCATTTCCGATACCGTTTGGCAAACCACAAGGTCGCGGTTTGCCTGGCTGTTCGTCAATCTCGTGACCGCAATCCTCGCCTCCTGGGTGATCAGCTGGTTTGACGCGACGATCGAGCAGATGGTGGCGCTGGCCATCCTCATGCCGATTGTGGCCTCGATGGGCGGCAATGCTGGCACGCAAACCATGACGGTTGCGGTGCGTGCCCTTGCCACGCGCAATCTGGGACCGCTCAACGCGGTAAAGGTGGCCTATCGCGAGTGTGCCGTCGGCATCATCAATGGCGTTATTTTCGCCGCGATCATGGGTTTGTTCGCCTGGTGGTGGTTTGGCTCGGATGCGCTGGGCGGCGTCATTGCCGCCGCAATGATCATCAATCTTCTCGCGGCCGCCATGGCGGGAATTCTGGTTCCCCTGGCGCTCGACCGGCTCGATATCGATCCGGCCATTTCTTCCGGCGTCTTTGTGACGACCGTGACCGATGTGGTGGGCTTCTTCGCCTTCCTTGGCCTGGCAGCGCTATGGCTGATGTAGGGCAAATCGCCGTTCGTAAGGCGAGGGCGGACGATCGCGAGTCCTGGATGGAGCTGTGGCATGAGTGGCAGCGCCACATGCACGGCGACGTACCGCAAGATGTTTCCGCCGCTGCCTGGTCGAGCTTCCTCGATGCCGGCATCCAGTTGGAGTGCCTGGTTGCCGAGGGCCCGGACGCGCAACTGTTGGGATTTGCCACGGTCAGCTTCACGCCATTTGCCTGGACCGCCAGCCCCATAGCCTTTCTTCAGGACCTTTTTGTTTCCGGAAAGTCACGCGGCAAGGGTGTGGGGAGCCTGCTGCTCAGAGGCGTTTATGACCTCGCGGACCAGGCAGGCGCGCGGCAAGTCTTATGGATGGTCGACGAGACGGACACCGAACTGCAATCTTTCTACGCCCGCCACGCGATGAGAACGCCATATCTCCGCTACATGCGAAGCCCCTGGCCATGGTAGATTGAGCGGCGGAGGAACAGCCATGATCGCCAATCGCAGTGCCATGCTGGATTTTGCCCTGGGCGAAACGGCCGATGCCATTCGCGAATCTGTAGCGGCCTTCACGGCTGCGGAGATTGCCCCCCTGGCCGCGGAAATTGACAAGACCGACGAATTCCCGCGCCACCTCTGGACCAGGCTTGGCGCTCTCGGCGTGCACGGAATCACGGTTGAGGAAGAGTATGGCGGATTGGGTCTTGGCTATCTCGAGCATTGCGTCGCCATGGAGGAAATCTCGCGCGGGTCCGCCTCTGTGGGACTCTCCTATGGCGCCCATTCCAATCTCTGCATCAACCAGATCAGGCGGAACGGCAGCGAGGCCCAGAAGCGCCGCTATCTGCCAAAACTCATCTCCGGCGAGCATGTCGGCGCCCTTGCGATGTCTGAATCCTCGGCCGGTTCCGATGTCGTCTCGATGAAGCTGAGCGCCCGCCGCAATGGCGATCGTTACGTGCTCAACGGCACGAAATTCTGGATCACCAACGGCCCCTGTGCCGATGTGCTGGTGGTCTACGCCAAGACCGATCCGGCGGCCGGCCCAAAGGGCATTTCCGCCTTTCTCATCGAAAAGGATTTCAAGGGCTTCAGCATCGCCCAGAAGCTCGACAAGCTCGGCATGCGGGGATCCGAGACCGGAGAACTGGTGTTTCAGGATTGCGAAGTGCCGGTGGAGAACCTCCTCGGCAACGAAGGGGCAGGTGTCCGTATCCTGATGTCGGGCCTTGATTATGAGCGCGCCGTACTTGCTGCGGGTCCGCTCGGCATCATGCAGTCATGCATGGACCTGGTCTTGCCCTACGTGCACGAACGCAAGCAGTTCGGACAGTCGATCGGCACATTCCAGTTGATGCAGGGCAAGCTGGCCGACATGTACACGACGATGAGCGCCTGCCGGGCCTATGTCTATGCCGTCGCCCGCGCCTGCGACCGGGGCGATGCGGCAAGAAAGGATGCTGCTGGCGCAATCCTCTACGCGGCGGAGAAGGCCACCTGGATGGCGCTGGAAGCTATTCAGTGCCTTGGCGGCAGCGGCTACATCAATGAGACGCCAACCGGCCGCCTGCTGCGCGATGCAAAACTCTACGAAATAGGGGCCGGCACCAGCGAAATCCGCCGCTGGCTCATCGGGCGCGAACTGTTCGAGGAAACCGCCTGATACCGCGCTGAATCAGGCTTTCTCGAATTGCCATTCTTCACCAGTGGCGTGACTGCTGCTTTGGGCCGGTTCCGGAAACGACTCTTCTACCGGTCAAAATCGGCTCATGATTCGATACCAGATATAAAGTGATCGCCTGGATTTTGTTTGTAGGTCGTGCGAAACCGCCCAGTTTCAGAATCCAGGAGGCAAGAGCGGCATCCGGGCCGCACCGACCCAAGTTTCGGTTATTTGCGCGGCTTCAATCGACCCGCGAGAAAGGATAATTCCAAGTGTCGAGAAGCAGAATATATTCGTTTTCTTTGGCTTTCGTTCCGCCCGGATTGCGCAGAACTTCACTGCAGAAAAATGTTGATGACCATACCAGGCAGAGCTGGTCATCTTTCACGTGAGCGCTGCCGCTGCCGACTGACCAGTCGCCATAGGCCATGGCCGAACTGCCATCCGCCGAGATGAAAGCCCCGTGTTCCGAGGTGCCGTGCTCACTCCAGCCATGGATACGGTGGCCGAAGACGAGGGCATCGATCTCAGCACCTTTCAGCCGTTGGCTATCAAACGCCTTGTCTTTAAAATCATATGGTATCTTGATCTTGCGAAGGCCTTGGAGCAGCCGGGTTCGCTCGGGAACTTTGAATAATATCTCCTGATCGTCTCCACGTAACAGCTCCATGGTGAAGGGCAGGCCGCCCTGTTTGACGCGTGCTGCGCTGAAAGATGCCAGCATCGCAGTGGCCTCGGCCAACTTGCCGCTCCGGCCGTAGGCTGACGCCAGATAGAGCCGCAAGAACGGCAGGTCCGGGTTCAACTGCAACGCTTCTTCAAGTATATTGATGGCCTCGGGTAGCCGGTCTTGCGCGAACAGGGCCAGGCCCTTGTAGAAAACGAAGACGGTGGGATAATGCGGGTCGAACTGAATGGCTTTGGCAATCTGCTTCTCCGCTTCAGCAGGCCGTCCGGCCCAGATTAACGTGTAGGCTTGGTCGGCATAGCTCCAGGAATCGCTGGGATCGAGGGCTATCGCAATGGCAAACTCCCTGAGTGCATCATCATACCAGCCGCGATCGCGCGAGATATTGCCTGCCACCTGATGTGAGGTCGATGTCGGCTGGGCCATGGCGAGTTTCAGATAGCGCTGCGCGGTTCTGAAGGCACGGTCGGTCGAAATGCCGAGGCTCGCCGTCCACTTCTGGTCGTAACTGCGGAAATACACCATGGCGAGAGCAGCGTGGGCACGCCCGTAGCCCGGGTCCAATTCTGTTGCCCTCTCGAAATGGGGAATGGACTTCTTATAGTCCTCCGGCGTTGTTTTCTGATAGTGCTCCCATCCACGCAAAAACGCCTCGTAGGCTTCCGGTACTGTCGTATCGCGGCGGCCCAGCGCCGTTTGTTCGCTTCCCGTCAGCTGCACGGTCAAGGCTTCGACCACGGCCTTGGTCACCCGGTCTTGCAGTGCGAAAATATCCGCATACACGCCATCGTAGCGTTCGGCCCACTGCTGGGAACCGGTTGTACCGTCGACCAATTGCACATTGATCCGTACCTGGTCGCCGGCCCGCCTGACACTGCCGTCAAGCACATAGCGGACGCCCAGCTCACGCGCCACCTGACGCGCATCGGTGGCCTTGCCCCTGTAAGCAAATGAGGAATTCCGGGCGATCACGAAGACGCCGGACAGACGCGAGATATCTGTCAGCAAATCTTCTGCAATGCCGTCAGCGAAGAACGCCTGTTGCGGATCGTCGCTGAGATTTTCGAAAGGCAGGATCGCGATCGACGGGCGCTGCATCAATTCTTGCTGCGGGCGGTTGAGCCACAACAAAACCCCAACAATTGCCAATGCAACAGCGGTTGCAGCCGCAACCGCCGACCACGACTTCGCGGCAGGACTGGTTTCCTCTTTCGCGCCGGGCTCGAAGACATAACCACGCTTGGGCACAGTCTTGATGATTGCGTGCCTGTCATCACCCAGCGCCTTGCGGATTTCAGTCACGCACTGCACCAGACTGTCATCAGTCACTGCAATGTTGGGCCACACCGCGAGCATGATTTCGTCCTTGGAGACAAGTACGCCCGGTCTTAGCGCCAACAACTTCAGAATGGTCAGTGACTGCGGACGGAGTGCAACCGCGGCATTCAAGCCATCAGACACCGTTCCCCGCGCAAGATCGGCTTCACGGCCATTGACGCGGATGGTGGTTGAGGCAACCGCCGCCATTTTCAAACTCCAAGCTTGAGCCGCTCAAGACTACGTCACCGATGCCGCGCCAACAAGCGGCCCGATCCGGCGGGATTCGCCAAGACTTTCGGGTTTTCTTCGCGGCATTTCGGCACTTGTTCGGGACTTTTCGCGTGTACGCCTGCCAGCATAGTCCACACCGGTGCAAGGGCAAACCGCCGGCACAAAGACACTTCAGGAGGAAACAATGAAAATATTCTCGGCAATCGCGATCGCCACATGCCTGCTGTCTGGCGTCGCCCAGGCTGAGCAGACCAGGGCATTGCATGGCCTGTTTTGCAACTCAGAAGCCCAGGTGCGGGACGCGCTGAAGCACTATGGTTCAAACATGTCGCTTCATGCCGCTGTCGCCATCATCAACGAAAGAGCGGTCAACTGTGTGGTGGCAGACAGCATCAAATATATCATCTCACAGCCACTAATCATCGATACGATTACCCAGAATGGCTTCACCCTCACCATGTACGAGGCAAGCCTTGTCGGCATTCTGATTGGCGGAAATACCCGTCCGGTTGCACCCCCAATGCGCACGTACTTCGTGTTGGACAAGCGGCTTGACGGAGTGGCGACGCTCAGCGGCACGTGAAATCGCCCACAGATAGTGGAAACACCGGGATTTCTTGTTTTGAGTACAGGCTCGCATAGATGAGGTTGCCGTAAAACTTCTTACCCGCAAGGGACTGAACTGGACGGCCAGGCTTCCTTCTCTGGCGCGCGCCCTTCAACCACTGCGCGTCGGATTCGCGTTGCTCAATGGACAACCAGTCGTCGAGGACAAAAGGGCAGGTCTAGTTTCAACGGTCTGCAGTGAGATCTCAAGGGCAAACGCCATAACCGGATGGCTTATGTGGTTCTCAACGGCTTCTACCTGATGGAGATAACGCTTTGCGAAAGTCCGATAGGCTGAGGCGTAGCGATCATAGCGCGCATGTGCCAAGCTCATTCTCTCGTTTTGGGGATTGAATCACTCGACAACCGATTTGCCCGGAGTTTATGAGCATGAGGCCAAATTCGCGCCATTTTCGGTTAAATTGAATCGATTTGAAAAACTGAACCTTATGTCAATTCTGGTAAGCGTCATGATTCGGGGACTCGAAGCATGATTTTGCCAGATGAAGCACGATTGGTCATGCCGCTGCTCAAATCGATTGGAGCGGCATTGGAGCCTGTATCGGTGGCCGAACTGGCCGGCGACCCCGTTCTCCACAAACACCTGCAGGGCACGCTGAACAGTGCCGAAGACAGTCTGCGTTGGCTGGCCGGCTATCTTGAATCGGAGCACCTGGTCACCAGCGTTGGCGAGAGCCGGTTTTCGATCACGGTTGCGGGCATGCGGCGGCTGCAGAAAGCCGGAAACTCAACAGCATCGGATGAACGCAAGAGCATCGCGGGCATCATTGGTGGCGTCGAGCAGAACCTGCGCACCGAATTGTTGGCCAGACTCTATGCCATGTCACCGGCGTTTTTCGAGTCCGTGGTCGTTCAGCTGCTCGTTGCCATGGGCTATGGCAACGGTGAGCGCGGAATGGCGAAGTGCCTGGGACGAACAGGCGATGGCGGCATTGACGGCGTGGTCACGAGCGATGAACTGGGGCTCGATCCGCTCTATATCCAGGCCAAGCGCTACCGGCCGGGAACCGCGGTTCCGGTCAATGACATACGCGATTTCTCAGGAAGCCTTGAACAGCACGGGGCAGTCAAAGGCATATTTGCAACGACCTCCACGTTCACCAAACCCGCACAGGAATTCGCCGGGCGGGGGCCGAAGCGCATTGTGCTGATCGACGGAGCCCGCTTCTGCGGCCTGATGCTGAAACACAATATTGGCGTCAGGACTGTTGAAACGTGGGAACTGAAAGCGATCAACGGTGACTATTTTACCGCGGCATACGCGGCGACCTGTGAGACATCACATATCAGTTCCGCCTCGATCCAGCCACGCAGGTAGGTTGCCACCCGCTTGATGGCCAGCTCGGGCGCATCGCCATTCGCCACGACTTTGCATAGCTCGTTGAAAGGCACGCCATTGCCGGCCGCTTCCAGGATGTGCGCCTCTTCCTCGCCGACAATGCGAAAACGCGATGCCTGAGCCTGGCGCCACACAATGACGATGACCGGACTGGCAAGACGCTCGGGCTTGGGCGGATTTGCCCCGCACCTGAGACTCGACCACAGGCTGGTCACATTGGTCGTGAACCGGAACTTGCTCAGCGGACCTTGCAAGGTGAATACCGCATGCGAGAAATCGGCAGTCTCCAGCAATGACGGGTCCTTCATTTTGAAGGGACGCGCGCAACCGCCGCGGGTCGCAGTCTTCATGGCGAGTTCAAGGCTCGCAAATTCCGCAACTTCCGGGCACCGCGCGTAGGGCGACGTCTTTTTCAGGTATTGCGGCAATGCCTCCAGCAGCGAGGCACCCGCAATTCCGCTCGGATCCTGCGTGCGCATGAAGCTCCGCGCCATCTCGTTGAACGCCGTATCGCCAAGGTAGCAGCTCAGCCGCCCGTAATTCTCGGCAATGAGATCGCCAGCCTCATTGGTGGCCTCTGCTTGAGTTTGTGCGCCGCTGGGCGTCCGGCCGGTATTTGAATCGAAACTTTTCATGCGGCCGCCGCTGCCTTGAGAACCCGCCCGGCAATCTGGCGCGCATGCTCAAGTTCTGCGACCAATTCCGCCAAAGGTGGAATATTGTCGTCGCGCTCGATCATGGTCGAAACGGAGCCAAAGCGGTCCAGAGCCTGTTCGTAGAGTTGCCACACCTCCTGCTTCACCGGCTCGTCATGGGTATCGATCAGATGCGTATTGGCTTCGCTGTGACCGGCGAGATGGAATTGCACCACACGTTCGACCGGGATCGTGTCGATGAAGGCGCGGGTATCAAACGCATGGTTGAACCCGGAGACGAAGACATTGTTCACATCGAGCAGCAGCCAGCAATCCGCGCGCTTGGCGAGTTCGGCGACAAACTCCCATTCCTGCAGTTCGGAATGGTTGTATTCGATATAGCTCGACACATTCTCGATGGCGATCCGGCGCCCGAGGTAGTCCTGCACGTCCGAGATGCGCTGAACCACATGCTGAAGCGCTTCTTCGGTGTAGGGTACGGGCAGGAGGTCGTGCAGGTTGACGCCGTGAACGCCGGTCCAGCACAGATGATCGGAAATCCACTTGGGATTGGTGCGCGCCGCAAGAGTTTTGAGCGCGTCGAGATAAGTGAAATCGAGCGGCGCGGTCGACGCGATCGAAAGCGAAACGCCATGCATAACGACAGGATAGCGCTCGGCAACCTGGTCAAGCATGCGGAGCGGCTGCCCGCCCGGTATCATGTAATTCTCGGAGATGATTTCAAACCAGTCGATAGCCGGGGTGTCATCGAGAATCTCCCGATAATGCTGAGGACGAAGCCCCAGTCCAAACCCGAGATATGGTGGTTTTGCGCGTGTCATGCTCAAACAATCCGGTTCGCGGCAGTTTTGCCGCGAACCATGTCAAAAGGATTAACCTTCGACCTTGCCGCCCGCAGTGTCGCACGCTGCCTTGGACAACGCGAGGAAGCCCTGTCCCTTGCAGGCGTTCTGGCCCTTGCACGAAGAGTTGCCGGTCTTGCACTCCGACTGTCCCTTGCAGGCATTTACGCCGACGCAGTGAACCTTTGCTTCATCGGCATGCGCTGGTGCAAACACAGCGCCGGTAACTGCAAGCGAAAGCGCCGCCGCTGCGAGCACTGCACCTGAGCGGGAAAATTGCTTCATCAGTAAGACTCCTGTTCCATTTCCTCCGGTCCGTTGCGACCGTGACTCCATTGATGACCATTGCACCGATCAATAACCAATCACGAGCATGTCAGGCTGTTCAAAACCATGTGAGGTTGAACAATGGACGGCATGGTCGAACCATGCAAGAAATCCCTCCATGTTTGCTTCTGTTCTGATTGCCAACCGCGGTGAAATAGCTGTTCGGATAGCCAGGACGGCGCGTCGCATGGGCATGCGGGTCATCGCGATCTGTTCTGAGGCCGATCAGGACGCGATGCATGTGCGCCTCGCCGATGAAGTAAGGTTAATCACTGGTAGCGATCCCCGCGCCAGCTATCTCGACGGCCCGAGAATAGTCGCCGCCGCGATCGAAACCTCCGCAGGGTGTATTCATCCGGGTTACGGATTTCTGTCGGAAAATCCTGATTTTGCAGAGGCTTGCGATAAGGCTGGCATTGCCTTTGTAGGCCCTCCGGCGAGTGCGATGAGGGCCATGGGATTGAAGGACCAGGCCAAGAAATTGATGCACAAGGCAGGCGTGCCCATCGCACCGGGCTACGCTGGCGAAGATCAAACAGCTGACACGCTTTCTGTCCAGGCGGATCAAATTGGCTATCCGCTGATGATCAAGGCGGTCGCCGGCGGCGGCGGCAAAGGTATGCGGCTCGTGACCGCGGCAAATGACTTCGCGGCTGCACTTGAAGCGTGCAGGAGGGAGGCACGGTCATCCTTTGGAGGTGAACGCGTGCTGATCGAGAAATACGTCCCTGACGCCCGTCACATCGAGTTTCAGATCCTCGCCGATGGGCATGGCAACTGCATTCATGTTCTTGAGCGCGAATGTTCGCTGCAACGCCGCCATCAGAAAATCATTGAAGAGGCTCCGGCCCCTGGAATGTCACTCCTGCTGCGCCGCAACATGGGAGAAGCCGCGGTCAGGGGAGCCAAATCTGCTGGCTACGTCGGCGCCGGCACCATGGAGTTCATTGCATCGGCCGATCTTTCTTCTTTTTACTTCATGGAGATGAACACACGTCTTCAAGTCGAACATCCGGTGACGGAGGTGGTCACCGGGCTCGATCTTGTGGAATTGCAATTTCGCATTGCAGCAGGTGAGAAGCTTGCACTGCAGCAAGACGACATCCAGCCGCGCGGTCACGCCATGGAGGCGAGGCTTTATGCTGAGGACCCTGCGCATGATTTTCTGCCGCAGACCGGCACTGCGTTTCGGCTGAATTGGCCATCGCAGTCGGCCGATGTCAGGGTCGACACAGGCGTGGAGCAGGGCAGTGCGATAACCCCGTTCTATGACCCGATGATCGCCAAGATCATCACTCATGGAAAAAATCGCCGCGAGGCCGTCACCCGGCTTTCGCAGGCGCTTTCGCAAACCGGGATCACGGGGGTCAAGACTAACCAGCGATTCCTCATCGATCTGCTCGCCGATCCAAAAGTGATTGCCGGCGGCGTGACAACCAGCTTCCTCGACGAGGATTTTAACGGCCACCAAGGTGTTCTGACCGAACAGACGAAAGCGCGGGCAGCCGCCACCTGGGTGGCCGCACGGCGCGATCTTCCAGTCGATGTCTGGCAAGGCGGGTGGTCATTGTCAGGTCTTCCGCGCACGGAGATTCTTCAGTTGAGCATCAATGGCAAGGTGGAATTTGTGAGATGTACGCGCGGAGCAGATGGATTTTCGGTCGCTTTTGACGGCCACAGCCATATCGTTCAGCCGGCCGGCACCTGGCATTTCGAGAAAGTCTCCGGCAAGCTTTATCTCACGCACGACAGTATCCAGCTGGAAGTGCATGAAGTTGACCAGCTTGCCCGAACAATGGGGGATCAGGCCGGAGCGGCGGTTTCGCGGGCGCCGATGACCGGCAAGATCATCCGGGTCTTCACATCTGTCGGTGAGCGAGTCGAGCGTGGCGCACCGCTCCTGGTGCTGGAAGCCATGAAAATGGAGCACGTGGTTCGCGCCGGGATCGATGGCATCGTCACCACGCTGAACGCCGTCCAGGGCAGCACGGTTCAGGAAGGCACCCTTCTTTGCGCGCTCGATCCTGCTACTGCTTCAGAAGGAACGTGACTTTCATGTTGACGCGCCACTCGGTCACTTTGCCGTTTTTGACGACGGCCTTGATATCCTGGAGCCAGACACCCTCGACCTGATCGATGGTTTGATCGGCGCGCTTGACGCCTTGCTCCACGGCATCCTCGATGCTCTTGGGCGACGCTGAGGTAAGTTCAATCACTTTGGCCACGGTCATGACGTTTTTCCTTCTTGCGGATAAGCCGGAGAACGGGGTTTCCCGTCCACCTGCCAAAGTACCATAATGCGCGGCTGAAAGGAGAGCGCATGCCGCTTCATTTGATCAAGCTTTGTGTAGGAGTAACCGAGGTCAGCGAACTTCGGCTGTGGATCCGCGATGTCCGCGCCGGCCGCGACACGCTTGATCACGTCACCCGCATGTTTCCCAAGCGCCGCGAAGAAATACTGAAGGGCGGCTCGCTGTTCTGGGTCATTCGCGGCCTGGTGCTTTGCCGGCAGCCAATCGCCGATCTTCAGCCCGTGAAGGGCGGCGATGGCATCGAACGCTGCCGAATCATGTTCAAGCCGAGCATCGTGATGGTTCAGCCGGTTCCCAGGAGAGCGTTTCAGGGCTGGCGCTATCTGGAGGCGGCAGATGCACCGCCGGATCTTGCCAAAGGCTCCAAAGCCGCAGAACTGCCCGCCCAGATGCGCAAGGAATTGGCCGAACTGGGCCTGCTATGACCGGTTTGCGGGTCGGCCGTCTCCAAAAAGGCGACGATTTGGCATCCACGATTTCCTTGCTTGTGCGGTTTTTTCGCGAGGAAGGCTTCGATACGCCAGACGAGGTCATTGCCGCCAATACCCGCCGCATGGTTGAACTCGACACCTGCGGCCTTTTTGTCGCGATCGCGCAGAATGAGACAATAGGCGTCGCAACCGTTTCGCTGGATTTTGGCATCGAGTTCGGCTGGTCGGCGGAAATGGGCGATCTCTACGTGACGCCCGATTGGCGCGGCAAGGGTGTTGCCAACCTTCTTGTTTCAGCCATCGAGGCATATCTGGCGTCGCGCGGTGCCGCCGGTTATCAGGTGACCGTCACGCCATATGCTGAAACTCACCACGGCCTTGCCCGCTATTACGAAAAGCTCGGCTTTGAGTCCGAAGGCAGGTTGATCCTCTACAAGAAATTGGCCCGCTAAACCGCAATATTGTCGATCAGCCGGGTCTTGCCGATCCTGGCGGCCGCGAGGAGGCGTATCGGCTCGCTGTTGGACGATACCGGTGCCAGGGTAACTGCATGTCTTGCCGTGACATAGTCGACCTCGAAGCCAAGCGTCATCAGCGATCGCGCCGCCGCCGTGGTTGCGCGCTGCGTCTGGGTGCCGGCGCGGATTTTTTCAGCTGCCTGGGTCAGCGACCGGTAGATCGAGGGCGCCATGTTGCGCTCCTGCTTTGAGAGATACTGATTGCGCGACGACATCGCCAGTCCGTCCGGCTCGCGGACCGTCGGAACGCCAATGACTTCGATGGGGATATCGAGATCGCGCGCCATCGCGGTTACGACTTGAAGCTGCTGGTAATCCTTTTCACCAAACATCGCATAATGGGCGCCGCTCTGGATGAACAGCTTGGCCACCACCGTCGCCACGCCGTCGAAAAATTGCGGCCGGAATCTGTCCTCAAGTCCCGCCTTGGCCGGACCCAGCACGCTGACCGCGGTCACGAAACCTTCCGGATACATGACATCGGACGGCGGCGCGAAAACCAGGTTGGCCCCCGCCAGCCGCAGCTTTTCGATATCGCCTGTCTCGTCGCGCGGGTACCGCCCCAAATCTTCATGGGCGGCAAACTGCCTGGGATTGATGAAAATGGTGGTCATCACCCGGTCGGCGAGCTTGCGGCCCTCGCGCACCAGTTTGAGATGGCCGTCATGCAGCGCCCCCATGGTCGGAACCACCGCCCAGGTCTGGCCCTTGTCGAGCCACCTGGACGTCGCGGCCCGCAAATCGGCAACGCTGCGCACGATGACCGGTTGAGCCGCTATCCTCGTCCGCGCCATGTCGCAATATCTCCCGCCAAGCCGCAGATCGGTGCTTGCTGAAGGAATCCAAGCCTGTATCTATCGTTCAAGCCGGAGACACCCATGACCGCACTTCCCAGCCGACTCCCTATCGCCTCAAAGCTCTTCGCCGATGAAACGGAGCTGGTCAAGTCGCTTGCCGATGAGGCCCGCTTGAAGGGCGAGGAATCCCGCCGCGTTGAAGCCCTGGCCCGGAAGCTCGTGGCCGCCGTCCGTGCCGGCAGGCGCCAGCAGGGCGGCATCGACGCCTTCATGCAGGAATATTCCCTGTCCTCCGAGGAAGGCGTGGTGCTGATGTGCCTCGCCGAAGCGCTTTTGCGCATTCCCGATGCCGAAACCGCCGACAAGCTGATCGCCGACAAGATCGGTGGCCGCGATTGGGAAAGTCATTTGGGCCAGTCGGAATCGCTCTTCGTCAACGCCTCCGCCTGGGGCCTGATGCTGACCGGCCGCTTCATGGATCTGGGCCGCAAGGCGACCGCCGATATTGGCGGCTTTCTCAAGCGTCTGGTGTCGCGCTCCGGCGAACCTGTGATCCGCAACGCCATGAAGCAGGCTATGCGCATCATGGGCAAGCAGTTCGTGCTTGGCCGCACCATCGAGGAGGCGTTGGCCATCGCCCGTCCTCTGGAATCCGAAGGCTACCGGTTTTCCTATGACATGCTCGGCGAAGCCGCCTTCACCCAGGCCGACGCCGACCGCTATTTCGACGCCTATGCCAAGGCCATCAAGGCGGTGGGTGAAGCGAGCGCCGGTTCGGACGTGTTTTCCAGGCCGTCGATCTCGGTGAAGCTTTCGGCCCTGCACCCGCGCTACGAGGAAAAGCAGGAACAAAGGGTGATGACCGAGCTGCTGCCGCGCGCCATCGAGGTGGCCCGTATGGCCAGGGCCCAGGGCATCGGCCTCACCATCGATGCGGAAGAGGTGAACCGGCTCGATCTCTCGCTCGAACTATTCGGCCGCCTGTGCCAGGAGCCGGGCCTCGCCGGCTGGAACGGTCTGGGACTCGCAGTTCAGGCCTATGGCAAACGCGCCCTGCCGGTGCTTCACTGGCTTGCCGATCTTGCAAAGATGACCGGCCGGGTCCTTCCCGTGCGCCTTGTGAAGGGCGCCTACTGGGACACCGAAATCAAGCGCGCCCAGGAACAGGGCCTCGAAGCCTACGCCTTGTTCACCCGCAAGGTCTCGACCGACGTCAGCTATCTCGCCTGCGCCCGCTTCATGCTGTCGCGCCGTGATGTTTTCTATCCCCAGTTCGCCACCCACAATGCCCACAGCCTGGCGGCGATCTGCATCATGGCCGGTGACCAGCAGAATTATGAATTCCAGCGTCTTCATGGCATGGGGCAGGCGCTCTATGACCAGATCGTGGGCCGCGACAAGCTGAACCGGCCCTGCCGCATCTATGCGCCGGTCGGAAGCCACGAGGACCTTCTCGCCTATCTGGTGCGCCGCCTGCTGGAGAACGGCGCCAACACCTCCTTCGTCAATCGCCTCGCCGATGACGAAGCCCCGATTGCCGAAATCATCGCCGATCCGGTCAAGGAGGTGGCAAAGCTCGCGCACATCCCGCACCAGCGCATTCCCCTGCCGCGCGACATTTTCGCCGGGCGCGTCAATTCCGCCGGTATTCCCCTATGGAACGATGGTCACCGGGAAAGGCTGATAGGCGAAATCAAGACCCAACTGAGCCGCACATTTGAGGCAACCGCGATAATCAACGGTAAGTCCTCGACCTCCGGTGCATCGCTTCCAATCACCTCGCCGCATGACCGGACAGTGAAAATCGGTCAGGTCATCGAAGCAGATGAAACGGCGATCAAGCGTGCCTTGCAGTCGGCTCAAGCGGCCCAATGGGCATGGGACAGCCGGGGTGGAGCAGGGCGCGCCGAAATCCTCAAAAAGGCAGCCGATCTCTATGAGTCAAACACGCCGCGTTTCATGGCGCTGCTCGTTCGCGAGGCGGGAAAGACCTTGGACAATGCCCTGGCCGATCTCCGCGAAGCGGTGGATTCCTGCGCTACTACGCCGAACTTGCCCGCCAGCAGTTTTCAGGCCCGCAATTGCTTCCCGGTCCGACTGGCGAGCGCAATGAATTGTCGCTGCATGGCCGCGGTGTTTTCGCCTGCATCGCGCCCTGGAACTTCCCGCTTGCAATATTCACCGGT
>JANMMJ010000128.1:0-11706 GCA_031373255.1 Hyphomicrobiales bacterium
AACCAGGTCCGAACTCATCTCTCACTCGGCAAGGACGCACCGATAAGTCGCGCCGTACAGACGGTTGGCCGCATCCAACCCGTTCCACTGCTCGGCGGACTCCATCACCAATACGTCCGGATTTGATTTGCGGTAGGGACAGGGGGAGAAGCATCTCGATTTCCTGCGGCGCCTGCAAGAGTACCATTATGGCATCCCTTGCGCCGACTGGCTCAGGGTGGTGATGAACCGGATCGGACCGGAGCTGTTCGCGTCGTGCTTCCTGAACTTCGTGGCCGAGCGTCTGGCCGGTGCCGTGGGCCAGATCGCCATTGACGGCAAGACCACCAGGCGCAGCCACGACCGCGGGCGCGGCCAGGCGGCGCTGCATCTGGTCTCGGCCTTTGCGGACCACCCACAGCCTGGTCCTCGGGCAGCGCGCGGTGGCGGACAAATCCAATGAGATCACGGCAATCCCCTTGCTGCTTGCGGAATTGGCCGTGTCCGGCGCGCTGGCCGGCAGTCTGGTCAGCATCGACGCCATGGGCTGCCAGTCGGACATCGCCGAAACAATAGTCGATCTCGGCGGCGACTATCTTCTGGCCACCAAGGACAACCAGAAAACCGCCCATGCCGAGATCGAACTTTATTTTGACGGCGCGCCCGGCCGTGAGGTTGAGGTTCTGGCGGAGACCGAAAAATCCCATGGCCGCATCGAAACCCGCCGCCATCTTGTCTCGCAACGCGTCAACTGGATGAGCGGCAAGCGCCGCTATCCCGACGAACCGCGCTTCAAGGGCCTCGGCACCATCGCCATGATCGAGACGCGTGTCGAAGCGGGTGGCGAAATCAAAACCGAACGGCGTTGCTATATCTCTTCGTGCGTCCTGACGGCCAAGACCTTCGCCCAAGCCGCGCGCGCCCATTGGGGCATCGAAAACGGCCTGCATTGGGTGCTCGATGTCGAGTTCAAGGAGGACCAGTCGCGCCTCAGGCGCGGCCATGGTGCCCAAAACATGGCCCGCGTCCGCCACCTCGCCCTCAACCTCTTCCGCGCCATGTCCGGGAAAACCTCAATCAAGGGAAAGCGGAAACTCGCAACTTGGGATACCAGCTACCTTCTCTGCGCGCTCGGCCTCAATGCGCATTAACCCGGACTCGTTACCCTGGCTAAAGCGCTTGAATATTGCGATGCATTGTGGTCTCTATTTCAACCGGGGAACCTCTGAGAAAGAACCATGGCACGAAGCATTTCGGGTTCTGTCGGTGCTGGTGGCGCCAACCGCAAGAATGATTCGATGACAGTTCAGGATCTCCTGAACAATGTTGCTCCGGAAGAGGGTGGGCCAAACCCTTCGCTCAAGGTCGACGGGCTGCCGTGGCAAAAGACCGTCGCTGCGATCAAGACCTTTCAGCGAGTGCAGGTCGGTTTCAGTAACCCGGACGGTCGTGTCGACCCCAATGGCCAGACGCTCGCAAAACTCAACGAATTTGAGACGGCAACCAGCCAAGTGCTTGCCCTGAAACCTGGTCGCATGTTCTTTGTGTGAGACTGAGGAGAAAGATTCGTGCCCGCTGTAGCGATCGCAATCAACCTAGACAATGCGCGCGCCGATGCGGTTAGGTCCTATTTCGCAAAGTTTGCCGTCCTCCCACCAAGAAATCTCCGGATCGGTTCGACTCGGGTTGTGAGCGGGCCGGCGAGCCTCGAGAACCTCATGGATGCAATGTTGTCCTTTCAGGGGCAAAAGGAGTTCGCGGTCGTCACACACGGATTCTCGGATGGCAGCGGACTCTTCCTGCAGTTAGTGACACGCGGGCAGGCAAGCGCGGGTGTGAAGGTGAAGCACGATGCGATCACGACGCTGATGGCGATTGCCGCCCGCAATCCGGCGAAGATCACTGCAGATGATGGCACCAAGCTGGAGATCACCGAAAAGGAGATCGACCGCCTGATTGGCAAGATGAAGAAAATTCAGGCGATCGGCATCACGACGATTGAATTCCGCGGCTGCAATCTGGGCCGCAACTCCAATTCGGTGTCGGAGTTTCGCAAGTTCTTCGGCGCCGCTAGCTTCGGAGCACCGAAACTCCACAGCTTCTTTGGCTCAGGGCCAGCCAAGTTCGGACCGCAGATCGTGGCGGTGCATGCGCGTGCCCACCAAGGCACGACTATTACTTACACAATGAGCTTCGGCGGCAAGAACTGCCATTGCTGCATAGGCATCAATCTCGAGAGGAAACCTGAAAACGGCCATGTCGTTGCGGACGATGCCGGGACGCTCGATCAATGGATACAGGCCAATTTCAGCGCGAACGCCACGCTGGGCACCGAGCAGAGCCTGAGCATCCATGGCTTGTGGCTTATACCGCCCATCGATCCAAACGATATCTTTGCAAAGACCCCCGAACCTCGTCCCATATTCCCGTTGGCCAAGGATCCGCAGGGCGTCAATGAGTACGCATTGAACATGTTGTATTCGCCCTGAGTGTCGGCGGCGGCTGCGCAGATTCTGCACCACGATGACCTTACTTTGGGGGTTCCATCCGGCATGACCGACTCCAAATTTCCCGATATCCAGTCGGGCTATGAAAAGACCCACAATCACGCACTGATCGGCAATGCCGACGGCAATCTGCTCTATGAATCCGTCGGCATGGTCGCCAGCCTGATCGGCTCCCGCATGGAACAGCTGATCATCGACAACGACATCATTAGGGCCACCCAGCGCACCATTCGCGGCATCGAGATCAGCGAGGATGCACTCTCGGTCGAGGCTATCCGCGAAACTTGCCTCAGCGGGCCCAATCAATTTCTTGGGAGTTCACAGACCCGGGCCCCCATGCAGAAGGACTATCACTATCCCCTGGTCAGCGACCGCAGTTCTCCCAAGGAATGGGAAGAAAAATATCGGCTCGGTATTCAGGACCGGGCGGGCCGAAGACTGCAGGGCATCCTCGACAACCACTATCCCTCGCATATCCCCTCCCACATCGACGACCGGATCAGAGAGGCATTCCCGGTGTGGCTTCCGCGCGAAGCGGCAAGAATGGTCTGACCAGGATGGTGGACCGCTTCGATACCAGCACTTGCAAAGGCTCGATGAAGGCCATCGTCACTACCGGCAACGGCGGCTACGACCGGCTCGTCTACCGTGATGTCCCCGTGCCTGTCCCGGATCCCGGCAAGGCCTTGGTTCGGGTATTGGCTGCGGGCGTCAACAACACCGAGATCAATACGAGGCTGGGCTGGTACTCCTCATCGGTAACCGGTGGCACAGCCGAGATAGCCGCGGCAAGCCACGGAGAAGTCGCCGACCGACCGGATGGCGGCTGGAACGGCGCGCCGCCATTTCCATTTATCCAAGGCACGGATTGTTGCGGCGTGGTCGTCGAGGCCAGCGGCGAGGAATGGCAATTCCTTGTGGGCACCCGCGTGCTGATACGGGCCTGCATGCGGCCTCAGGGCTTTGGCAGCATGGACAATATCTGGATGGGCTCGGATTTCGACGGCGCCTTCGCGCAATACGTCAAGGTGCCGGCTTGCGAAGTGTTTCCGGTCCAATGCAGCTGGACGGACGCGGAACTGGCCACCATACCCTGTGCCTATGGCACGGCGGAAAACATGCTGCACCGCGCCAGGCTGCAAGGAGGCGAGCGCGTTCTCATAGTGGGGGCATCAGGTGGTGTCGGCTCCGCGGCGGTTCAACTGGCCAAGAGGCGAGGTGCCTCAGTCATCGCTATTGCCGGCCGGGAAAAGATCGCAGTGGTCAAGGCCCTCGGGTGCGACAAGGTCATCGCCCGGGACGATGATACGGTCGCTGTGCTTGGCGATGAAAGCGTGGATCTCGTCGTGGACAACGTCGCGGGGGCCGGCTTCGGCCGCATGATGAAGATCCTCAGGCGAGGCGGGCGATACGTGTCGTCCGGCGCCATCGCAGGTCCGTTGGTCGCGCTCGACATGCGCGATTTCTACCTGAAGGATCTGAAACTCATCGGCTGCACCGCTTGGGACGAACCGGTTTTTACCAATCTCGTTTCATACATTGAGCGGGGCGAAATTCGTCCCATCGTCGCCAAGGTGTTTCCTCTCAGGGATATTGCCGAGGCGCAACGCCAATTTCTCGAAAAGCGCCACGTCGGGAATTTCGTTCTAGTGCCTCCTTGAGCGTGCCTACTGGACACCACTGCGTTGCTCAATGGCTTGTCCGCCGTGCAACGTAGTCTTCTCTTTAAATGGTACGCAGGCCGAGGCTGGCGCAAACAGGCCGGACATATGGTTGAACCGCAATCATCGACCGCACATCAAATAACGCTTGCGAAACGGGGCCGTCCACATAATGGGAATCCCAAATCATTTCATCCAATCGTCAAAGCTTTCTCGGCAATTGAAAGCGTTACTGATTGATCGTTCATATTGTAAGTTGACCTAACGCCACTTCTACGAGTGTAAAGTTACGAGTCCTGAACTGGCGGTTTCTTGTGCGGTGTTTTGTTGTTGAGACATACTTGTAGTTATGGCGACCGCTCTAATCGAGGACCAAAAGTTAAACAGCATTCGACGCTATTTCGAAGCAAATCACTAGTCGTGATCATTCTTTCGATCTTGAGACTACTATTGTCAATTGAGTGGAGGTTGAAATGGCTGGCCCAGATGATGTTACGCTTACTGGCAATAACGAAATCGACGCCCTGCTGACGGGCTACAAATGGGATACGACCAACCTCACCTTCAGTTTTCCTGACAGCGGTTTCTGGTATGTTGAGGAACAATTCTTCGACATCGCAACAGCCGAGCAACTGGCCGAGTATGCCATACTGCTTGCTGCCAATTTAGGTGATCCAACGGCGGCACTGATCGAGTGGGGGATCGACGTTCTCGCCGTCGCCACTGTTGCCTTCAACGGATTTGAAGAGTTCAACGACGCGCAGAAGACGTCGGCGCGTGAAGCCGTCGAACAGATGACATCGGTCACAAATCTGACCATCACCGAAGGCGATGAAGGTCTATTCGATCACGAAATCATCAGATTCGCGGAGACGGACAGCACTGTGGCCCCTGCCTTTGGCATCCCACCGCTTACCAATGTCGAACTTCTGCTGGGCAACGGCGTTCTGGGCGATACCTGGTTCAAGGGAGACGACCGGTTCGACAGTCCGATGCTCGGAAACTATGCCGACTTCACCATTCTCCACGAACTGGGCCACGCTCTTGGCCTGAAGCATGGCCATGAGAGTGGACTGTTCGGCGAGAACATCCCCGAGTTAATTGGCACATTGCTAACGGGTGTCGATGGGCCGGAACTTCCCGGCGACAAGAACTCTATCGAGTTCAGCGTCATGACTTACCGGTCGGCTCCCGGAGGCGTGAACGAGCTCAAAGCGGAAACCAACGGCTATGCGCAAAGCCTGATGATGCTCGACATCCAGGCGCTGCAGTATATGTATGGCGCCAACTTCAACCACAATGCCACTGATACGACCTACAGCTGGAACAAAGATAACGGCACCATGTCGATCAACGGCGTGGCGCAGAGGACACCAGGCGCCAATCGCGTATTCATGACGATCTGGGATGGCAACGGCAACGATACCTATGATCTGTCGAATTATACCAACGGCGTCTCGATCAACCTGAAACCAGGTGAATGGACGATCACCTCGGAGGCGCAACGAGCCGATCTCAATGGCGGAGGGCGTGACGCCGGACTGGCGCGAGGCAACGTCGCCAATGCCCTGCTCTACCAGAACAATACGCAGTCACTGATCGAAAACGCCAAGGGCGGCAGCGGCAACGATACAATCACCGGCAATGACGTTGCCAACAATCTCGTGGGCAATGGCGGTGCTGACACCATCGTCGCCTTCATCGGCAACGACACGCTCGAAGGCGGCGAGGGCAATGATACGCTCGACGGCGGCGCCGATCACGATGTGCTGAACGGCAATGGCGGCGATGACTCCATTATTGCTGGGGACGGGAACGACACGGTCGACGGCGGTACCGGCAATGACAGCATTGCTGGCGGCAACGGGGCGGATTCCCTCACCGGTGGCGACAACAATGACACAATCGATGCAGCGAGTGGCAACGATACGATAACCGGGGATGGCGGAAACGACTCAATCATCGGCTTTGTCGGCAGCGATTCCATTTCCGGCGGGGAAGGAAATGACACAATCACAGGCGGAGAGGATGGCGATACCATCAATGCAGGCGGCGGAGAAGACTCCGTCTCGGGTGACAACGGCAATGATTCTATTGATGCCGGAGAGGGAAGCGATACGGTCTCCGGCGGCGACAACAATGACACGATCCTCGCTGGTATCGGCTTCGACTCCGTTTCCGGCGACAATGGCAACGATTCCATCGACGGAGGCGACAATTCCGACACGGTGAACGGCGGAATTGGGAGCGACACAATCGTCGGTGGCGGCGGTGGAGACGAGCTGGCCGGCGATGATGGCAACGACCAGATAGACGGTGGATTTGGCTTCGATCTGATATTCGGCAATGACGGTCAGGATACGATCAATGGCGAGGGCGGAGACGATTCGATTTATGGCGGCCTGGAGGCTGACATAATTAGCACTGGCATCGGCATTAATCTGGCCTTCGGCGGCGACGGAAACGATTCGATCACTGGCGGCCTTGATCTCGATACGATTCACGGCGAAGGCGGCGACGATACCATTGCTGCGGGTGGCGGCGCAGACTTCATCACCGGTGGTGACGGCGTGGACAGCGTCTCTGCCGAAGGCGGCAATGACACCGTATCCGGTGGTGCGCAGAATGATTCGCTGGATGGCGGTGCCGGAGATGACAGCATCACTGGCGATGCTGGCGACGACTCGATCCATGGCCAGGCAGGGTTCGACACGCTCGCTGGCGGCACGGAAAATGACAAGATATTCGGCGGCGATGACATAGACGGTCTCTTTGGCAATGAGGGTAATGACACGCTTGCGGGCGGTGCAGGTGCAGACACCGTGAACGGTGGCGACGGCATCGACATGGCATCCTATGAGGATGCACTTGGTCCCGTCACGATCAACCTGCAAGACCCGACGCAGACGACCGGAGATGCCCAGGGCGACCTGATGATTTCTATCGAACAGTTCGGCCTCACGGAGTTCGGCGACTTATTCATCGGGCTTAATGATCCGCTGAATGGGGACGTAGTATTCGGGCGAGGCGGCAATGACACACTCAGAGGATATGCCGGCAACGATACACTCCATGGCGATAATGGTGATGATTTCATCGTGGGAGGAACAGGCGGCGACGAAATTGACGGTGGTGACGGTTTCGACACGACTTCCTTTACCGAGTCGCTCATCGGCATTATCGTCGATCTGGTCAATCCGTCGCGTAACACAGGAATCGCCATGGGCGACTCAATCGTCAGCGTCGAAGAATTCTTGATGACGCTGCAGCAGGATGAGTTTGTCGGGTTGTCGGCAAGCGAACGCATCTACGGGTATCATGGAAATGATCTGATTTCCGGAAATGGCGGGAATGACACTGTCTTTGGCGGCGATCAGCAGGACAATATCCTGGGCGGTGGCGGCAACGATCAGCTCTATGGCGAGTTGGGTGTCGACAGTCTCAATGGCGGCACAGGAAATGATCTTCTCGAAGGAGGAGTTGACCATGACACCTTGTCGGGTGGTGCGGATAACGACACGATCCGCGGAGCAGTAGGCAACGATCTTATTTCCGGCGATGCTGGCAATGATCTCATGCAGGGCGGCATCGGCAAGGATCAGTTCTCCTTTGCTGCCTCCGGCTGGGGTCAGGACACCATTCTCGATTTTGAAGACAAGACCGATCGCCTGCTGATTGACTTGGTCGATCCCCAAGGATCAAATGGCATGAAGCTACTGGTGATCACTGAAGTGCTTGGTGCCGATCTGATCTACGACACGTTTATCAAGCTTGCTGCCGGCGGCACGGACCAGATCGTGCTCGAAGGCATCAGGGCCATTAACATCAACCATCAGGACATCCTTTTTATCTGAAAGGCGAATCGTGGTTGGTAGTGAAACCCGGGTGCTGGTCGGGGATCCGCCGTTTTCGGAAGATTGTAGTCACGTGACTTTCAGGGGTCCTGACGGAGATTGAGCGGGTGCTTGATCTTGGCGAACACCTGCTCAATGGGGTTTAGATCGGAACTGTAGGGCGGCAGGAACAGTAATTTTGAACTTACTGATCTAGATGATCAGTCCCGGCATTTGATGGTACGATTTTGTCCATCGAATGGAAGGATGCGCTATGGGCGAGGTTCTTCACGGTAGCGGCAACAGATCGGTTAATGAGACTTAACACAGATATAATCCTTTAACTGATTAAAATTTTTACGATACCTCAGGGCGATGATTTAACCTGGCATTCCTAGTATGGGTTGGTATCCCTTACGAGCGAGAATAAAACAGTGTCTCCGGGCAGACTGAAAAGCTTGATTGTATTACTGAGCCTTATTGCCGTCATGGCAATAGGCGCTTGCGGTGCGCTAACTATGCAGCTGTTGAATGCAGCGGATGAAAGTTCGTCTCGACAGCAGCTTCAGCAAGTGAAGAAAACGCTTGAAGGTAATCTTTCCAAACTTCGGACGGACCAAAAAAACATTGCCGTTTGGGATGACACATTCAATGCCGTTGCCCACGGAGATCGGGCGTGGCTCCAAAAAGCCGTCGGAGAGCGCTCCTACGTCTTTTTCAAGCATGACCAAAGCCTGATATTCCTCCCCGATCGGTCCATCCTGTTTTGGGCAATGAAGGGCAAAGCGAGACTGGTTAACTCTCTCCCTAAGAGTTCCTTGGCCCAGTATGAAACGTTGATCCAGCAATTGAAGCGCAGCATCCTTTCCACATCGACTGGGGTGGGTGTCACGGCTTCTTTAGTTGGTTATATGCACATTGAAGGTGGACCGGCCCTCGTTAGTGTTTCCTTCATTGTCCCCCAGTCGGTCAAATTGAACGACCTGCGATTGGCGCCTGTTTTGGTCAGCGTTAAGAAACTCGATCAGGCAACGTTACTCCGCATGACGGATCAGTTGGGCATTAACGACGTCAGATCAACTACACTCCAGCAAGTATTTGATCCTTTGGTATCCTTGCAGCTGCGGGACGTCACTGGTCATGAGGTGGGAACGCTCACGTGGCAGCCAGAAACGCCAGGAAAGAAAATATTCACGGCCGGGGCTCCCATGGCGACGGCCTTTCTTGTTGGGTTCCTCGCCCTGCTTACCGCGTTCGGCCGCATACTCTACTCTGCAGCAACATCGATCGAAAGAGCGGCAGCTTGTGCGGACTTTAGGGCGACTCACGATCATTTGACAGGACTGATGAACCGCGCCGCATTGCTTGAACTGGTTGAGCAATCGATAGCAGCAAGAAAGGAGAGTTCGGTCCTGATATTCGATCTTGATCGATTCAAGCAGGTCAACGACACGTTGGGACATTCTGCCGGTGACGAATTGATCAAAAGCTTTGGCGTTCGCGTTCAAAAAGAAATTGGAGACGACGGTGTCGTCGGCAGATTGGGCGGTGATGAGTTCGCCGCCATTATCTGGTTGAAAGCCGACGCCTGTCGTGATCTCTGTCATCGCATCATTGAGGCAACATGCGAACCATTTGATGTGCTGGATACTCAAGTTTTTATTGGTGTTTCAATTGGCGTGACCGATCTGGATTGGACAACAACCGCTCATGATATGTTGCGTCGAGCGGACATCGCTCTGTACGCCGCTAAAAAGAGTGGCAAGAATTGTTTTCGGCTTTTTACTGCCGATATGGACGAAGAACTTCTTCAAAAAAAGAAGATCGAGAACGAACTAAGACACGCGTTACAATGCCGCCAAGGGCTAACCGTTCACTATCAACCGCAGATCTGCAGCAAAACGCACATCATACGAGGCTACGAAGCGTTGGTGCGGTGGAATCACCCAAGACTGGGGTTCATCCCACCGATAATGTTCATCCCCATTGCGGAAGAGTGTGGTTTGATCGATTGCCTGGATATGTGGGTGTTGGAAGAAGCATGTACTTCTGCGCTAAATTGGCGACATGATCAGTTTGTTGCTGTCAATGTGTCTTCCGCCGCCTTCCGGGCGCCAGGACTTGCTATCCGCGCACTCAACGTCATCGAGCGTTGCGGTATAGCGCCCCAGAGAGTGCAGTTGGAAATCACAGAGACCGCGCTCCTCAAGTCCGAAAATCTGGCATCCGCGGAAATTGAAGCGCTTCGTCATAGAGGCGTTAGTATTGCTCTGGACGATTTTGGTACTGGTTACTCTAGCCTGAGTCATTTGCAAAAACTCGACGTCGATAAAATCAAAATTGACAAATCGTTTGTCGACGAGAGTTATACGCCGGAAGCAATTGCCATTATTTCTGCGGTCGTGACACTTGGCCGTTCAATGGGAGTTGAAATAACCGCAGAAGGCGTTGAAACGGAAGATCAAGCTAAGTTTCTGCGGGCGGCTGGATGCACGGGGCTTCAAGGGTATTTATTTGGGAGGCCTCTACCTGCCGATCAGGTGTTCAAGCGACAGGACGAAGCAATTATTGCATAACACTTTAGGGTAGTGGCCTGCTGCCGGTTCTGTGGACAGGCACTTAAGCTAACCCTGCCTTCCTCTCGAACTCAACAGGGCTGAGATACCCCAGCGTCGAATGCCGGCGCTTGGGATTGTAGAAGCGCTCAATGTAATCGAACACATCGGCCTTGGCTTGAGCTCGGCTGCGATACGTCTTGCGCGCTGTTCGTTCGGTCTTGAGCGAGGAGAAGAAGCTCTCCATCGCCGCATTGTCCCAGACATTGCCCGATCTGCTCATGGAACAGGAAACGCCATTGTCCGCCAGCAACAGCCGGAACGGCTCGCTGGTATATTGACTTCCCTGATCCGAGTGATGCAGCAGGGCATTGGGCTTGCCGCGCTGCCAGATAGCCATGAGGAGTGCATCGGTCACGAGTTGAGCCGTCATCGACGCACTCATGGACCAGCCGACCACACGCCGCGAGAACAGATCGATGACCGCGGCCACAGAGAGCCAGCCCTCTGCTGTCCAGATGTAGGTGAAGTCTGCGATCCACTTGCTGTTGGGCACTGGGGCATGGAACTGCCTGTCCAGCACATTGGGCGCAATGGCACTCACCATCCGCTCACCTGTGTCGGGCGGCAGGTAACGCCTGCGGGGCCTGGCCCGCATGGCATTCTCCCGCATCAGCCGTTCAATCCGGTGAAGGCCCAGGCTGAAGCCTTCAGCCAGAACATCGTGCCAGACGCGCCGGGCTCCGTAGGTCCGGTCACTGGCCATGAAGCTCTGCCGCATGACAAACAGCAGAGCCTCGTCTTCCAGAGTCCTCTTGCTTGAAGAGCGGTTCAGCCAGGCATGGAAGCCTGAGCGGGACACATCCAGCGCTGCGCACAGCCAAGGCGATGAGGATCAGAAAATGGTCCAGTGGACCATTTTCCCGAGGAGCGGCCAGATCGAACGGTGCTTCGCGACGAAAGCGAACCTCATGTCACTTCCCTCGCGAAGTAGGCTGCGGCCTTTTTTAGGATGTCACGTTCCGCCCCCCCTCATGGACAACACAACTCTACTCGTCATAATCCTGCTGATCATCATCTTTGGCGGGGGCGGTTATTATGGCCGCGGTCGATGGTGGTGATCTAAACGAGCGGAGAAGCCAGCTGGTGGACTAGTCATGTGAATCTAAGG
>JANMMJ010000130.1:0-5311 GCA_031373255.1 Hyphomicrobiales bacterium
GCGGATTCTCGATGGCGTAGCGCTGCTGCACATAAGTGGCACGCCGGCTGTTCTCGAAGTAGTCGATGCCCTTGTCCCGCATGAACGCGTCCTGGATGCCGCGAAAATCGATCCAGACGTGAGAGAGCTGGTGCGTGAACAATGACCCCGCATAGAGATAGTCATAGCCGTAGCAATGTTCCCATCGATAGGTGCTCAGCCACGCGTCATAGCTCTCTTGCGGAAGGGGATGGGTGGGGGAGCCAAGGCCCAGAATATAGAGCAACAGGGCTTCGTCATAGCCTTCCCACCGGTAGCTGATGAACCCGCTTTCGGGCCGCCAGCCGTGCGTGACCGTGGCCTCGCCGTTCTGCGCCCAGGCCCAATCGGCCCGACGATAGAGCGCGTCGGCTAGCGCGCGGATTTCCCGCTCCTCGCTGGTATCCGCATCAAAATAGACGCCCGCCGCCAAGGCGCCGGCAGCAGGAAGGCGCTGTCGATGGTCGATAGTTCGCAGCCCCACGCGCGCCGCCCGGTCTGCATGTCAAGGAAGTGATAGTAGAAGCCTTTGTAGCCGGTGGCATCGGGCTCCGGACCCTGTGGACTGTTCCAGAAGAAGTGCAAAGTCGTCAGTGTGCGTTCCACGGCGGCGCTGCGCGCCCAAAATCCGTGCTCGACGCCCACCGGATAGGCGGCAAGCGCCAGCCCGGTGGCGGCGATGCTGGCGGGCCAGCCCGCCGCCGTCTTGTCGCTGACCAACCCATTGGCGGGGTTCGCCTCGTGGATGAAATACGCGAAGGATTCGCGCTGCAACTGCTCGAGTTCGGCGTCCATGGAGGTCATGGCTGCGTCCGTCTACGCCGCAGCCACATCGCCGCGAAGCCCATCATTGGCACGATGAGCCATTGCAGCAACGGAGACAGTCCGGTGCCGAGTATGGGAAGAGTCGGCATCAACTCCGAATAGGCCCAAGTCTTTCGGACGGTGGTGTTCAGCCATTCGCTGTAGGCGGTGTAGCCGAGGCCGGTCACGAGTGTTGCCGCTATGACCGGGGTGAAGCGCTCGCGTGGCCAAGCCGGGCTGCCGAAACACACGAGCGCCGCGACCAGCGACAGTGCGGCGATCATCAAATCGCCAACGGAACAATGAAACACCGCGAACGCGATCTCGCGCGGGGTTCCCGTTCTCCAAATCGTGTAGAGCGGCAGTTGTGCCATTTCCCAGACCAAATGCGCAGCGGCGGTGGTTCCGAGGTAGACTCGCAGCGCCCCAAGCCAATGCGGCGGCGCGTTCAACTGATGCGCACTTCCGTCATCATGCCGCTCGCCATGTGATAGAGGTGATGGCAATGCAGGAACCACGCGCCCTTTTGGTTGGCGTCGAATGCGATAGTGACCGGGCTGTGGGCGGGGACGATGACCGTGTCGCGCAAGGCGCCCGGAAACCGCCGCCCGCCAATGGCGACGACCTGAAAATGATGGCCGTGCAAATGCATGGGATGCATCATCGTGGTCGGATTCATGAACGTCATCTCGACCCGCTCTTCCTGACGCACTTCGAAGGGCTCATGTTCGCCGTGGGTTCGGCCATTGATCGTCCAGCGATACCCCGGTTCCTCGCCCAGCATGACCATGAAAGACGTGTCCGCCGGCTTCTCCGCCAAAGGGCTCGTAGCGCGAAGTTGCGTTTCAAATGCCAGATCGGTCAATCCCTGCGGCGCATCGGCTGTAGCCAGGAGTTTGGCAATCGGTGCACCGGCTGTCGTCAGCACGATGCCGGTCACAAACCGGTCGCCTTCGACCTGCGCCAAGATTGGGAACGCTCCGCCCTGTTGAGGGACGTCGACTAAGAGATCGATGCGCTGCCCCTGTGCCAGCGGATATGCGAACTGCGAGGCGGGCAGGCAAGAGGAGCCGTCAACGGCGATGCAGCGTGACTGCAATCCAGGCGTCGAGATGATGAACGCCGTCGCCGTCCCGCCGTTGATGATGCGCAGGCGAACGCGTCCGCCTTTTTCAACCGTGACAACGTCGGGATCATCAAGGGTACGTTCATTAGCGAGAAAGGCATCGTATGTGACATCGTTGGCGTGGGTCATTCCCATCATGCCGCCGCCCGCACCCTGATCTGCATGCGCGGCGCCGCCGCCAAGCTCCACCAGAATCTCCTGCGGCGGCCGGAAGGCGAAATCGTGCAGCATGACGACGACGTCCTGAACGTCTCCGGCGTCTTTCTCGATGGACACCATTGGCGCAGCCAGAAGCTGTTGCTCGCTGAGGCTGTGTGAGTGCATCCAATGGGTACCAGTGGTCAGTTCGAAGTCATGGACGTCGTTCTGGCCAACACCCAACGCACCGCCATCGGGGCGCGCGCGATCCTGGTTGGCGGGCGCTTTGACCTGTCCGTGCCAATGCATTTGCAGCGGTTCGCCTGAGGCATTGAGAAGAGCGCCGGAAAAGCGGTCGCCTTCACGGGTCAACATCCCAGGCTTGCCATTTGCCCCGAGCACACTGAAGACAGTGGCCGCCTTCTTGTTCACCTCGAGTGTGCGGGAAGCCACGGCGAGGATGGGCGTTGCCGCCAGAGCAGGCCTCCAGGGAGCTGCGGCCAGGAGCGCGCCGGCCGCTCCAGCGGATGATTTGAGGAAGGACCGGCGATTTGGCATCGTGAACGTTTGGCAATGGCGCATAGCGGGCTCCGGTGGGCTGTTGTCTTTCCGTCGTGAATCGCCGCTCACAATCCGGCGATGATTTTTTCGAGCTTCACTCCAACCTGCCCAGCGGCCTGTTTCAGCGCCGGATTGTCAATCGCCTGCATAGAGGCGACCGGATCGATGGCCGCCACTTCGATCTGGCCGTTGCCCGTGTCGCGGACAACGACGTTGCACGGCAGCATCGTGCCGACCTTGTTCTCGAGCATGAGGGCTTCGTAGGCCAGCGCCAGATTGCAGGCGCCGAGGATTTTGTAGCTTGGATAATCGACACCAATTTTTTTCTTCAGCGTCGCACTGACATCGATCTCGGTGAGGATGCTGAAGCCGTCGGTTTTCAATGCGTCCATTGCGCGGGCCACCGCCTCGCCGAAAGGCACGGAAAGCATTCTGCAAGATAGTATGTCATGCCTTCCATCCTTCGCTGCTATTGCCGCCTGCCGAAGAACAGGTACTTGGCCAGCGCGGCCACACAGAGGATCAGGAGGACAAGGAAAAGCGCCCCGCTCCATCCCATGCCCCACATCATCGAATTGCCGTCCGTGTATACGTTCATTTTTGGGTCCTTAGCGCTGTTGACAGATTTTTCGTTGCCGCTGTCATTTCATCGGCTTTGCCCGGCGCAAATTATGTCAAGCCATTTCAGCGGATGGCATTGAAGATGCCACCATCGACACGATGTTGTGCGGCTTATTTGCCCTCCTGGGCAGCTATCGACGAGTTCCGGTTGGCGAGAGCCAAAACAAAAATCCCTTGTCTAATAACGCGGAATGCCTGTCAAAGTTCCGGCGGGGCCGAGCACATCTTGGAGAACCGGCTAACACTTCTCGCGTTTGACAACGGGAATTGCGGAAGAATCATCCAAGGAAGTTCCATGGTTTGAACTTCGATGGCGTTCCCGTATTGCGGAAAATTTCGCATCACCCTGGTTTAGCTTTCGGAACTTAAGCGACTTTCAGGGCTATCCAATGAGGCCCGCCCATTTTCAAACTGGTGTCTAACCGCCCCGACCTCGAATCCTCGGGCTCGATCACGGAATCGGCGGCGAGATGCGTGCGTCGTGCGGTTGTTTGCAGTCGGGACTGGCCAAGCAGCTTGCCGATGATCGTCTTCAATCGGGAACACGCCTGAAGATTACACTATCCGGCCTGGGGTTCCACCGCTTCGCTTCGCCGCATTCGCGACTCCGCTCGACGGCGAAACCACGGGCCGGGTGCGAAGACGGCAACGTCACGCCAAAATCGCAGGATGTGTGTTCACTCTTCGCGCCTAGCCAGGCCGATCAACTCGACGATCAGCGCCTGGCCGGCAAAGACGTATCCGTCTCGCATATGATCTCGCCCGCAGACTTGACGCCGCGCAATTCTTGCAAAGGGTCATTTCAGGATTTAGAGCATCAGACGGTCAGTTTGAATCGAAACTGATTCACAAATCAGTCGGAAGATGATTCAAGGTGTGCGGACTTGCCATGCCGCATCCTTTATCGAACGACCTGCGTGTTCGCGTTGTTGCGTTTGTCGAGGCGGGGCTCTCGCAATGAGGCTGCCGCCACTTCGGAACATCGGTATCCTTTGCAGTGAACCTGATGAAGCTCTGGCGCGAGACGGGCAGCGTCGAGCCGCGCCCGGCCGGCGGCTTCAGGCACGGCAAGATCGGCCCTCACAAGGATTTCATCCTTGCCGTTGTGGCGGAGAAGAGCGATATCACCATGCCGGAGCTGGCGAAGAAGCTGGCCGAGGAGAAAGGCGTCAAGGTTGACCCATCCAGGCTTTCGAATTTCCTGATTGGGTGCGGGTTCAGCTATAAAAAAAAACGCTGCGGGCAAGCGAACAAGACAAGCCCGAGGTGGCCAAGGCGCACCGAGAGTGGAAAGAAGGCCGCCAGCCCATCATGCGCGATCAGCGTGAGCGGATCGTCTTCCTCGACGAGACCGTCACAACGACAAAAATAGCCCGCCTTCTGGAAGGTGAGGCGATGACGGATTTATGCGAGGAATTCGGCATATCCCGCAAGACTGGCTACAAGATCTATGAGCGCTGCAAACAGAACGGTTCCGAAGCCTTGACCGATCGCTCGCGGCGGCCCTGGCGCTATGCCAACCAGTGCCGGCCAGCTTGAGGCCCAGATCGTCGGCTTGAAGCGCGACAAACCGCACTGGGGGGCACGCAAGATCAGGGAGCTTCTGGTGCGGCGGCTTGCCAGCGAGATCAAGGTGCCGGCCAGAAGCACCATACACGCGGTTCTCGACCGCAACGGCCTGGCCAAGCGCCTGGGCAGAAGACGCAGCAAGGCTGAAGGAACTGCCCTTTCAGCAGGCGCTCATCCCAATGACGTAGCCGCGATCTTGTCGCGGATCCGCTCGGCCGTCATCTGGCGTCGCTCAATGTCAACTTGCCCGGTTGGCACGAGGCACGCGCGGGCAACTGCGACCGCACCGCCGCTTCCCGCCGGACTTGCTACGCGATTGACGAAAGCGCCACGTGTCCCTACCGCAAATCAAATCCGGACGTATTGGTGATGGAGTCCGCCGAGCAGTGGAACGGGTTGGATGCGGCCAACCGTCTGTACGGCGCGACTTATCGGTGCGTCCTTGCCGAGTGAGAGATGAGTTCGGACCTGGTT
>JANMMJ010000152.1:0-2604 GCA_031373255.1 Hyphomicrobiales bacterium
ACATCCTGAAGCTGCACCATCTGGTCGACGACAAGATCCATGCGCGCTCGATCGGGCCGTATTCGCTCGTTACCCAGCAACCCTTGGGCGGCAAGGCGCAGTTCGGCGGACAGCGCTTCGGCGAAATGGAGGTGTGGGCGCTCGAAGCCTACGGCGCAGCTTACACGCTGCAGGAGATGCTGACCGTCAAGTCGGACGACGTCGCCGGCCGCACCAAGGTCTACGAGGCCATCGTGCGCGGCGACGACACCTTCGAGGCGGGCATTCCGGAAAGCTTCAACGTGCTGGTCAAGGAAATGCGTTCCTTGAGTCTCAACGTCGAACTGCAGAACTCGCAGCAAGGCACATGACATCTCCGGGCGGGGAGTGATCTCCCCGCCGTTCCCATCCGATCAAAGACAGCCTGGCGGGGGGTATCCCGCAATAAGGAGCAAGTGACCGATGAACCAAGAGGTCATGAACGTCTTCAATCCGTCAACCCCGGCACCGACTTTCGATCAGATCCGCATCTCGATTGCGTCGCCTGAAAAGATCCTGTCGTGGTCATTCGGCGAGATCAAGAAGCCGGAGACGATCAACTACCGCACTTTCAAGCCGGAACGGGATGGCCTGTTCTGCGCGCGTATCTTTGGACCGATCAAGGATTACGAATGCCTCTGCGGCAAATACAAGCGGATGAAGTACAAGGGCATCATCTGCGAAAAGTGCGGCGTGGAAGTGACGCTGGCCAAGGTGCGCCGCGAGCGCATGGGCCATATCGAGCTGGCCGCACCGGTGGCGCATATCTGGTTCCTCAAGTCGCTGCCGTCGCGCATCGGCCTGCTGCTTGAGATGAAGCTCAAGGATATCGAGCGTGTTCTCTATTTTGAACAGTACATCGTGCTCGAGCCGGGCCTGACGCCGCTCAAGCCGTACCAGCTCCTGACCGAGAGCGAGTACATCAAGGCGCAGGAAGATTACGGCGAGGATTCGTTCACGGCGTCGATCGGCGCCGAGGCAGTCCGCGAAATGCTTGGCGCCATCAATCTCGACAAGCTTCGCGACGAGCTGCGCGAGGAATTGCGTACCGCCACGGGCGAACTCAAGCCCAAGGCGCTGGCCAAGCGTCTCAAGATCGTCGAGTCCTTCATCGAATCCGGCAACCGACCGGAATGGATGATCCTGCAGGTGGTTCCGGTCATTCCGCCGGAACTGCGCCCGCTGGTACCTTTGGACGGCGGCCGCTTCGCCACATCGGACCTCAACGACCTCTATCGCCGCGTCATCAACCGTAACAACCGCCTGAAGCGCCTGATCGAGCTCAAGGCGCCGGATATCATCGTGCGCAACGAAAAGCGCATGCTGCAGGAAGCCGTGGACGCGCTGTTCGACAACGGCCGGCGCGGCCGCGTCATCACCGGCGCCAATAAGCGGCCGCTGAAGTCGCTCGCCGACATGCTGAAAGGCAAGCAGGGCCGGTTCCGCCAGAACCTGCTTGGCAAGCGCGTCGATTATTCCGGCCGCTCGGTCATCGTGGTCGGTCCGGAACTGAAGCTGCATCAGTGCGGATTGCCGAAGAAGATGGCGCTCGAGCTGTTCAAGCCGTTCATCTACTCGCGGCTTGACGCCAAGGGCCTGTCGGCCACGGTGAAGCAGGCCAAGAAACTGGTTGAAAAAGAGAAGCCGGAAGTCTGGGATATTCTCGACGAGGTTATCCGCGAACACCCGATCCTGCTCAACCGTGCGCCAACGCTGCATCGCCTCGGCATCCAGGCGTTCGAACCGGTGCTGATCGAAGGCAAGGCCATCCAGCTGCATCCACTGGTGTACGCCGCCTTCAATGCCGACTTCGACGGCGACCAGATGGCGGTGCACGTACCGCTTTCGCTGGAAGCCCAGCTCGAAGCCCGGGTGCTGATGATGTCGACCAACAACATCCTGCATCCGGCCAACGGGCAGCCGATCATCGTGCCGTCGCAGGATATCGTGCTCGGCCTCTATTATCTGTCGATCATGCACAACAACGAGCCGGGCGAGGGCAAGGCGTTCTCGTCGGTCGCCGAGATCGATTACGCGCTCTATAATGGCGTGATCACGCTGCACACCAAGATCAAGGGCCGCATCAAGGACGTGGGGCCCGATGGCAAGGTGCGTTCGCGCATCGTCGAAACTACGCCTGGCCGCATGAAGGTCGGCGAGCTTCTGCCGGTGGCGCCTGGCATTTCCTACGATCTCTGCAACAAGCTGATGACCAAGCGCGACATCTCCAAGATGATCGACGCGGTCTACCGGCACTGCGGCCAGAAAGAGTCGGTCATATTCTGTGACCGGATCATGGGGCTTGGCTTCTTCAACGCCTACAAGGCGGGCATTTCCTTCGGCAAGGATGACATGGTCATTCCGCCGACCAAGGAGAAGTTCGTCAACGAAACGCGCAACCTCGCCAAGGAATACGAACAGCAATACATCGACGGCCTGATCACCCAGGGCGAGAAGTACAACAAGGTCGTGGACGCCTGGGCCAAGTGCACCGACCGCGTGGCCGACGAGATGATGAAGGAAATCTCCGCTGTAAAGATCGACGAGAAGACCGGCCGCGAGAAGGCGATCAACTCGATCTACATG
>JANMMJ010000173.1:0-11886 GCA_031373255.1 Hyphomicrobiales bacterium
GAGTTGGCCAAGGTGCGCAAACTGAACATCGAACTGCACCAGCGCGAGGTCAAGATACGCGACCTTGCCACAAGCGATTCCCTCACCGGGCTGCGCAACCGCCGCTATTTCGATGAGCATCTGGCCATGCTCGCAAGCCAGCAGCACGATGAGCCGTGGCATCTGCTGCTTGTCGATCTCGACGGCTTCAAGCAGATCAACGACACCTTCGGGCACCATGCCGGCGACCATCTTCTGCAAGTGGCGGCCGAACGCATGCGCCACATTGCTGCGGGAGCCGGTCTGGCGGCAAGGCTGGGGGGCGATGAATTCGCCATCGCCTTGCCCCGCGGGTTGTCCGATACAAGGCAGATGGCGCGCACGCTGATTGAAGCCATTTCACGGCCGGTTCACTACGAAGGCAAGGAACTGCGTATCGCCGCAAGCATCGGTATCGCCAGTTCGGTGAATATTGATCAGTCTACCGAGGAATTTGGCATCTGCAAGCGCGCCGATTTGGCTCTGTATGCCGCCAAGCGCGCCGGCAAGCGGCAGTATCGCGTGTTCGATGCAACGCTGGCCGTCAGCCTGCCCAACGCCGGCCGCCGCAAGACCGACATCAATCCGGCAGAAACCGCCCTGGGCGAGGTGGCAGAACGCCTCGGCCTCGCAGGCCCAAAATCCGGAACCCAATAAACAGGGGTACGCGGCCTGCTAAATGGTAAGAACGATCTTCCCGATATGCTCGCTCGATTCCATCAGCGCGTGCGCCTTGCTGGCCTCGGCAAGCGGAAAGGTCCGGTAGATCACCGGCTTGCACTTGCCGGCACTGAGCAGCGGCCAGACCCGCTCCTCCAGCGCATTTGCAATGACCGCCTTTTCGCCGGCGCTGCGCGGCCGCAGGGTGGAGCCGGTGAGCGTTAGCCGCTTCAACATGATCGGCAGCAGATCGACGTCTACTTTTGAACCCTGCTGGAAGGCGATCTGCACGATCCGCCCATGCATGGCAGCAACCGAAAAATTTCGCGCCACATAGGAGCCGCCCACCATGTCGAGAATCACATCGGCGCCACGGCCGCCTGTCTCCTCTTTGGTCACAACGACAAAATCCTGTGTCCGGTAATTGATGGCGCGGTCCGCACCCAGCGCAACGCAGGCGGCACATTTGTCATCCGAACCAGCCGTGGCGATGACCCGCGATCCGAGTGCCTTTGCCAGCATGATCGCCGTGGTGCCGATGCCGCTCGAACCGCCATGAATCAGAAGCGTTTCCCCCGGCTTCAGCCCGCCGCGATCGAACACATTGGTCCACACCGTGAAAAATGTTTCGGGGATCGCGGCCGCTTCGACCATCGTCAACCCGGAGGGAACCGGCAGCGCATTGCTTTCGTCGACCACCGCGTATTCAGCATAACCGCCGCCCGGAACCAGCGCGCAGACCTTGTCTCCCACGCGGTATCTGGGTGTTCCCGAACTTTTCGCAGCAACGACTTCACCGGCGATTTCAAGGCCTGGCGTGAGCGGCGCGCCTGGAGGCGGAGGATAAGCCCCGGCGCGTTGCATGATGTCAGGACGATTGACGCCTGCCGCATGCACCTTGACGAGAATCTGTTCCGGCTGCGGTTCGGGAACAGGCATTCTATGCGGGCGAAGCACCTCCGGTCCGCCGGGCTGGGCTATCTCGATTGCACTCATCATCTCGGTCATGGCTCACCTCCCTGCACTCTTGCGGCTCTGGCGCTCCCGTAGCACACTAGTGCCATCCTGAGGCGAGAACATGAATATCGACGACGAACAGCCAAAGAAGAAACCCGCCGCGGTGGTCGGCGAGGTGCTCGACACCTTTTCTGTTGCCGAACTGGAGCAGCGTATTAAGGATTTGGAGTCGGAGATCGTCCGGACACGGTCGATCCTCACCGGCAAGCAGGCCGGAAAGGCAGCCGCCGACGCGTTCTTCAAGCGCTGAGCCGGATGCCGTCAAATTTCGCGGTTAAGCCACCGTAACGTTAACCGGTTGGTAACTGATTCACTTGTATTTTAGTAAATGTAATCCAGTCATCTGGATTCTTCGAGTGGCTCCTGTCCACTCTGTTTGACGCCTCCCTGTTAGAACTCAAGAGCCGCCCTTTCGCGGCTCTTTTTTTTGGCACCGGTCTTGCTCCACAGAAAATGTTCTGCAAATCGGCGGCGGAACTTGACCGGAAATGAACCACACTTCATGATCCGCTCGGCGTCGCCTCAAGTTTGATTTAAAATGGCGGCAAAGGGTGCAAGCGTATGACGGCAGTCTTCGGAAAAAGAACAACAGACAACGGCGACGCTCTTGTCGATTTCTTCACCCGCTTCACCGCCTCGGAACAGTTTGAAAAAGTGTTCAAGGAAGGCATGGGCCTGGTTGAAGAGACCGCCAACTACCTTGATGGCCCTGGCCGCCAGGACGCCAAGCTTCTCGACCGTCACGGCGCCATCGCCTACGCCACCGAGAGCATGCGCCTGACCACCCGCCTGATGCAGCTAGCGTCATGGCTTTTGCTGCAGCGCGCTGTTTCCGCTGGTGAATTGTCGATCGACGAAGCCAAGAAGGAAAAGCACCGGATAAGCCTGGGCGATATTGGCGCGGGCAATACCTTGGCCGGTTCCGAGCAGATGCCGGATGGCCTGAGACAGTTGGTCAGCCGCTCGCTCAGGCTCCACGAGCGCATCCAGACCCTCGATGCCATGCTCGCCGCCAGGACCACGGCTGCAAGCCCGGTCATGCACCAGCTTGACCGCCTGGCCCAGGTTTTCAAGACAGCGAACTGAGAACTACACCTTTTTGCCGCTTTTGATCGTATAAGCTCCGCCAAACAGACGGCGGTAATCCTTGCGCGGACTTGTAACACTTATTGCGTGCCTGATCTTTTTTGGCACAGATGGCCCGGCACACGCCGTTCCCCCGCCGCGAATTCTGGAACACATCGAGCCGCTGCGCGCATCTGCCACGCCTGTCCGCAAGCAGCACTTTGCCGAGGATGTCTGTGCCATTATCGGACGCGAGGCCGAGTATCGCGGCCTGCCGCATCAGTTCCTGGCAAGACTTATCTGGCGCGAAAGCCTGTTCGACCCCAATGCGGTGAGTCCCGTGGGCGCCGAGGGCATAGCCCAGTTCATGCCCTACACGGCGAAACTGCGTGGGCTGGACGACCCCTTCGCACCCCACAAGGCGTTGCCCGCCTCGGCCCATTTCCTGGCCGATCTGAAGCGCGATTTCGGCAATCTCGGACTTGCAGCAGCAGGGTACAATGCCGGTGCGGGGGCCGTCTCGGCCTGGCTTGCCGGCCGAAGCCAGCTTCCTTTCGAAACCCAGGATTATGTGCTGTTCGTCACTGGCCGCCCTGCTGAGGAATGGACCGACCGCAAGGCCGATCACGCCATTCCTGCAATAGGCGAAGGTGGCGAGTTCCTGCAATCCTGCATCAAGCTGGTCAACCGTCAGCTCAATCCCTCGCCGCCCGTCGAACGGGCACCCCGCAAGCCTTGGGGTGTGGTGCTGTCCGGCGGTTTTTCGCAGGCCCGGGCGCTTCAGGCCTTTCAGCGCATCAAGGGCCGCTATCCTTCATTGCTCGCCATGGCAAAGCCCTATGTGAGCCGCAAGAAGAACCTCTCCATGGGGCGCCGCAGGCTTGTCAGTATAAGTGTGGGGGCGGACAGCCGCGCCGAGGCAGACAGGCTGTGCAACAAGCTACAGGCGCTCGGAGGCGCCTGTCTGGTCGAAAAAACCGATTAGCGCCGGTGCGCTTACTTGTTCAGAAATCCAAACTTCTGATTGAACTTCGAAACGCGCCCGCCGCGATCCATCAATTGCTGCTGGCCGCCGGTCCAGGCCGGGTGTGACTTCGGATCGATATCGAGGCTGAGCGTATCGCCTTCCTTGCCCCAGGTTGAGCGGGTCTGGAACTTGGTGCCGTCGGTCATCACCACATTGATCATGTGGTAGTCGGGATGGATATTGTCTTTCATGGCGTAATCTCTCGTATCGGCCAAATGGCCGCGTGTTCCGCTGACATCTTGTCTGGCTTCGGGGGGCGTCTATACAGGAACCCCCTAGCCACCGCAAGCCTGCCGGACCTGACCATAAAATGTCGAATGCGCATTCCTTCGAGGCCGATGCCAAACGCCGCGCCAAGAGCCGGAATTTTCGCCCGCTGTTGAATTTGCTGCAGTTTGTCAGGCCCTATCGCAGCAGGGTCATTCTGGCGCTCGTGGCCCTTCTGGTCGCCTCTGCCGCAACGCTGATCGTGCCGGTCGCCGTGCGCCGCGTCATTGACCATGGCTTTTCGGCCGAGAACGCACAACTGGTGAACCAGTACTTCGGTGTGATGCTGGCGGTTGTCGCACTTCTGGCACTGGGCTCCGCCGCCCGCTTCTATTATGTGATGTGGATTGGCGAGCGCGTCGTGGCCGACATCCGCGACAAGGTCTTTTCGCACCTCTTGTCGCTCGATCCGTCATTTTATGAGCGGAACCGGACCGGCGAAGTCGTTTCGAGGCTCACCGCGGATACGACCCAGATCAAATCCGCTTTCTCGTCGACCGCATCGATTACCCTTCGCAACGTCGTGATGTTCCTCGGTGCCGCCGCCATGATGGTGGTGACCAGCACCAGGTTGTCCGGGCTTGTGCTGCTCGCCATTCCGCTGATTGTGCTGCCGCTCGTGCTGTTTGGCCGGAAAGTGCGGGTGCTCTCGCGGAAGGCCCAGGACACATTGGCCGAAAGTGCCGCCATGGCGCAGGAACGGCTGGAGGCCATCACCACGGTGCAAAGCAACGTGCAGGAGGAACTGACCGGGCGGACATTTTCGACGGCCACCTCCTCGGCTTTTGGCGCTGCCGCCGAAAGAACCCTGGCGCGCAGCATCCTGACGGCGGCCATCGTGCTGATGTCGATGGGCTCGATCGTCGCCGTACTTTGGTATGGCGCCAACGCCGTCATGTCGGGAACCATCTCGGCCGGTGAACTGGGCCAGTTCGTTCTCTTCGCCATTCTTGCGGCCAGCGCGCTGGCCCAGCTCTCGGAAGTTTGGGGAGAGATTCAACTCTCGGCGGGTGCTGCCGAACGCCTCTCCGAATTGCTCAATGAAACGCCGCAGATCAGCGCCCCCGCGATGCCGCTGCAACTGCCCGAACCGGCATTGGGAACCGTGGGATTCGAGGACGTGACTTTCAACTATCCAAGCCGCCCGGCGCAAAGTGCGCTGGTGAATGTGAGCTTCAAGGTCGAGGCAGGCGAAACGCTGGCAATTGTCGGCCCATCGGGAGCCGGCAAGACGACGATATTTGCTTTGCTTCAGCGCTTCTATGACCCGCAGCATGGCACCGTCCGCGTTGATGGCGTGGATGTGAAGAGTGCCGACCCGCAGGCGGTCCGGCACCGCATCGCCGTCGTTCCGCAGGAAACCGTGATCTTCTCAGGATCGGTGCTCGACAACATCCGTTTTGGCAGGCCCGAGGCCGGCAACGACGATGTCATGGCGGCCGCGCGCGCCGCCCATGTGGACGAATTTGCCGGCCGCCTTCCGAAAGGCTATGACACGCAGGTGGGCGAACGCGGCATCACGCTCTCCGGCGGACAGCGCCAGCGCATCGCCATCGCCCGCGCCATCCTGCGCAACGCGCCGATCCTGCTGCTCGATGAAGCAACCAGCGCCCTTGATGCTGAAAGTGAAGCCTTCGTGCAGAACGCCATCGAAGGTCTGACCCGCGACCGCACCACCCTTGTCATTGCCCACCGCCTGGCGACAGTCAGAAATGCCGATCGCATTCTGGTTCTTGAAGCGGGCAGGATCGTCGCACAGGGCAGGCATTCCAGCCTGATCAAATCGAGCCCGCTCTACGCGCGCCTCGCCAAGTTGCAGTTCACCGCTCCGTCAGCTTGAGTTCGATGCGGCGGTTGCGGCTCTTGGCATCCTCCGTGTCGGCGGGATCGAGCGGCTGGAATTCGCCAAAGCCTGCCGCCACCAGATGCACCGGCTGCACGCCCCGCGTGATCAGGTAGTTGACCACGGCAATTGAACGCGCTGCTGACAAGTCCCAGTTCGACTTGAACTGCACCGAAGTGATGGGATCGGCATCGGTGTGCCCATCGACGCGAAGCACCCAGGCAATATCGCCGGGAATCTCTTTTTCAAGCTGCAGCAGGGCTTCCGCCAGCTTGTCCATTTCGACCTTGCCAAGATCGTTGAGTTCAGCGGAGCCCTTGGCAAACAGCACTTCTGACTGGAACACGAAGCGGTCGCCAACAACCAGAATATCCGAACGCTGACTGAGAATTTGGCGCAGGCGTCCGAAGAATTCCGAGCGGTAGCGCGACAGTTCCTGCACCCGTTGTGCCAGCGCCGAATTCAGGCGCTTGCCGAGATCGGCAATCTGGGCGTTGGAATCCTTGTTGCGTTGCTCTGCATCCGAGAGCAGGCCCGAAATCGCCGCAAGCTGGCGGCGCAGAGCGGCGATCTGCTGATTGAGCAACTCCACCTTGGAAAGCGCCTCCGATGATAGCGATTTTTCCTTGTCGAGGGCGGTGCGCAGGCCGGCAAGCTCGGAACCGGCAGACTGGCCCTTGCTGTTCTCGGTATCGAGCATCGCCGCAAGATTGGAATTCTTGCCTTTCTCCGCGGCGAGATCGTCAGTGAGGGCAGAAAGCGTAGCCTCGACTTCGGCCTTCGCCGATTTCTCGAGCGCCAGCAGTTCCGTCAGTTCGGCTATTTGCGAGCGTAGTTGCCCGAGCGCGCTGTCCTGGCCCGAAATTTCCCGCGCCAGAAGGAACTGCGCCACCATGAATACCGACAGCAAAAACGTGATGACCAGCAGAAGCTGCGCCATGGCATCGACGAAGCCCGGCCAGTAGGGCGACTCTTCCTGGCGTCGGCGGCGGGCATGGGAACTTGCCATGGCGGGTGCCTAATCCTCCGCCCGGACGCGCGAACTGCGCGCCGGCATGCCGCCGGTCATGCGGATGAGCAGACGCTGGATTTCGTTTTGCTGCACCTGCTGCGACTGGGCCCATTGCCTGACCATCTTTTGCTCGTCGCGCATCTGTGTCACCAGACTGGCGACAGCGTCAGCCAGCTTGTCCATCGACTCGCTGTCAACCGGGCCGCCACCGGCGCTGACAACCCCGCCACCTTCGATCTGCTTGGTGATCCGCTCCATGCCGCGCTGCAGGTTCTGCATGTCAAGCCTCAGATATGTCGGCATGGACATGTGCCCGCCATCACCCATCTCGATATCGGTAATGGAAGACAGCCAGTTTTCCAGATCGTTGTAAAAACGGTTCTGCGCCTGTGAAGCCTGCAGGTCGAGAAAGCCGAGGATAAGCGATCCGGCCAGGCCAAACAGCGATGACGAGAACGACAGGCCCATGCCGGCCAGCGGCGCTTGCAGGCCGGTCTTCAATTGATCGAACACGGTCGATGACTGCGATGAGGAAATGTCCAGCGCCTTGATGGCATCACCGATCGACGTCACCGTTTCTAGGAGGCCCCAGAACGTGCCCAGCAGGCCGAGAAAGATCAGCAGGCCGACGAGATAGCGCGAAATATCGCGCGCCTCGTCAAGGCGCGACGCGATGGAATCGAGCATCGAGCGCATCGACGTGGGCGACAGCACGGTGCGGCCCTGCCGGTCGCGCAGCATCGTCGCCATGGGAGCAAGCAGCGTCGGGCGATAGGGCGTTTCGAGTCCCGGATCGGCGATCCTGAAATGATTGACCCAGTTCACTTCAGGCCACAGGCGCCACACCATGCGATAGGAATAGAGAATGCCCAGCACCAGCGCCCCGATGATGACGCTGTTGAGGGCGACGTTGGCATAGAAGGCTCGCAACATGAACGGAAGCACGATGGCAGCCACGATGCCCACAACGAGGGTGAACACCAGCATCCTGACAAAATAGACCTTCGGCAGCTCGAGTACCGTCTGCTCTTGCATATCGCTCATGAATAGTCCGCCGCCTCCCCGCGCGTAGATGCCGCCCAATCTAGACGATTGCGTGGCGGCGGGCGAGAAGCATTCCGGCAGCGCATTCCCTTTGCAGGCAACGGCTTCGCGCTATCATGGCAAGGCAGGAAAAGCCAAGCCAATTAAGAATGATTCTAAATCCGACTAAATTAGTCGGCTATTGTCACCTGATGTTTTTGTTGCTATCCGATGGCTCCCCGAAAACACCTGCCACAGGATTGCAGCATGACGAGAAAGACAAAAATCTGGACTGGACTGGGCATCGCCGCTGTTGCCGGCACTCTTGCAACGCAATCAGCCTACGCAGGTGAGCAGGACGTCAAACTGCCTATTCTTCTTGCCCAGAATTCCGGCGAAGGTGGTGAGGGCGGAGAAGGTGGCGAAGGAGGAGAAGGCGGCGGTGGAAGCGCAGCATCTTACGCGCTTGGCTCGACCGATCCGAACGCCTTCAAGTACGATGCGGCCCCACAAGTCGAAGCCTATACCGATCTCGTCTACTCCAGCTACGAGAAGGCCACCGACGACGCCAAGCTGATGCAGCAGGCCATCGACGCCATGCTGTCGGCACCGTCTGCCGAAACGCTTGCTGCGGCCCGCAAGGCCTGGATCGCCGCCCGCCCCGCCTATCTGAAAACCGAGGCCTTCCGCTTTTATGATGGGCCCATCGAAGAGGTCGAAGGCGGCATCAATGCCTGGCCGATGAACGAGGCCTATATCGACTATGTCGATGGCAAGCCCGATGCGGGCCTCGTCAACGATGCAAAATTCAATGTCGATCTCGAGCAGATCGAAGGTCTCAACCAGAAGCAGGACGAGGCCGATGTCACCACCGGCTGGCACGCCATCGAGTTCCTGCTCTGGGGCCAGGATCTTTCGGCCGAGGGACCGGGCAACCGTCCGCATACGGATTACGTGGCGGGAAGCGGCAGCAATGACCGCCGCCGCCAGTACCTGAAACTGGTCACCGAGGAACTTGTGCACGAACTGCACGAACTGGAGGAAGCCTGGGAATCCGGGAAATCCGATAACTACGCCGCCAAATTCAAGGCGCTTCCGCCTCGCGAAGCGATCGGCCGCATGGTGAACGGCATGGCGATCCTGGCCGGCTTTGAGTTCATGTCGGAACGCCTCGCCGTTGCCCTCGATTCTGGCGACCAGGAAGATGAACATTCCTGTTTCTCCGACACGACGAAGCAGGACTTCGTCTACGATCTGGCCGGCATCAAACAGGTCTGGACGGGCGATAGCGAAGGCAAGCAGCGCCCGGGCCTCGACGAACTGGTGCGCGGCCAGGACGCAGCCACGGCGGATCGCATCGACGCTCTGCTGACCGGCACCGAAGCGAAGGTTGCCGCCCTTGGCGATCCGTGGGACCAGGTTCTGGCCAAGCCGAAGGACAGCCCCGAGCGCAAGGCGGCCGAGGATCTGGTTGCGGCCCTCCAGGCACTGGGCGCAGGGCTTTCCGAAGCAGGTAACAAGCTCGGCGTGCTGGTTCTGATACCCTCCGGCTGAGGACCATCTTGCCCAGAGCCGCTCTGATTTTCACGATTGCGCTTTCGCTGGTAGCCATCATTTCCTTGAGCGGCGAGGCGGCAGGTCCATCCTTGCGCGAACAGCTGCTGGCGATCCCCCAGTCCGCCGAACTCGGGGGGGCCGGCACAAGGCCTGTGGCAACTGAAAGCGCCTTCACCTTTCAGATGCCCAACAGCCCAAAGGCGCATCAGCGCCCGTTCTCCTTCGGCAACCGCCTTTTCAACACCAACTGGGTGGAGGCCCCCGGTTCGGTCAAGTCCTTCGATGGGCTTGGCCCCATGTTCAATCGCGTCTCCTGCTCCGGATGTCATACCCATGACGGCCGCGGTGCCCCGCCTGCAAATGGCGAGGGCCCGATGGACTCGATGCTGGTCCGGCTCAGCATACCGGGTCAGGACGCGCATGGCGGTCCCAATCCGCACCCGGCCTATGGCGATCAGTTGAGTGAGCGCGCCATCCTGCACGTGCCGCCCGAAGGGCGCGTCCGCATCCGCTACGAAAGCCTCCCCGGGAAATATGGTGATGGCAGCCCCTATGTCTTGCGCCGCCCGCGCTATGAAATCACCGATCTTGCCTATGGCCCGCTCGGGCCGGACATCATGACATCGCCACGCGTGGCCCCTGCCGTTTTCGGCCTCGGTCTTTTGCAGGCGGTGCCCAATGCGACCCTCGAAGCCCTGGCCGATCCTGCCGACAAGGATGGCGACGGCATATCCGGCCGGGTCAATCGCGTATGGGATGAGGAGAATCAGCGCGCTGCGACAGGCCGCTTTGGCTGGAAGGCCAATCAGCCAAACTTGCGACAGCAGAATGCCGGTGCCTCGGCCGGTGATATCGGCATATCGACCGCTTTCGCGGAGGGAGAAAATTGCACTGTGACGCAGCACGCATGCAAGGAGGCGATCAACGGCGGCAGGCCGGAGATGAGCGATGAATTTCTCGACAAGCTCACGCTCTACGTCATGACAATCGCCGTCCCCGCCCAGCGCAATGCTGCTGATCCTGAGGTCCGGAAAGGCGCAAATCTGTTTCGCGATTTCGGCTGCGCATCGTGCCATATGCCGGCCTTGCGGACGGCACCTGTCGCAGGCTTCCCGGAAGTCGCCAACCAGACCATTCACCCCTTCACCGATCTTCTGCTGCATGACATGGGCGAGGGCCTGGCCGACAACCGCCCGGATTTCGAAGCCACCGGCACCGAGTGGCGCACCCCGCCGCTGTGGGGCATCGGCCTCCTGGAGAAAGTCAACCGGCACAACCGGCTGCTGCACGATGGCCGCGCCCATGGCCCGGAAGAGGCCATCCTCTGGCACGGCGGCGAGGCGGAAGCCGCCAAAGAGAAATTTCGCACTGCGCCAAAGGATGAGCGCGACGCACTGATTGCGATTCTGAACTCGCTTTGAAGCTAGCCATGTAACGCCAAGACGGTGGACAAACGCGATCTGATGGCTTACCATCACCATCATGACATCTCGTATGCAAATTACACTTGATCCAACAACGCGCGCAAAAATCCGCCGCCGCGCTGAAAGCGTTGGCGTGACTGTGGCCGAATATGTCCGGCGCGTTATCGCGGCCGATCTTGGTGGTGAGCCATCCAGATCGAACGTAGCGGAACTCTTCGATCTCGACCGGTCGGCCGAGTCGACCGACATTGCGAAGGACAAGCGCGCGATGATCGCCGGAGCGATTGAGGCCGGCAAGCTGCGGAAATGAACGTCTTTGTTGACACCTCGGCCTGGTTCGCGGCGGTCAACGGCAATGACGTTCAGCATGGCCGCGCCAAGGCAGCTCTTTCCGGACAGACTGCCCTAGTGACATCGACGCTGGTGCTCGCCGAAACATGGCGGTTATTGCATCAGAAGCTCCACTGGCAAGCCGCGGAAACCTTCTGGCGCGTCGTCAGGCAGGGCGCCGCACAACTCGAATGCATTAACCCCGCCGATATGGAAGCCGCTTGGTTGATCGGCCAACGCTATCCCGATCAGGATTTCTCCCTCACCGATCGCACCAGCTTTGCTGTGATGGAACGTCTGCAGATTATTGACGTCGCCACCTTCGACAAGGATTTCGCGGTATACCGCTTCGGCGGAAACAAGAGTGGTGCTTTTCGGCTGGTGGGGTGAAGGATCGATTTGGTACGCAATACGCCCAAACTCCAAACCTCTCGCTACGTCTTTCCCTCACATCCCCTTGTTAATCTCTTCCGTCATCTTCTTGGCATCGCCAAACAGCATTATGGTGTTGTCGCGCCAGAACAGCGAGTTGTCGATACCGGCATAGCCGGACGACATGCCGCGCTTGATGAACATGACGGTCTTGGCCTTCCACACTTCGAGAACCGGCATACCATAGATCGGCGAGGCCGGGTCTTCCTTC
>JANMMJ010000175.1:0-5456 GCA_031373255.1 Hyphomicrobiales bacterium
CGATATGGTCAGGCGTCGGCACCCACGCCGGCCATTTCGCCATGCGCTTGATGACCGCCTCGCCCTTCCATGAACCGGCCCCCTTGCCGGCCCCTACGCCATAGCGCATGGCCTGGCCGTTGCCCGTCACATGATAGAGAAAACAGCGCTTGCCATCGACCACGATGGTGCCTGCCGGCTCTTGTGTGTCGTATTCGACCTCGTGCCGCTGATACTTGAAGGGCACCGCCTTCACGTCCTTCTCGGAGACCGGAAACGGCTCGCCCGAAAGCGCCAGCGCCGGGCCGCCGGGTATGAGCCCGGTTGCAAGCGCCGAAGTCAAAAGCTGGCGGCGTGTGAGCGGCATCGGAATTCTCCCCGTCAGTGCGTCCCCTTCTCCTAACGCAACGCAACCCGCCGATCAAGATTGGGCGTTGCCTTGTAACGCCGGTGCGCGATCACGCCATCGTGTTGTGTTGAGCCCGCCTCTGTACTTTCAACCGTCACATTTGACTGTAACATCGGGGGCTTCCATTCACCTGAGGAGACGCAACCATGTTCATTGCCGATATCGATGGCCGCAAGCAGATGGTTCTCGACCGCCGCAAATTCCTGGGCATTGCCGCAGGCCTTGTCGCCGCCGGTGTGCTGCCGAAAAATGTGCTGGCGCTGGCCGGTCCTTACTCGTTCAAGCAGGGCGCCTATGACATTACCGTGGTGAGCGACGGCACGCTGATCCTGCCGATCACCGTCGTCAGCTCCGATGCCAAGCCCGAAGACCTGGCCAAGCTCTTGGGCGCCATGGCCCAGGGCGACAAGGTTCAGTTCGAGGCGAGCCCGCTGCTGCTCAAGTCGGGCAGCGAAGTCGTCCTGCTCGATAATGGCTGCGGCAGCAACTTCATGCCGAGTGCCGGCAAGATCGGCGACAGCCTGAAGGCCGCGGGCACCGATCCTTCGACCGTCACCAGGGTGATCTATACGCATGCCCACCCCGATCATTTCTGGGGCACCATCGCCAATGACGGCAAGGGCAATTTCCCCAATGCGTCGCTGCACATGGCCGAGGCCGAATGGAATTTCTGGGCGGCCCCCGATCTCGCCAGCAAGATGCCCAAGGAAATGCAGGGCATGGTCAAGGGCACCCAGGCGCAGCTTGCCGCCATGAAGGAAAAACTGGTCATGTTCAAGCCGGGCGTGGAAATCCTCCCCGGCATCAATGTGCTCGATACGCCGGGCCACACGCCGGGCCACGTCTCGTTTGAACTGGCGGGCGGCGATGGCCTGATCGTCACCGGCGATACCATTCCGAACCCCGCCGTGTTCTTCGCCAATCCGGGCTGGAAGTTCGGCTTCGATGCCGATCCCGCACTCGCCATCACCACCCGCACCAAGCTTCTCGGCATGGCGGCAAGCGGCAAGAAGAAGATGATCGGCTATCACTGGCCCTACCCCGGCATCGGCATGGCCGAAGCCAAGGACGGCGCTTTTACCTACGTGCCCGCCTCCTGAGCGGCGGCGCGGATTAACGCTTGACGAAAGCCTCCACGGCGGCCTGGCAGCAGCCGGTATAAAGCTGCTCCACGCCGTCGCGGCGCACCACGGCATAAACCGTGCCCCAGCCCTGCGTTGCACCCTTCTCATCGCGGCAAACGCCATCGCTGTAGACCAGCGTCATCGAAAGTTCCGGCGATGATCCCTTGAGCAGCGTCGTGCCCGGGCTCTGGCCCGGCTGCACGCTGGTGAGCGCCAGTTCATGCTTGCCCGGATAAAGAGAAACGCTGAGCTTTTGCGCCGTCCAGCTCATGCTCCACAGCGGCGTATAGGCGCCGCACCATCCGGCCTGTGGAATGTCGGTCTTCGCCAGCGTCAGCGGCAAGGTGCGTTGCAAGCGCTGCGACCTGACCCAGCCCTCCGTCTGCCAAACCTTGACCCGCTGCCAGGTGCGGTCATTGCCCATGCCGCGCGTGCCATCCGAAAGCACGATCTCGCCATTGCGCAGCATGCCGATCACATCCGATTGCAAGCTGCTGCCTGCATGCATGTCGAGCGTTTCGGAATCGCCCATGTCGGCGATCCGGTAGTAGCCGGCGGGGACATTGCATTGAAACCGGTCCAGTGCAGCAGCCGTGGCATGCGGTGCTGCTGGAACGAGGCACAGGAGCAAGGCGGAAGCGGCGATACCTGGACGCATGGCAAACTCCTCATGTGGAGCGGCGCTGGGGTCTGGAAGGCACGGAGATAGCCGGCACACACATAGCACAGGCGGCGGCGCGAGTCACCTTGGCGCGCGCGTGGGCAATGTTTCAGTTTGAATTTTGCCGCTCTTTACAACCAATCGCGCCAGCCCGGAATTTCCAGTATTGTTCTACGATGTTCGGTGCGGAGGGTTAACAACATGCGCATGCGGTATTCAAGACTTTTTGCGGATTCAAACGGTGCATCATGCTTCGATGATCAGGTGGCAGAACTGGAAGTTGGTTTTGCTGCCCCTCCCGCCGAACCGCTTTACACGGCCAAGTTTTCGCCTGCCGCTGATGCCTTTTGGATAGGCGCCGTACCGGCATGGAAGGGAGATATTCCCCACCCGGCGCCGCGCCGCATGGCATTTGTGACAGTTCAGGGCGAATACCAGATAACAGCCAGCAATGGTGAAACACGGAAGTTCCCCGTTGGAAGCGTACTCCACATCGAAGACACCACCGGAGATGGACATATCACCAAGAATATCAGCGCTGGAGACACAATTGTATTCGCCGTCGGACTGCCAGCGAGTTAATCCCACACCACGCCGACCAGCCTCTTGCAGCCAGCCGCGAAAAGGTACAGCTTTACCCGCACCGCTTTCACCGCCTGCGGCCGCCGGGCGCTGCCGCCCGCCTCCCCGCATACGGTGCCTGCGGCAAAATGGAAAATCGGGAGAAACGCCATGTTACGTGCAGTGATGAACCGTTGTGCCGTGCTTGCGCTTGCCGGATTGCTGGCCGGCGGACTGGGGCTGAGTGCCGCCCGCGCCGGAGACCCCAGCCAGGCCGATATCGATGCGCTGAAGAAGGCGCTTGAGAAATATCAGGATTACAAGGTGGCCGTGCGCGATCTCTATCTGTCGACCGTCGGCTGCGTGCACTATGAAGGCATGAAGATGGAAGGCCATATGGACTATGCCAAGGGCGGCATGGGCATCCATTTCGTCAATGTGCCGACGATCGGCAAGCCGCTCGACCCGATGAAGCCGAACGTGCTGATCTACGAGCCCGTCGGCAAGGAATTGAAACTTGTGGCGGCCGAATGGCTGGCGCCGCTGACACCCGATACCAAGGAAAAGCCAACGATCCTTGGTCAGCCACTCCAGGGCCCCATGGAAGGCCATGAGCCGCTGATCCCTCAAGGGTTTCACCACTACGACATACATGTCTGGCTGTTCAAGGACAACCCGCTCGGCATGTTCGCCCCCACCAACCCGGACGTGACCTGCGACGGCAGCGACTTCGCGCTTCTCGAGATGGGCACCAAGATGGTGGACGGTCCCTGATCCTTGCACGCAGCACGCGCGCTCCACGTTCATCGACGTGGGCGCGGGTGCCATGACCAATCAACCCAGCACGCGCCCGCGAATGGCATTGGCGCGGGCGCTGCCGGTGATGCGGCCCTGTGCGTCGGGCGTGAGCCTCGCCTTCACATTGGTCCTGAATGTTTCCAAGACGTCTGCCGTCATACCGGCCGCCACCACGGAGAGCCGTGGGCCTGAAAGACTGATCGCCCACAAATCGTCGAAATCGCGGAAGGTGCGCTCGACCGTGATCGTCTCGGTTGCAATGTCGACGAGACCCGCGCCCGCCCAGAGCGCCCGCAACGCGGGCAGGCTTGAGGCTTCGGGACTGGGCGGCATGGGTGAAGCGATGCCGAGTTTTTCCACTTCCTCATGCATGACATGCAGCGGAAAGCCGTCGCCCATCATGTCCCAGGCATAGGCCGAAATGCTTCCCCCCGGCTTCACCACGCGCGCCATCTCGGCAACGCCTTTGGCCGGCTTCGGCACAAAGAAAATGACCAGCGCCATGACGGCGGCATCGGCGCTTGCGTCCGCCGCCGGCAGCGCCATGGCATCGCCTTTCACGAATTCGGCAACGCCTGCCTTGTGCCGCTCCCGCGCAAATGACAGCTGCGCATCGGAAGGATCGATGCCCCACACATGCGACGGCGCGCACCGCTCCACCAGCAATTCGGTGAACGCGCCATTGCCGCAGCCCACATCGATCCAGCGCAAACCCTTCCCGGGATTCAACCAGTCGAGGAAGACCTCGCCCACCTTGCGGCTCCACACCCCCATGAACGTCTCATAGGCGGCCCCGTCATCGAAACGGATCTGCTGTTCAGTCATTTTTTCCTCCCGCAGGCTCGCCCCGCTGACGCACGTAAGACGTTAGCACGACATGGAAACGGCCTGATCTTTTGTGCGAGCGCGAACCTCAAATGTTCTTCTTGGCCAGGCTTTGCTAAAGCACGAAAAAGCGGATGGCCGCTTCGGCGGGCTGCCATGGAAATGTTGTATGTTTCCAAGCAAGCTTTAAGCTTCGTGTTCCGGTTCGGATGCTCGATCTAGTGCAGAAGTTAGGCTTCAATCAGGCGGATACGCGCACGCATCACAGAGAACTGTTGTCCTACTTCCTCAAGCCTATGATCCGCGTTTACGCCACTACCTTTTCTGACCAGAAGTCGCCGATTTTTACTTTTCGATAACATACCTTGACCTAGCGTGCTATTCGAGAAATTCGTTTTGGGCTATTAATCTTTAACTAGGATATTAATCTATGGGAGTCAATATTACTTACATGGGGACCAAGCGCACACTGGCTCCAATGGTGCGTGACATAGTTCACAATGCTCAGGCTGGCGTGCTGTTGGATGCATTTTCGGGCATGTGTTCCGTGGGAGAGGCGGTCGGAACCTGTCGCCAGATATGGAACAACGATGCACAGATATTCGCCTCTGTAGTCGCACGGGCGCTCTTTAAATCGCGGAACTCTCCTCCGTCACCTCTGTCATATGGAGATATTCATTTTGAGAAGTTTGAACGACAACGTAAATTGCTCGAGCAATCGTTCTCAAATTCCCTTTCAATTGAAAATGAACTTTTGAATGCCGGGAACTACTCTAACTTCACGACGCTCTTAGGCAGACTTAAAGAGGCCTTACAAGAGGAATCAACACGCTGCCGACTTCGTTCGCCACACCTCTTTTCAAGCATCTACTCTGGAACTTTTTTTGGTGTACACCAAGCTGTCGAAGCGGACTCCATTGTCGCATCACTTAGAGGAGCTAAATCAGAAGCTCGGACATGACCTGCCACTGAGGATTTCCTCCAGCTAGATTTAGAGTCCGGCCCTGCTGAAGGAGACGGACGATGAAGAAGAAGCGGTTTACGGAAGAGCAGATCATTGCTGTTCTGAAGGAGCACGATGCGGGGATGAAGACGGGTG
>JANMMJ010000145.1:0-57536 GCA_031373255.1 Hyphomicrobiales bacterium
GACGGCGGCAATCAATGTCCATGACAGGAGGGTTGACCAGCACAGCATGGTTGCCTGGGCTCTCGTGATGCCTTGCCGCCACATCGAAAAGATCAGCGCGAAGCCGCCGATGGCGACGGCAGCGAAAGCAATGCGGATCAAACCGGCAGCCCTGGCCGGTTCAAACCAGCCATAGGCCGGCAAGGCAAGCGAGAGCAGGCCCGCCCCGAGAATCAGGTTGCCGAGAAGCGGCCGGCGCTTGCGCAATTCCAGAAAAGTCGCCAGGCAGAGGATGAGCCCAGTCAGCATCAGGCCCTCGACAACGACCCGGGTTTCGCTGTTCAACCGGAACGACGGCGGCAGGCTGGCATTGATCAATGGCAGGTAGCCTGCCTCGATTGCGATGAAGCCGACCGAGGCCGCGGCAAACAGGCCGGCAGCAGGAAACGCCGGGCTCGAACGCACCGCATAAAGCGACAGCATGACGACAGTCATGAGGATGGCGATCCCGAGAATGACTCCCCTGAAAAAGGCGTGCGAGTCGGAACGGGCGTCGAAGGCAGCGCGCTGCCACAGCGTGGTGCCAATGAGATAGCCAGACGTCACCTGGACGGCGACCGTCACCATGGAGGAAGGCTCGAGACGTATGGTTGTCGAGTCCGCGCCAATATCACTGACGACAGCCGGAGATGCGCCTCGCGACGGCACAACGAGCGCCACCCGCGTTCCTTCGTCGACGGGCCACAATACCCCGGAGCCCACGAACCCCTGATAGGGGATGGAAAGCACGACATCGACGGGGAGGTACCCCATGTTGCGCAGGTTCACAGCGCCCCAACGGTATGTCCCGGCACTACCCCTGGCTTCGAGAGATAGAAGTTCCGGCTGCTCGCCGGATTTAGCCGGGACCTGGATCGAAACCACCGGCTTTTCGGTATCGAGATATTTGAAATGGCCGGTCAGGTCGATACTGGGCGTATCGAGCGGAAGGTCGACGAAGTCTTCGGCGTACGCCTGTCCGGCCAGCGCGAGCATCGCCATGATCACGGCTGCCAATGCCCACCTTGCAGGCGTCATCCTGTCCGTCCTCGTTCGCATTATCGAATCTTTTCCCTCACCTTGCTACAAGCCACCCTCCCAAGTGGCAAGTCATCGTGGCTGGACGCTCAGGATTGTGGATCATTTCCGAGTCTGGCGAAGGTGAGGTGATCCTGCCACATGCCGTTGATCTGAAGATATTGCCGCGCGTAGCCCTCCTGGGTGAAGCCGCAGCGCAGCAGCAGCCGGCGCGAGGGTTCATTGGCAGGCAAGCAAGCCGCCTCCACCCGATGCAGGCGCAACTGGCCGAAAGCGTAGCCCATCACCGTCTGCACGGCTTCGGTCATCAAGCCCTGACCGGCAAATGGCGACCCTATCCAATAGCCGAGCGACGCCATCTGGGCCACGCCACGGCGCACATTTGCGATGGTTATGGCGCCGGCCAGATCATTGTTCTGATCGAAGATGAAGAAGGGATAAGCGGTGTCGTCGGCAAGATCGCGCATATAGCGCTTGATGCGGCTGCGAAAGGCCGCGCGGGTCAGGTCGTCGGCCGGCCAACTCGGTTCCCATGGCGCCAGAAACTCACGGCTGTTCAGGCGCAAACTGGCCCAGGCGTTGTAATCATCCATGAGGGGCGTGCGCAGATACAGCCTTCCGCCACGCAGTACGGGAGGCAGTTCAAACGAGAAATGCGACCGCAGAAAAACCACCGCACACTCCGCCGGTTAATCAGGCGAATTGTGCAGCAATCTGGCCGTGGGACGCAAGCTCGGATAATTGCCCGACAGCGCTGAGCGCCGGCGTCTTGCCTTTGAGCAACTCTCCGGCCAGGCGGGTTACGTCATCGGTTTCGACAGCCCCTATCCTCGCAATGAGGGTCGAAATATCGGGCACATCGCCAAAGGCGAGGAATTGTCGGGCCACCTGATCGGCACGGGCCGAGGCACTCTCTAGGTTCATCACCAGGCTGGCCTTGAGCTGGGCCTTGGCGCGGTTCACCTCTTCATTGGTGACACCTTTTGACGCCGAAAGCATGACCTCGGCCGTCACACCCACCAGATCGCGGGTGTGCGCCGGAGATGACGCCGCATAGACGCCGAAGGAACCGGCATCCTCATAGGCCGAGCCAAAGGAAAACACGCTATAGCAAAGGCCACGCTTTTCCCGGACCTCCTGAAACAGCCTCGAAGACATGCCACCGCCCAAGAGACTGGAAAGCACCTGAAGGCCGTAAATGTCGGGGTGACGGTAGCCGGGGGCTGCAAAGGACAAGACCAGATGGGTCTGGTCCAGCGGCTTGGACGAAATCTGGCAGTCGGCCATGAACTGCGGAAGAGCACGAGCCGGCGCCTCGCCACTCCCCAAATGGCCGAGAAGCCGCTCAGCTTCCTTGGCGAAGGCGCCATGATCGATGTTGCCCGTGGCAACAACAGCCATGCGGGATGCCCAGTAGTTGCGGTCGCGCCAGGAGATCAGGTCGCCACGGTCAAACGACATGATGCGCTGGGACGTGCCCAGGATCGGCCGGCCGAGCGGGTGACTGCCATAGGCCGCCGATTGGGCCAGATCGAAGACCAGGTCGTCGGGTGCATCGTTGGCTGCGGCGATTTCCTGCAGGATGACATCGCGCTCGCGTTCAAGTTCGTCAGGATCAAAGACGGATTCGGTCAGGATATCGGCCAGAATATCGAGGGCCAACGGCCAATCATGCTTGAGCACGCGGGCGTAGTAGGTTGTCGTTTCCATGCCTGTGGCGGCATTGATTTCGCCACCCGCCGATTCGATTTCCTCGGCAATACGCTGGGCCGAGCGGCGATTGGTGCCCTTGAAGGCCATGTGTTCCAGGAAATGCGCGATGCCGTTTTCCTCGGGATTTTCGTCCCGTGCCCCAGCCTTGACCCAGATTCCCAGTGCCACCGTTTCGAGGTGGGGCATCATGTGGGTGATGACGCTCAGACCGTTAGAAAGTCGCGAAATCTGTACGCTCATCAAGCCTTCCCATTAAACCACTGCGCTCCGCTCCCGGATGTGGGCCTTGACGGCCTCTATGTCATTGGGAAGTACTGTGAACCTCTCCGTTGCCGCCATCAAGCCCGAAAGACGGGGGGGCAATGATGGCCGGACACCAGCCGCGCGCTCGGTGGCATCGGGGAATTTGGCGGGATGAGCCGTGGCCAGGGTGACCATCGGGCTGGTCCCCTTATGGCTCCGGGCAGCGGCATAGCCAACCGCGGTATGGGGATCGAGGAGCTCGCCGGTTGCCTTCAGGGTATCGCGAATGGTCCTGGCGGTTTCGGCTTCATCCGTCGCGGCAGAGGTGAACTCCGCGCGGATCGCCTGCAATGGCCCAGCGGCGATTTCGAAGGCGCCCGACTGGCCAAGCAGCGCCATGAGCAGCCGCAGGGCCTCGGCGTTGCGGCCATAGGCTTCAAACAGCAGCCTTTCGAAGTTGCTTGAGATCTGGATGTCCATGGATGGGCTGGAACTGGGCCTTACACCCAGAACCTCGTAGCGGCCGGTTCTGAGGGTGCGGTCCAGAATGTCATTGACGTTGGTTGCGATCACCAGGCGATCCATGGGAACGCCCATCCGCTTGGCAACGAGACCGGCAAACATATCGCCGAAATTACCGGTCGGTACGGTGTAGCTGATGGCACGGGCGGGCGCGCCGAGCGAGATTGCCGACGTAACATAATAGACGATCTGGGCCATGATGCGGGCCCAGTTGATCGAGTTGACGCCAGCCAGGCCGTGATCGTCTCGGAAGCGATGGTCATTGAACAAGGCTTTGACGATCGCCTGACAATCGTCGAAGGTGCCTTCCAGCGCAATATTGTGCACCGCCGGGCGGTCCACGGTGGTCATCTGGCGGCGCTGGACGTCGCTGACGCGGCCATGCGGATGCAGGATGAAGATACTGGCATGCCTGCTGTCCTTGAAGGCTTCGATGGCGGCACCACCGGTGTCACCCGACGTGGCGCCAACGATGGTGGCGCGGCCCTTACACTTCTCAAGGGCCCAATCCATCAGGCGGGCGAGGATCTGCATGGCCACGTCCTTGAAGGCCAGGGTCGGTCCATGGAACAGTTCGAGGAGCCATTGATTGTCGTCGAGCTGCTTGAGGGGAGCCACGGCCGGATGGCCGAAATTGCCATAGGCGGCGGCAATCATGGCGGAAAGCTGTGCCCGGGGAATGGCATCGCCAATGAATGCCGTCATTACGGCCAGGGCCACTTCCTCGTAAGTCTTGCCCCGCAGATTGCGCAAGGTTTCAGGGGAAAGCTGCGGCCATGAGGTTGGAACATAAAGTCCGCCATCCCGGGCAAGTCCGGTCAGGAGCACGTCCTCGAAGCCCAGTTCGGGAGCTTCGCCCCGGGTTGAAACATAGCGCAAAACTTGTGGTCCTTTCCGAAAGCGCGGCACAGTAAACGCGGCTCAAGGCCGCTTCAAGCGCCGCTTCTTCTCAGCAGCGACCGGATGAAGAAAGCCGCCATGACGGCTAACACTGCCGCCAGCGAGAACCAGGTGAGGGCATACTGGAAATGGTTGTTCGTGAGACCGGAGTCAGGGGGTAACGGCCTTGGAAATGACGTCACTCCATCCTGCGGCGTGAGTTGCAATATGAATGGCGCGACCTTGGCACCCGGCGGCGGAGCAGCTTCGCCGATCATTGCCGGAGCATCCCACCAGAGCCACAGATTTCGGGCCGGATCATTGTCGGGACTGAAGACGCTCCGGCTTTCGCGGTGGCGCCGGATGATGCCATTCAGCCGCACGCTGGAGCCATCACCTGCCAGGCGAGAGGGATCGTCGCGTTCCTCATCCGGCACGACGCCACGATCGACCAGAACGAAAATGCCATCCGCCGTCAAAGCCGGCGTGACGATTTGCCAGCCGGGGTTACTGTCAAAGGTGGTCAGCAGATGGAACTCCCGGCCCGGAATGAACTTCGCCTGCGTGTCGATGCGGCGGAATTCGATGTCGCCGTCCGTCTCGGCCACGGCAAGGGCTTCGGCAAGCGGCATGGGCTCAGCCTGCTGCCGCGCCGCGATATCAGCGATAATGGCCTGTTTCCATTCGAGTCGATGCAATTGCCAAAGGCCAAGCGCCAGCAAGATGGCAATGCCGATCAGGCTGGCGAGCAGAACCGGCCATATTCTTGGCTTGTTCATTGATCGTCGAGGCGGCCCGGTTCAGCGCCGGTCTTCCATTGCTGGCAAAGAAGGCACCCTTTGACAGGCCGCAACAACAGCAAAGGCAGGATGACGAGCAGCGGAATGGCGATCAGCAGATGCACCCAGAATGGCGGCTGGTAAGCCGCCTCGATACCGAGGATTGAGCCGACGCCGGCAAAACCAACAAAAAGCAGCACGAACCATGCCGCGCCATCGCCGCCGTCAGCAAATTCGAAGGCTAGGCCGCAGCTCGAACAGGATTTTGCGACAGTCAGGTAGCCATCAAAAAGATTGCCGCGGCCACAGCGCGGACACTTGCCGGCAAGGCCCGTCTTCAATGGAGACAGGGAGGGATAGTAGTTTTCGCTCATGAGAGCTCCACAAATCAAAGCCGCGCGGAAGCAAGGCCTCCGCGCGGCTCATCGTTCAATTGGATCGCCTACTCGTGCGGTATGACAGCACCGGCGGATCCCCAGATATAGATACAAGCGAAGAGGAACAGCCAGACCACGTCAACGAAGTGCCAGTACCAGGCCGCCGCTTCGAAACCGAAGTGCTGCTTGGGCGTGAAGTGACCCTTCAAGGCGCGGAAGAAGCAGACGATCAGGAACAGGGTTCCGATGATGACATGAAAACCGTGGAAGCCGGTGGCCATGAAGAAGGTGGAACTGTAGATGTTGCCGGTGCCGGATGCGTCATCGCGATTGAAGGCGAAAGCGGCGTGGGCATATTCGTAAGCCTGGATCAAGGTGAAGAACAGGCCAAGGATAATGGTAAGCAGGAGCCCCCACTTGAGGCCGTTGCGATCGTTGTTGAGCAAGGCGTGATGCGCCCACGTCACGGTGGTGCCCGAGGTCAGCAGGATCAGCGTGTTGACCAGCGGCAGATGCCACGGATTGAAAACCTCGATCCCCGTCGGCGGCCATACACCGCCGGTGGCGGCCACACGGGCAGCCTGAATCGGTTCATCGGTGAACAGACTCGCGTCGAAAAAGGCCCAGAACCAGGCCACGAAGAACATGACCTCGGAGGCGATGAACATGAGCATGCCGTAGCGCAGATGCAGGCCGACAACTGCCGTGTGGTCGCCCTTGTGGGCTTCCTTGATGACATCGCGCCACCACATGAACATGGTGTAGAGCACGCCGGCCAAGCCCAGCAAAAGAATGGCGCTGGTGCCGCCGTGCATCCAGACAACGGCGCCAATGGCGGTGACGAAGGCAGAGATCGAGCCCACGAACGGCCAGGGGCTTGGATCGACCAGATGATAGTCGTGATGTTTTGCGTGTGCGTCAGCCATTTCCCCTGCTCCTCGGTCGAAATACTAATTGGTCACGGATTTCTGCAGCGCGGGGGCCGCAGAAAGCGTCTTGGATTTGTCCACGGGATAGAACGTATAGGAAAGCGTGATGGTATCGACGCCCTTCAGATTGGGATCCTTGTCGATCTCTGGGTCAACAAAGAAGACAACCGGGAAGTCGATTGATTCGCCGGGCTTGAGGGTCTGCTCGGTGAAGCAGAAGCACTGGATCTTGTTGAAATAGGCACCAGCGATCGGCGGGGTCACGTTGAAGATGGCGCTGCCGGTCATGACTCTGTCAGAGGTATTGCGCGCCCGGTAGAACGCCATGTGTTCTTCGCCCACATTGACCTTCATCGCGAGTTGCTCGGGATAGAAATTCCAACCGAGTTTTCCGGCCATGTTGGCGTCGAAACGAATGGTCATGGCGCGCGCAATCGCTTTTTCCGGGGCTGATTCAGCACGCTGGGTGGTGCCGCCAAATCCGGTCGCCTGGCAGAAGAGCTTGTATAGCGGCACCGACGCATAGGAGAGGCCCACCATGCCAAAGGCAACAGAGGCGGCAAACAGCGCCACGCGGGTGTTGCGGTGATTTTCCAGAGGGGTCATCTCAGAAGGACCGCGCAGCAATATCGCTGCCAAGGCGGACCACGGTGGTCACAAAGAACAATACGACGAGGCCCGCAAGCACCAGGGCCAGCGCAATGGCGCGCTTCCTTCGCCGCGCCATGTCTTCCGGGCCGAAAGGTGTGTTGACCATGGGCGGGTTCATCCGAACACCGGCGCAAATGCCGGCAGGCCAAGAAGATGCTCGGCCAGGAGTGCCGCATAGATCAGGAAAAGCCAGGCGATGGAGAATTTGAACAATGTCTTGAGTGCGGCTTCAGCAGCGGGGCCTTCACGAAGCCTGTACACGCGCCAGGCGCAATAGAGGAATATGACGGTAAGCGCGGTTGCGGCAACTGCGTAAAGCCAACCTCCGGCCCCCACCATGGCGGGAACCAAGGATACCGGAATGAGCAGCAGGCTGTAGATCAGGATCTGCTTGCGGGTTTCACCCTCACCCGCAACAACCGGAAGCATGGGAACACCGGCCCGGGTGTAATCGGCATTGACATTACGCCACAGCGCCAGTGCCCAGAAGTGCGGCGGGGTCCACATGAAGATGATAAGGAACAGCGCAATCGATCCGAGATCCACCGAGCCGGTGACGGAAGCCCAGCCAATCATCGGCGGAAACGCACCGGCCGCCCCGCCAATGACAATGTTGTGCGGCGTCCAGCGCTTCAGCCACATGGTGTAAATCAACACATAGAAGGCAATCGTGAAGGCGAGGAGTGCGGCAGCAGTCCAGTTCACAACGACGCCAAGGAGCAAGATCGATCCAACCGCCAGGGTGAGACCAAACCCCAGCGCTTCGCCAGGCAGGATCGCGCCCCGGGGAACCGGGCGCAGGGCGGTGCGCCGCATGAGCGCGTCGATATCGGCGTCGTACCACATGTTGAGCGCGCCGGAAGCCCCTGCCCCAATCGCGATGGCAAGCAGCGCCATCGCCCCGATCCAGGGATGGATGCTGCCGGGTGCTGCGACGATGCCGACGAGGGCGGTAAAAATCACAAGCGACATCACGCGCGGCTTGAGCAGCGCGAAGTAATCGCCAACCGTGCCCTGACCGCCAAGGGCGGCTTCGGCACGGCCGGCCAGATCGACCTGGATGTCGCTCATGGGCTTACTTGATCACCGGCAGCGTATTGAACTGATGGAACGGTGGCGGAGAAGAAAGGCTCCATTCCAGCGTCTTGGCGCCCTCTCCCCAGGGATTGTCGGCAGCCTGATTCTTGTCAGCAAATGCCCGGTAAATTCCATAGAGAAACAGGATCATGGCCACGGCCGAGAGATAGGAACCCAGCGATGAGATAAGGTTCCAGCCGGCGAAAGCTTCCGGGTAATCGATATAGCGGCGCGGCATGCCGGCCAGACCGAGGAAGTGCTGCGGGAAGAACACGAGGTTGGCGCTGACGAAGGCAAAGTAGAAATGCCAGCGTCCGATCCAGTCCGGAATGGTGTAGCCGCTGATCTTGGGGAACCAGTAATACCAGCCAGCGAAGATCGAGAACACGGCACCCAATGAAAGCACGTAGTGGAAGTGCGCGACCACATAATAGGTGTCGTGCAGCGAGCGGTCGACACCGGCATTGGCCAGGACGACGCCGGTCACGCCGCCCACGGTGAACAGGAAGATGAAGCCCAGGGCCCAGAGCATCGGCGCCTTGAACTCGATCGAACCGCCCCACATGGTGGCGATCCAGGAGAAGATCTTGACGCCGGTCGGCACCGCAATGATCATCGTGGCAGCAACGAAATAGGCCTGCGTATCGGCGTCCATGCCCACGGTGTACATGTGATGGGCCCAGACGATGAAGCCGACGACGCCGATCGCCACCATGGCGTAGGCCATGCCGAGATAGCCGAAGATCGGCTTCTTCGAGAAGGTAGAGACGATCTGCGAGACAATGCCGAAGCCCGGCAGAATGAGAATGTAGACTTCCGGATGCCCGAAGAACCAGAACAGATGCTGGAAGAGAATTGGGTCACCGCCCTTTGAGGGCACGAAGAATGCCGTGCCGAAATTGCGGTCGGTGAGCAGCATGGTGATGGCGCCGGCCAGAACCGGCAGCGACAGCAGCAGCAGGAACACCGTCACCAGGATCGACCATACGAACAGCGGCATCTTGTGCAGGGTCATGCCGGGTGCGCGCATGTTGAAGATGGTGGTGATGAAGTTGATGGCGCCAAGGATCGACGAGGCACCGGCAAGATGCAGCGAAAGGATGGCGAAATCCATGGCCGGTCCGGGTTGTCCCGCGCTCGACGACAAGGGCGGATAGATCGTCCAGCCGCCGCCCACGCCATGGGCGCCGGGCGGTCCCTCCACAAACATGGAGATGATCAACAGGCCGATTGCCGGCGGCAGAAGCCAGAATGAAATATTGTTCATGCGCGGGAAAGCCATGTCGGGAGCCCCGATCATCAGCGGCATGAACCAGTTGCCAAAGCCGCCGATCATCGCCGGCATGACCATGAAAAAGATCATCAGCAGGCCGTGGCCGGTGACGAACACGTTGTACATGTGCTTGCCCTGGTCAAGGGCGGCGTCGCCTTCGGCACCATAGGCCATGGACGCAAGGCCGTGGAAAATCTGGATACCGGGCTCCTGCAACTCCATGCGCATCACGATCGACAGGGCGCCGCCGATGATGCCCGCAATGATTGCGAAGACAAGGTACATCGTTCCGATGTCCTTGTGATTTGTCGAATAGACGAAACGCTTCCACCCGGTCGGATGGCCGTGATCGTCATGGTGAGCGTGACCGGTTGCTGCATTTGCCATTTCTATAGACCTTACTTTCTCAATTCTTCGCCAGCTGGCCGTGGGCCTGCAGCATGGCGGTGAGGAGCTTGTTTGCCTCTTCGATACCGGCCGTCTGGGCCTTGTCCGACCAGGCCTTGTAATCGGCTTCGGAAACAACATTCACCATGATGGGCATGAATGCGTGGTCCTTGCCGCAAAGCTCGGAGCACTGGCCATAATACGTGCCTTCCCTGGTGGCCTGGAACCAATCCTCGTTGAGGCGGCCAGGAATGGCATCGATCTTCAGGCCAAAGGACGGAATGGTCCACGCATGGATGATGCCTTCCGGATCGGACGTTACAATCAGTTTGACAACCTTGTTGACCGGAACGACGACGGGCACATCGGTTGCGAGAAGATAGGGCTCGTTGGCGGCAAGCGCCTCGTCCTTCGGCTTCAGGTAAGCCGTGAAGGAAACCTTGGCGGAGCCATCGTCGTTGAGGCCGAGGTCGGGGTATTCGTAGGTCCAGTTCCAGCTCGGATTACCGATGATCTTGATGGTCATGTCGCCTGCCGGAATATTGCGCTCCAGATACAGCAGGCGGAAGGATGGAACGGCGATGACCACCAGGATCAGGATGGGAATGACGGTCCAGAGCACCTCGACCAGCGTGTTGTGGGTGGTCCTGGAAGGGACCGGGTTGGCCTTGGCGTTGAATTTGATCATGACGTAGACCAACAAGCCAAGCACGAAGAGCGTGATCACGGTAATGATCGGCAGCAGCAAGCCATTGTGAAACCAGTTGATCCATTCGGCTACGGGGGTCACCGGATCCTGCAAGCTCATCTGCCAGGGTTCAGGATGGCCCGCGGCGGCCCACGCGGCAGTCGAGGACAATACTGTGCCAAGCGTAGCGGCCAAACAGATCCCCCATTTTGCGATCTTCATTCTCGCCCCTTTTCAAATGCTCTAACAACTACCCACAATAGCGGCACGTGGGTCCGGCGACTCCCAAGAGCGCCAGATGGCCGGCAGGATTGTGAACCACATTCGCTTGACAGCCGCAACTGAACCGGGCGCGGCAAAACGTCATTGCGATGCGGCCGGCCCGCAGGCCGGAATTCCGCCCCAATTGTCGGAGAAGAGCGGCCCGGGCCGACTTGACATCATGCTGCTGCCGCCACGAGCGGCTGCTATTGTGTTATGGCATTTGCAGCGCTAAGAGCCGAATTGAGACAAAGATCGTTGGGAAAAGGTGACATCGTGATTTTTACACGCAAAAACGTGGTCCGCACAGCGGCCCTCACGGCTTCGCTTCTGTTTGGTGCAGCGTTGTTGCCAGCCCAGGAAAGCGATCCGGCGGCTCCCGGCACCAATAATTTCGGTCCGCGCGCGCAGGGTCAGGCACCGGGTGCCGGTCAGGCCAATTTGCCGGCCCCCGAGTTGATCTCAACGCACGGCGAGTGGAAGGTTCAATGCGAAGGCGTGCCAGAAGGTCAAAAATCCGAATCGGGCGATCCCAAGAAACAATGCGGCATGATGCAGACCGTAAAGAATGAAAAGAACCCCAAGATCGGCCTGACCCTGGTGCTGGTGAAGAGCAAGCAGAAAGACAAGGAAATCATCATGATGCGCGTCATGGCGCCGATTGGTGTGTTCCTGCCGACCGGGGTGGCGCTGGAAATCGACGGGGCGGCCGTTGGCCGGGTTCCGTTCACCCGCTGCCTGCCGCAGATCTGCATTGCCTTCGCCGAAGCCCAGCCCGAAACACTCGACAAGTTGCGCAAGGGCACTGCTGCAAACTTCATCATCTATGAAGCGCCGGGCCTCGGCCTTCCGATGAAGATTTCGCTGAGCGGCTTTTCAGCAGCCTTTGAGGCGCTCAACGCGCTGTGATGCCTGGACGGAATACGCGCGTGACGACAAACCGGCGCAGGCTTCTGCAGCATCTGGCTCTCATTCCAGCGGCAACCCTCACCGGAACGCCGGCCTGGGCCGAAGCGGCGGCGACAGGCATTGGCCTTGTTACGCCTGCGGTTTGCCTCGTTACACCCGAAGCCACCGAAGGCCCCTACTACATCGATCCGAAGCTGGTGCGCGCCGACATCACCGAGGGCAAGACTGGCGTTGGCCTCGACATGGCGCTCCAGGTGGTCAGTGCCGATTGCACGCCAGTCAAGAATGCCAGGGTCGATCTGTGGCACTGCGATGCGGCGGGCAACTATTCGGGTTTCGGCCAGCAGGGCAGCGACGAGGTCTCGGACACCAGCAAGCAGACCTTCCTGCGCGGAACGCAGTTCACCGGAGAAATCGGCGTGTGCGCGTTCCAGACCATCTATCCCGGCTGGTATCGGGGACGGACGACGCATCTGCATTACAAAGTGTTCCTCGACGACCGCACGGTTCTCACCAGCCAGATCTTCCTTCCCGACGGCCTGAGCCAATTCATCTATGAAAAGATCGCGCCCTATAACGAGCGGCCCAACACGCGCGATGTGTTCAACAGCAATGACGGCATTGCGCAGGACGCCGGCGATGGCGCCCATGCCGCCATCCGCGAACTTGGCGAGCGCTATGCGGCGGCGCTGGTGGTCGGCATCAAACCCTGAACCTGAGGAGTGCTGCCACCTAGCCGAACCGGCTACGAGCGCCTATCTTGTGAATGATCCTTCCAACTGCCCAGGAGACAAGCCTTGTCCCAATCCCTTATCGAGCGGCGCGGCCTCAATCGCGGCGATGTGCTTTCCACACTGGGAGAAGCACTCCGCGGTGCCGATGACGGCGAATTGTTCCTCGAAGAGCGGCAAACGGAATCGCTGGTGTTCGATGATGGGCGGCTGAAATCGGCAAGTTTCGACCAGTCGGAAGGATTTGGCATGCGGGCGGTGGCGGGAGAGACGGCCGCCTATGCCCATGCCTCGGAAGTATCAAGTGACGCTCTCAGGCGGGCTGCCGGTGTTTGCGCGGAAGTCACGCGCGGTGCTTCGGGCCAGATGTCGATTGCCCCGGCGCGCTCCAACCGGCAGCTCTACTCTGCACAGAACCCGGTCGAAGGCCTGGCATTCGCGGAAAAGATCAAGCTGCTGCAATCGGCGGACGCCTATGCACGCGATCTCGATTCACGCGTGAAGCAGGTTTCGGTATCGATTGCCGGAGACTGGCAAGCAGTGGAGATCATCCGGGCAGATGGTGAAATCTATCGCGATATCCGGCCGCTGGTAAGGTTCAATGTTTCCATCGTCACCGATGACGGAAAGCAGCAGGGCACAGGCTCGCATGGATTGGGCGGGCGCGGCCACGTGCTGGATTATGTCAAGGAAGACATCTGGAAGGATGCAGTGACGGAAGCGCTGAGGCAGAGCCTTGTCGCACTCGAAGCAAAGCCAGCACCGGCAGGAGAAATGGATGTGCTGCTCGGGCCCGGCTGGCCCGGAATCCTGCTGCATGAAGCGATCGGGCACGGGCTCGAAGGCGATTTCAACCGTAAGGGCACCTCCGCATTTGCCGGCCTGATGGGTCAGCGCATCGCATCGAAGGGTGTGACGGTTGTCGATGACGGCACCCTTCCCGGACGGCGCGGATCGCTTTCAATCGACGATGAAGGCACGCCTTCGCAAAGCACCACGCTGATCGAGGACGGCATTCTCGTCGGCTTCATGCAGGACCGGATGAATGCCCGCCTGATGGGTGCAAAACCCACCGGCAACGGGCGGCGGCAATCCTATGCCCATATTCCGATGCCTCGGATGACCAACACCTACATGCTGGCCGGCGACAGGCAGCCGGAGGAGATCCTCAAATCGATCAAGCGCGGACTGCATGCGGTGTCGTTCGGCGGCGGACAGGTCGATATCACGTCGGGAAATTTCGTGTTCTCCTGCACCGAGGCCTATCTGATCGAGGACGGGCGCATCACCGCGCCGGTCAAGGGTGCAACCATCATCGGCTCGGGCGCCGACGCGCTCACGCGGATTTCGATGGTGGGCAACGACATGGCGCTCGATACCGGCGTTGGCACCTGCGGCAAGCAGGGCCAGGGGGTTCCCGTCGGCGTGGGTCAACCGACTTTGCGGATCGACCGTATCACCGTGGGTGGCACGGCGGCCTGAGTCCAGTTCGCATGAAACCGCGGCTTGTGATCTTCGACATGGATGACGTGCTTTGCCACTATGACCTTGGCAAGCGCCTGCGGGCCCTTTCGCGGCTATCAGGCAAGACGCCACGCGATATCAGATCGGCGATCTGGGATTCGGGCTTCGAGGATGCTAGCGATTCCGGCCGGTTTAAAACCGGTGAAGCCTATCTGGAAGGCTTTGCGGAGCGACTCGGCTATCCGATTTCACGCAGCGACTGGGTGGCGGCGCGGCGATGCGCCATGGAACCGATCCCGGAAATGCTTGGTTTTGCCGCGCATACGGCGGCAGAGCACGAAATTTTCATCTACACCAACAATGGACCGCTGCTGAAGGAAACGCTGGGCGAGCTGTTTCCCGAAGCGCAGGCGATATTCGCCAGCCGGGCCTACTGTTCCTACGAATTTGGCACCAAAAAGCCCGATCCCGCCAGTTACCGGCGGCTGCTCGATCACATCGGGGCAACGCCGGAAGAAGCCTGGTTCATCGACGACAAGAAATCGAATGTCGAGGGCGCGCGCATTGCCGGTCTTCACGCCACGAAATTCGTCAGCTATGACCGGCTTGAGGCGGAAGCACTGAGCCGAGGCCTGTCGGTGCCTGCTTCATGACGGATGCAGCCGCAGAGCCGCCGGTCAGGATCCAGGCGCGCTTCCTTTCCGGTTCGATCATGCGCCATGTCATGGTGATGACGCTGACCGGCGCCGTCGGCCTGATGGCGATGTTTCTGGTCGATCTGGCCGACCTGTTTTTTCTATCGCTCCTGCACCAGACGGAAGTGACAGCAGCTATCGGCTATGCCGGGACACTGGCCTTCGCCAATCTGTCGCTCAGCCTCGGCACCGGCATCGCCGCCGCAGCACTGGTGGCGCGAGACCTCGGAGCGGGCAATGCCGAGCGGGCGCGCGAATACGCAACCAGCGCCCTGATGTACACCCTGATTGTTTCAACCAGCGTCACGCTGCTTTTCGGCCTCAGCACGGAATGGCTGCTCGAATTGCTGGGCGCCAAGGGGGAGGCGCTGCATCTCGCCAAGCTGTTCATCTGGACGCTGATGCCCGGCTTCGTTTTGTTATCCGGTGCGGTGTGCTGTGCCTTTATCCTGCGCGGGCTTGGCGATCCGCGCCGCGCCATGCATGTGACGCTGCTTGCCGCGATCATCACGGCATTCACCGATCCGATTTTCATCTTCGGTTTTGGCTGGGGAATCCAGGGGGCTGCCGCCGCCAATGTTCTTGCCGATCTCGCGGCCTTCCTGGTTGGACTCCATGGCGTTCATACGGTGCACAATTTTCTGCTGCCGCTGCGCTTTGCCAACCTGGCGCGGGATTTCCGCGCCATCAACACTATTGCGATACCGGCCATGCTGACACAGCTCGCCACGCCATTCGCCAATGCCTACGTCACCCGCGCGGTGTCGCCATTCGGCGATGAGGCGGTGACCGCGTCGGCGATTATCGGCAGGCTGATCCCAGTGGCCTTCGGTGTCATCTTTTCGCTTTCCGGCGCGCTGGGTCCGATCATCGGGCAGAACTACGGCGCCGGCGACAATGTGAGAGTGAAGCGCGCCCTCACCGACGGATTGCTGTTTGCCTCCGCCTACACCGCACTCACCTCGCTTCTCCTGTTCCTGTTCCGGCACCAGATTGCCGCGGTTTTCAATGCGTCCGGGCGCACGCTCGACATCGTGCTGTTCTTCTGCACGTTCATCGCCATCAGCTGGGCTTTTGCGGGTGCGCAGTTTGTATCCAATGCGGCTTTCAATAATCTCGGGCGGCCAAACCTTTCGACTGCGTTCAACTGGGGCAAGGCGACGATCGGCACCATCCCGTTCGCGGCCTATGGCGCAACGATTGCAGGACCGGAAGGCGTGCTTGCCGGCGTTGCCATCGGCTCGGTGATTTTCGGAGTTGCCTCAACCCTATGGGCCTATAGGATTGCCAACAGTCTCCCTTCGAGGAAAGCCTGACACATGGGATTGATGGACATGCTCTCGGCGGCACAAGGCGGAAGTTTTTTCGCCAATGCGGGACGCGTCGCGGGGCTTAACGCCGGTGCTGCGCAAGCAGCGATAACGGCGCTGGCGCCTGCGATTGCCACGCAACTGCGCAAGCGCGCCGAAGACGAAGATGCATTCGAAGCCCTGCTCGATCTGCTCGAAGATGGTGACGGCGATGCCTTCCTCGACAATGCCAGCCTGGTGGATGATCCAGAAGTTCGCAGCGACGGCAAGGCCATCCTTAAGGATATCTACGGCACACAGGCCGCAGCGCTTAAAGCCGGCGGCGAACTCACCGGGCTGACCAAACCAACGGTCGAGAAGCTCATGCCGATCTGTGCGGCGAGTGTTCTCGCCGCCCTGGCGCGGGCCAATGGATCGGGAGCGCAACAGCTTGCCGGCAGCACGGAGGGCGGCGGCCTGCTCGGCAGCGTTGTATCCGCAGTGGTCGAAGGCGCCATGAAAGGTGTGCAAAGCTCGCTCGCACCGAAACGGCGGCGCAGGCGCTACACCAGCTACCTGGGGGCGCGTAAAAGAAAGAGAACCACGCGGCGAAAACGGAAGCCGTCGCTTGAGAGCATTTTCCGTGACATATTGAGCGGAATTTAAACCAGGGGGAACGTAATATGGATTTGATCGACCTACTTGCCGGCGCCCAGGGCGGGCGCGGCCTCGAAAACCTCGGCCAACAGTTTGGCCTGAGCCCGACGCAGACCCGCGCCGCCGTCGAAGCGCTGGCGCCCGTGGTGGCCGCCGGGATCAGCCGCAATGCCGGAAAAGACGGCGGACTTGCCGATCTGCTCGGCGCCGTACTGGGCGGTTCGCATGGGCGCTATATCGACGATTCTTCGGCGACCCAGTATGAGGCTGCGGCTGATGACGGCAATGCCATTCTCGGCCATATTTTCGGTTCCAAGGATGTGAGCCGGGGCGTTGCCATGAAGGCTGGTGAACTCTCGGGCATAGGCGGTGCCATCCTCAAGAAAATGCTGCCGGTGATCGCCACCATGGTGATGGGGGCACTGGCCAAGAAGATGTTTGGCGGCGGATCGGCACGGGCCGAGCCTTCAGGCGGTGGCGGTGGCCTCGGTGATATTCTTGGCGACATCCTCGGCGGTGGCCGCAGCGGCCAGACCGGCGGCAGTGGAGGCGGCGGTCTTGGCGATATTCTCGGCGATATTCTGGGTGGCGGACAGGCGCAGCCTGCTCCCCAACGCGCACCGCAAGGTGGTGGCCAGCAGGCACCCGGCAGCCTCGAAGACATGCTCAAGGATATTCTGGGCGGCAATGGCAAAGTGGTGGTCCATCCACCTGGGCAGGGCGTGCCACCGGGCATGGAAGACATTCTGCGTGATATTTTTGGAGGCGGTGCGGGTGCACCACAGCAGCGGCGTTTGCCGCCGGAAGTTCAGCAGGAGGCCCAGCGGCGTGGCCGTGCCACGATTGACGATGCGCTGGGGCGGCGGCCCTCTTCAGGCAATCCAGCCGACGATCTTCTGAATTCGGTGGAAGATTCGCTCAGGCGGCGCTGAAAGCTTGAAATAGTAGGGGCCGTCACAGCTACAACTGGCGGACGGCCCCTTGGGTTTTGGCAGCTTACAACCGGCGGTCATCCTTCGAACTGGACCCGGCGGCGCTTGAACGCACGCTCTTCCAGGGCCAGGGCGGCGTTCACTGTCAGGGGCAGGCCGGAAGCCCACTGGACGTCCGAACGGGTGACGCCGATATCGCGCAGGATATGATCGTCGTAATCGCCCAGCTTGGTCACCCGGCGGCGGGCCTTCCAATTACGCACAACACGCTGGAAAATCGACTGGCCCCCGATATCGCCCAGGGCACTGGCACGGCTCAAAGCATAGTCTCTCATGACACAATCCTCCTGTTCGCAAGAAGACCATTCTCCCCGCGGTGAGCCACCCGAAAGCGGCTTCAAATCACTGTTGTGATGTTCATAATCTGAACGATTCCGATTGATAAATCCAACGAATATGATTTATGATATCCATAACGAATGTTGATGAAAGGGAGATACCATGATCCCCAATCTTGATGTCGATCTGTTGAAGACATTTCTGGCCATCGCCGATACCGGCAACTTCACCCGGGCAGCGGACGAGGTCCACAAGACCCAGTCTGCGGTCTCGATGCAGATGAAGCGGCTCGAAGATTTGCTGGGCAGGCCGCTTATTGTCCGGGACGGGCGGGCGAGCCGGTTCACGGCGGATGGCGAACGGCTGATCGAATTTGCCCGGCGCATGGTGGCGATGAACGACGAGGCGGTTTCCGCCTTTACCAAGCCGGAGCTTACCGGCACTGTGCGCTTCGGTACGCCGGATGATTATGCCGACCGGTTTCTCCCCGAGATTCTGGCGCGGTTTTCGCGCACCCACCCCCTTGTGACTGTCAATGTGGAGTGCCTTAACAGCACGGTGCTGGCGGATCGCGTGAAGCGGGGCGAGATCGACCTGGCGCTGGCGACCTGCGGCTGCGAAGTGACTTCCGACGATGTGGTGCGGAGCGAGCCCCTGGTTTGGGTTTCCTCGGCGAAGTACAGCGTCCATCTGCTGGATGTTCTGCCCGTCGCCATGCCGGATTGCGAATGGCGGCGCATGGCGCTCGCATCGCTCGATCGGGCAAACCGCAAGTTCCGCATTGCCTATTCCAGTTCCAATTCCAATGCCGTCAATGCGGCCGTGATGGCGGGACTGGCGGTTGGTGCCGTGCCGGAGCTTTGCCTGCGGCCGGGCATGCGGCTGCTTGGTGAACGGGAAGGTTTTCCGCCCATCGGTTCCTTCGATATCGGCCTGCTGCGCAAGCCGGGGCGGCCGAGTTCAGCCGTCGAGGCGCTGGCCCGGCATGTCACCGAAAGCCTGGGGCAATTGCAGACGACCCTGATGGCGGCGGAGTAAACGTGGCGATCGCCACGGCCCTTACCCGGCTTCTCGGCATCCGCCATCCGATCCTGCTCGCGCCGATGGGTGGCGTTTCCGGGGGCAAGCTGGCTGCGGCGGTGACCGAAGCTGGCGGGCTTGGCTTCATCGGCGGCGGCTATGGCAATCCGGTGGCAGGTTATGGCGGCTCGGATTTCATGGAGCGGGAATTCCGGGCGGCCGGCAATTCAAGGTTTGGGGTTGGCTATATCACCTGGTCGCTGGCGCAATTCCCGCACCTGTTCGACGAGGCGCTGGCGCGCAAGCCCGCCGCGTTCTTTCTGTCATTCGGCGACGAAGCGCCATTTGCCTCGCGCATCAAGGCAGCCGGCATCCCGCTGATCTGCCAGGTGCAGGACGTGGCCGGGGCAAAGCGCGCGGCGGCAGCGGGGGCTGATATCATCGTGGCGCAAGGAACCGAGGCAGGTGGCCATGGCAAGCAGGATCGGGCGACGCTGCCGCTGGTTCCAGCGGTTGTCGATGCCGTCGGACCGATCCCGGTCGTCGCAGCGGGCGGCATTGCCGACGGGCGTGGACTAGCCGCGGCGCTGATGCTCGGTGCCTCCGGCGTTCTCATCGGCACGCGCTTCTGGGCGACGCCAGAGGCACTCGGTTCGCAAAATGCCAAGGATCTGGTGGTCGAGGCCAGCGGCGATCAAACATTGCGGACACGGGTGTTCGACCTGATCCGCACGCTGGATTGGCCGGAAGGCTATTCCGGCCGCGCCATTGCCAATGATTTTTCGGCGCGCTGGCACGGGCGGGAGAGCGAGCTTGCGGCCAACATTCCGGCGGAAGCCGAGAAATTCTGGGCGGCAGCCCGGACTGGCGATGTGCGGACAGCGGTGGTATTTGCCGGCGAAGGGCTCGATCTTATCCACGGCATCAAACCGGCGGGCGAACTTGTCGCCAACATTGCGGCGGAAGCGGAATCGCTGCTGGTCTCGCGCAGCAATTTTGCGCTGGTGTGACGATTAAAAGCGTCACCTCGCCGAAGCCCGGCAAGCACGCCATCACATTCGTCTTTATTTGCGTCCTGCTCGACATGATGGGCACGGGACTGATCATGCCGGCCCTGCCGCAACTCATCCAGCAGGTCAGCGGTGAAGGGCTTTCCGCGTCTTCGATGTGGTCCGGCTGGCTGTTTTTTGCCTATGGCGGCATGCAGTTCCTGTTCAGTCCGCTGATCGGAAACCTGTCTGATGCCTATGGGCGGCGGCCGGTGCTGCTGCTTTCGCTGCTCGGCATGGCGGCCGATTATGTCTTGATGGCCTTTGCACCGACACTCGCCTGGCTATTCATCGGACGACTTGCCTCGGGCTTTTGCGGCGCGTCCTATACCACCGCCAACGCACTCATTTCCGATATCACCGCACCAGAAAATCGGGCCAAGGCGTTCGGCCTCATGGGGGCGGCGTTTGGCATCGGCTTCGTCATCGGGCCGGCAATCGGCGGAATTGCAGGCGAATATGGCCCGCGCGTTCCGTTCTTCGTTGCGGCAGCACTCTCCGCGATCAACCTTGTCTATGGCTACGTGGTCCTGCCGGAAACGCTGCCGCGCGAAAAGCGCCGCCCGCTGTCGCTGGCGCGCGCCAATCCGGTGGGCGCACTCAAGGTGTTCATGCAGTATCCAAACGTGATCCCGGCCTGCATCGTCGAGTTCTTCTATTACCTGTCAACTTCGGTTTACCCAGCGATCTGGGCGTTCTGGGGCATTGCGCGGTTCGGCTGGAGCGAGATCGTCATCGGCCTGACGCTCTCGGCTTTCGGGCTCTTTGCCGCTGTCGTTCAGGGTGTTCTGACGGGACCGGTGGTCAAGCGCTTCGGCGAGTGGAACGCGGTGCTGATCGGGCTGGTCGCCACCGCGATAGCGGCTATCGGGTATGGGCTGGCGCCGGGCTTCATCACGGTGCTGGTATTGCTCGTCATCCATGCGCCGGAAGGCTTCATCTATCCGGCCCTGACGGCGATGATGTCGAAACAGGCGCCCGAGGACGCACAAGGCGAATTGCAAGGCGGTGTCGCCAGCCTGCAGAATATCGCCATGCTGATCGGCACGGTATTCTTCGCCCAGGTGTTCGGCTATTTCACCCGGCCAGAGGCGGTGATCTCGTCACCCAATGTCGCCTTCTTCATCTCGGGGCTGATGGGCGTGGGGTTGCTGGTCTATTTCGTTCTGTGCGTGCCTAAGCCTTCGCGCCAGGCACCTGGTCAATAGGCGAAATCGCGGAAGACGCGGCTGATGTCGCCTTTCCAGGTGCTATTATAGAGCGAAAGCAATTCGTCGGCGGGTGTTCTACCCGACTCGACAATCTCGTCCAGCACATCGAGAAAACCTGCCTCGGTGCGGCCCTTGCAGCCGATGCTCGCGCGGTTCTCAAGCCCGGAACGCGACAGTTTGAGCACATCGCGGGAAATGTCGCGCACCGTCCGCCCACCGATCATTGCGGCCAGCCCCATTTCCGGCACCGCTTCGCGCAAGGTCTGGCGCTCCTCGGCATTCCAGGGTTTGACGAGTTCCCAAGCCGCATCGAGCGATGCGGTGTCATAGAACAGGCCAACCCAGAAGGCAGGGAGCGCGCAGAGCCTCCGCCATGGACCGGAATCGGCACCGCGCATCTCGAGATATTTCTTGAGCCGCACTTCCGGGAAAATCGTGGTGAGGTGATCTGCCCAATCCTTCATGGTCGGGCGCCAGCCGGGAAGCTGCGGCAGTTTGCCTTCAAGGAAGGCGCGGAAACTTTCGCCGGCGACGTTGTTGTAAACGCCATCGCGGTAGACGAAGTACATCGGCACATCGAGGGCGTAGTCGGCGTAGCGCTCGAAACCCATGCCGTCCTCGAAGACGAAGGGCAGCATGCCGGCGCGGGCATTGTCGGTATCGAGCCACACTTCGGAGCGGAACGACTGGAAGCCGTTGGGCTTGCTTTCGAGAAACGGAGAATTGGCAAAGAGTGCGGTGGCAATCGGCTGAAGCGCAATCGACACGCGGAGCTTCTTGACCATGTCGGCCTCGGAGCCATAATCGAGATTGACCTGCACGGTACAGGTGCGGAACATCATGTCGCGGCCATAGCGTCCGACCTTGTCCATATAGGCAGCCATGATCTTGTAACGGCCCTTGGGCATGACCGGCGTCTCGGCGCGGGTCCAGACCGGCGAGGCGCCAAGGCCGAGAAAGCCGATACCCAGCCGATCGCCGATCTCGCGCACTTGGTTGAGATGATCGTTCACTTCCTCGCAGGTTTCATGGACCGAGGCGAGCGGTGCACCCGACAGTTCGAACTGACCGCCCGGCTCCAGAGAAATCGAGCCCAGGCCCTTGGGATCGGAAAGGGCGATGATGTTGTCACCCTCGTAAACCCCAGCCCAGCCAAATCGGTCGCGCAGGCCTTCCAGCAAGGCCCTGATGGAGCGCGCACCGTCATAGGGCACGGGCTGCAACGTGTCGGTAAGGAAGGGAAATTTTTCGTGCTCGGTGCCAATCCGCCATTCCGAGGCCGGCTTGTTGCCCTCGGCGAAATACTCGACGAGCTGACGGCGGTTTTCGATGGGGTTGCGCGCTTCAGGTGAATCGGGTGTTGGTCCGCTCACAATTCAAATCCTTGTTGCCATGAGGCGACAGGATGTAGGCGGCGGCCCGGAAACGGGCAAGTCAAAGATTTGCGTTCAATGCATCAAGGGCCGTGATGGATCAGCCGTGGCGTCCATCACATCGGGGCCATGGGCTTCTACAAGCCTTTGCGCGTTCCCGGCGGGCGGGAAAGCCAGATGAACCGTTAATCCCGGCGAGTTGTCCTTCAGCTTGATCGAAACATCGTGAATCTTTGCTATTGCCGCGACGAGGGACATGCCCAGCCCGTAACCCTGCGTGGTGCGGCTGTGGTCAAGCCGGTAAAAGTGTTCGAACACACGCTTGCGTTCCTGTTCCGGAATGCCGGGCCCATTGTCGGAAACCGATAGCTCCGGCCCCGTTTCGCCCTGTATCAGCGTCAATTCGATCAAGGCATCTTGCTGGGTATGCTTTATGGCATTCTCGACAAGGTTGGCGAGCAATTGCACGAGCAGTTCACCGTCGCCAACAGTCCAGGCTCCCGGCGCGATCAAGACCTGCATCACCTTGCCGCTGTCCTCGGCGACGGCGCGGTATGCCTCGGCGATCCGTTCACAAAGTGCGGTCAAATCGACTGGTGCGAAGCCTGCGCGGCGAACACCCGACTCGATATGCGCTATCCGGAGAAGTGCTGAAAACGTCGCGAGAATGCGATCAACCTCCGCGGAAGCCTGCTCCAGAAGCCGCTGGTAGGCCGATGGCGTGAACGATTGCAGCCTGGCGTCGTCGAGCGTTTGCTGCAGGCGGGCCAAGGGTGTGCGCAGGTCGTGCGCTATGCTGGTGGAAACCTGCCTCAGGCTGTCCATCAAAGACTGATTGCTGTCGAGCATGGTGTTGAGGTTGGCAGCGAGCCGGTCGATCTCGTCGGAGGTGCCACGTTCGGGAATGCGCTCCTTCAGATTTCCCTTGATGATGGCACTGCTGGTGGCGTTGATCTGATCGATCCGGCGGACATAGCTCCGGCTGATCATGAGTCCTGCGAAGACGGCCAGTGCGAGGGTTATGCCCGACGACCAGGCAAAGGCATTCACCAAAGCCTCCTGGGCGGTCAGAACTCTATAGTGGTCAGCCCCGACGACAAGATGTGTCCCGTCCGTCAGAGTTGCCGCCTTGGCCAGAAGCTGATGATCTTCATCGACACTGTCCGGGCTTGCTGTTTCGCCCGGTTGAACCGGATCGAATAGCGTCTCGCGCCAACCATCGAATGGAGCGGCGGCCGAAAGATTGCCGGCCAGTTTGCGTCCCGACGCATCGCTCACGAGATAATAGAATGCAGCGGCACCGCGTGTCTGCAGCCGTTCCGCCAGACGCCTGGTGAATTCTTCACCTCCAACTTCCCGGTGTTCGGTCAGGAGAGCCTGGAATTCCGTTTCGATGCCGGAGCGGATTTGCCGGTTCAGCGCATCGGACGCGATCCAATAGGTCAGCATGAACAGTACCAAATAGCCCAGCGCCGTGACGGCCGCGTAGGCCGTTGCGAGGCGAAAACTCGATGTGGCAAACAGCCTACGCATCATCGCGCATGCAATAACCGACACCCCTGATGGTGTGGATCAGGGCCCGATCAAAATCGCGATCCACCTTGGCGCGCAGCCGGCTGATGTGAGTCTCAACGACACTGGTCTGCGGATCGAAGTGGAAGTTCCAGACGTTTTCCAACAGCATTGTCCGGGTGACGATACGGCCTTCGCTGCGCAGCAAATATTCGAGCAGCCGGAATTCCTGTGGCTGCAGATCGATGCGTTTGCCACCACGGATGATTGTCCGGGAAATCAAATCAAGCTGGAGATCACCCAGGACGAGCGTGGTTTTCACTGTGCTGACCGGCGGCCGGCGAAGAATTGCGCCGATCCGCGCCAGGAGCTCGGCGAATGCGAATGGCTTCAACAGATAATCGTCGGCGCCGGTGTGCAGACCCTCGACGCGATCATCGATACCGTCCATCGCCGTCAGAAAGAGCACCGGCGTGTGATTGTTTGCTGCCCGCATGGTTCTCACAATCGTCAAACCATCGACGCCAGGCAACATGCGATCGACGATCAATGCGTCATAGCTTTCAGACATCGCGAGAAACAAGCCGTCCTTGCCATCAGCGGCATGGTCCGAAACGTGGCCATGCTCGCTCAGTCCCCGCACAATGAATTTGGCGGTGCGCTCGTCGTCTTCAATCAGGAGAAATTTCATGCCGGAGGGCTGCCAATCAGTCTTGCAGAATGTCGGCCATTGGCGTAGCGCGCAGCGCTCACTTCAACGTTTTTACCGAATGGGTCTGGACCTGCTTGGCATCGCTGTGCCCCGCTGCATGCACCGTCCAGATCGCCGGTGGTACCAACAACAGCACCAAGCCCAGCAAGGCCTTTACATGGAGTTGCGCGTTCATTGATTGGCCTCTTGGTCTTCAAAATCGGCTCCTTTCAACCCGATCACGGTGGTTTCCTGAAGGCGGCGCGCTTACAAATTCGTAAGATTGCCGCAAGCCTCCCGTCAGCCCCCTCCTGCTAAATCCACAGATGCAGCTTAGGCCGCGTTCGCATCCCGCGACATTTCGGCCCGATATTCGAAGAAAGGCTTTAACCGTGAAGAAAGTGTTTATCTCCGTCGCCTTGCTGACGGCACTCGCCGCAACCGCGGCTTCCGCCAAGACCGTTCCCTGTGAAGACAATCTGGCCAATCTGCGCGCGGCAGAAAAGAGCGCAACCATCGCCGGCAACATCGCTTCCCAGGTCAAGACCCTGGAAGACAAGGGCATCGAACGCTGCAATGCCGACGATGACAAGCGTGCCAACGATTTCTTCCTGCAGGCGATGAAGCTCATCGGCCAATAAATTCACCTGTCCAGAGCGTTACGTCCGGAGAAAAACCATGCCGACCGTCATGAATTCAGCCTTGCCCGCCCCGCACAACAGGGTGCCGAAGGTTACAGCCGACTTCTGGATCATCAAGCTCATGGCCGTGACGGTCGGTGAAACCGCCGCCGACTACCTGGCCGTCAATCTCGGATTTGGCCTGACGGTCACATCTTCCATCATGACGGTGATACTGGTTGCAGCGCTGGCGCTGCAATTCGCGCAGAAGAAATACGTGCCATGGACATACTGGATGGCGGTCGTGCTGATCAGCGTAGTGGGCACGCTGCTGACCGACAATCTGGTCGACAATCTCGATGTCGCGCTGGAGACGACAACAATCGTATTCAGCATCCTGCTCGCGCTGACCTTTGCGTTGTGGTTTGCCTCTGAACGAACGCTGTCGATCCACACGATCTTCACGACCCGACGAGAGGCGGTTTACTGGCTGGCCATATTTCTGACCTTCTCGCTTGGAACCTCGGCAGGAGATCTCGTGGCCGAGTCATTCGACGTCGGTTACCTGAATTCCGGGCTGCTGTTTCTCGGCGTCATCGGCGCGGTTGCCGCCGGTTACTACTTGCTGAAGCTCGATGGAATATTATGCTTTTGGCTGGCTTACATCTTTACCCGCCCGCTCGGCGCGTCGTTTGGGGATTTCCTGTCACAGCCAGTGGAATATGGCGGCCTGGGCTGGGGCACCATTCTGACCAGCCTGTTTTTCCTCGGCTGCATCGCCGCCCTGGTGATTTTGATGAGTGTTCGCCGCGTAGAAGCAAATGAGCTGCCGGAGCCGGTCAGCTAAACGCCACCCTTAGCTCGCGAACAGATGGCCTGCCGCCGCAATTGTTTCCCTGCGAAGGTGCTGCCGCGTTCCATAGCCTTGCCACACCTTGCCGCCCTTCTTCGCCATGCGGGCGAGTGCGTTGCGAAAATCGAAGGCATCGGCGCTCCTGATCCTGGATAATTCGTCCCAATCGACCGGCATGGCCACAGCCGCACCTTTCCGCGCGCGTGGCGAATAGGGCGCCACCGCCGTGGCGCCGCGCTCATTGCGCAGCCAGTCGATGAAGATCCTGCCCTTGCGTTTTTCCTTGCTCGCAGTCGCCACGAACCTTTCGGGCTCGTGTTCGGAAAGACTTCGCGCCAGCGCCGAGGTGAATCCCTTGATTTCGTCCCAGGTGTTGGCGCCATCGAGCGGCACCACGACGTGAATGCCCTTGCCGCCGGTCAACATGGGGAAACTTTTCAGTCCGGCAGCATCCAGCAGATCACGCAGCTGCCGGGCCGCGGCCTTCACTTCGGAAAAATCAACCTTCGCATCGGGATCGAGATCAAACACCAGCCGGTCAGGATGTTCGAGGTTGTTCCTGGGCGCGCCCCAGATATGCAGTTCCAGCGCACCGATCTGGGCGGCGCTCACGATGCCGTCTGCGCTATCGACATAAAGATATTCCGCCCGGTCGCCATCCTTTTCGGTGATCATGACGGTCTTGAAAACGGCGGGCATGCCGGGGGTGCTGTGTTTCTGAAAAAAGCACTTGGCCTGAAGGCCATCAGGGCAGCGCATCAGGCTCAACGGATGGTTGCTGACAAAGGGGAGCATGAAAGGTGCCGCCTTCTCCAGATAGTCCGCCACATCGCGCTTGCTGAGTTGATCCTCCGGGTAGAAAATCTTGCCGGGATGGGTGAGCGTCACGCCACGCGATGACTTGGCGGATTTCTTCATGTCTCCCGGTGCCTCCCTGTCGCCGCCCGTCACTTCCGCCGCAGGCTTGTCTTCACGCAGGCTGATGAACGCTGGATGGCGCAGGATACCATCGGCGGTGAGTTCGGTTGAGGCAATTTCGGCAACCAGTTCGGGACGAAGCCAGCGCGCGGCTTTTGCTATTACAGCCGGTACATCGGAAAAGGGCGAAGTTTGTCTCGCAAGTCGCGTAAATTTCTTTTCGAGTCCTGCAATCCTGGCGGCATCAAAGCCGGTTCCCACCCTGCCACGATAAATCAGTTCGCCGCCTTTGAACTCCCCAACCAGCAATGAAGCAAAGGCCCTGCCCTTCTTGTCCGATGGGCTGAATCCACCGATGACATATTCGGCGCGATCAAGGCACTTGGTCTTGATCCATGCCGGGCTGCGGCGCGAGACATAACGGCTGTTGCGATCCTTGGACACCAGGCCTTCGATGCCCATCCGGCAGGCGTGCGCCAATGCATCAGCACCCGCCCCTGCAATATGATCGCCATATGAAAGATTGCCTGAGCGCTTGCCAAGCAGCGCCTTCAGCTTTTTCTTGCGCTGGTGGAGCGGCAATTGCCGCAGGTCCGTGTCACCTAGAACGAGCAGGTCAAAAGCGACAAAGCGCAGGTCCTGGTCGCGGCCCTCGGTCAATGCCTTCTGCAAGGCGGAGAAGCTGGACTTTCCCGACGCGTCGAAAACGACGACTTCACCATCAATCAGGGCGGCCGATTTCAGGCCGTGAAAGGCTTCGGCAAGGCGGCCGAATTTCCTGCTCCAGTCAAGGCCGGTGCGGGTAAAAAGCCGGACTTCGCTGCCCGAAACCGCGGCCAAGGTGCGATAGCCATCATATTTTATCTCGTGCAGCCATTCGCTGCCTTCCGGAACCTTGTCCTTGAGAAAAGCCAATTGCGGGCTGACAAAGGAAGGCAGCGGGTGTTTCATCGCGCGCGCCGATCTTGCCGATGCGGCCGGCGCCTTGAGTGCCCGTGCCCGCCCTGCCACGGACTTCTCACCGCTGGCAATCGAAGCCATGGAGCGGGCGGTCTTCACACTCTCCTGCCAGGTTTCGAGCGGATCGGCTTTGGGATCGGCAGTTTCGTCGCGCTGCTTGATCAACAGCCAATTCTCGCGCGATGATTTTTTGCCGCGATCGATCGCCATGCGCACCAAGGTGAAGCCACCCTTGAGGCGTTCACCGTCGAGGGTAAAGCTGAGCTTACCGGCGGCAAGGCCCTTGCGGGCGTCACCTTCCGGCTTCCAGGTCCCGCGATCCCAAAGCATCACGGTCCCGCCGCCATACTGCCCCCTGGGTATGATTCCCTCGAACGTGCCATAGGCGAGCGGATGATCCTCCGTGCGCACGGCCAGCCGCTTCTCGGCCGGATCGAGGCTTGGCCCCCGCGTGACGGCCCAACTCTTGAGCACGCCATCGAGTTCGAGGCGGAAATCGAAGTGCAGCCTGGTCGCGTCATGCTTCTGGATGACATACTGCCCGCCCTTGCCGGGTTTGTGTGTTCCGGCAGGTTCGGGTGTCGCGGCAAAGTTGCGCTTGGCGTTGTAGTCCTTCAGTGCCGTCGAAGAACGGCGCGGCATCGCTAGCGCCTGGCGCGTTTTTTGGGCACCGCTGATTTGCGCGCGGCCGGAGCGGCGCTGTCTTTCTTCACACTTTTGCGCAGGGCTTCCATCAGATCGATGACATTGCCGCGGGCCGGGCGTTCATCCGTCTCGTCGCTGTCGCTGACCTTGCCGCGCTTGCGTTTTTCCTCGACCAGCGCCTTGAGCGCGTCCCCGTAATGATCCTTGAATGCATCGACCTTGAAGGGAACCGACTTCCGGCCGATCAACTCGACTGCCAGGTCCACCATCTCCTTCTGCGGCTTGGCGTTGCCCACGTCGGCAAACGCCTTTTCGCTGCTCCGCAGTTCATCGGCATAGCGGAGCGTCTCGAGGAGCAGGCCCTTGCCGCAGGGCCGGACCGCAACAAGGCTCTCCTTGCCGCGCATGGTCATTTGGCCAATGCCGGCACGCTTTGCCGATTTGAGCGCATCCCTGATCACCGCATAGCCTTCAGCCGCCACGTCATCGGACGGCACCAGATAATATGGCCGTTCGAAGTAGCGCGGATCGATATCGCAATATTCCACGAACTGGACCAATTCGATGGTGTGGCGGGTTTCAAGCTTGAGATTGTCGAGCTCCTGCGGTGTCAAGGTCACGATCTTGCCGGCACCGACATCGACGCCGCGAATGATGTCATCCTGATCGACCTTGCCTTCGCCTGGAACAGTTTTCTCGTAGCGAATGCGCTTGCCGGTATTCTTGTCGATCTGGTGCAGTTGCAGTCGGCTGGCGGACTCGGTTGCCGGATTGAGGTCCACGGCAATCGTCACTAGTGACAGCTTCAGATGACCCTTCCAATATGCGCGCATGATTTCGTAAACGCACAAACTATCTTTAGGTTCCCGCTCCTCAGGCGACGGGCATGAACTCGTCGTTGGGCACATGCTCGAGAGTGCGGCGGATTTCGGCAAAGGCGCGGCGCAAATCGTCGCGCGATTGCGGGCCGCCAAAGCACATGCGGATGGCGCGGTCCTGGGCCCTGACGCCAAGCGAAAATGCCGAACCCGGAATGACCTTGATGTCGCGCGAGCGCAGTTCGCTGGCGAAGCGGTTGGCGCCCCAATGGCCGGGAAGCGGCAGCCAGGCATAGGGCGCACCCGGTTCGCAGCGGTAGGTGAGGCCCTGGAACGCCTCCTGCAGGATCGACCGTCGCATGGCAAGCTCGGCGATGATGCGTTGCAGCAGGTGGCCGGCGATGTCGGTTTCCATCCAGTAGCGCGCCACCTCGGCGGTGAGGCCGATGGCCCGGCCGCTGGCGACGCGTTGCTGCAGGCGGAAGATTTCGGCGCGGCCCGGCGGTGCCGCTACGAAACCGACGCGAAGGCCCGGCGCCAGGGTCTTCGACAGGCTGGTGATGTGATAGGTGCGCTCGGGCGCAAGCTCATAGAGGGTGGGCGGCTGCACGCGATTGTCGAGCAGGCGGAAAATATCATCCTCGATGATGATGAGATTGTAGCGGCGGGCAATATCGACAATGGCATCGCGGCGCTGGCGCGACAGGGTGCTGGTGGTCGGGTTCTGCAGGGTCGGCACGATATAGAGGCACTTGGCCTCGCCCTGCTTGGCGGCGCGTTCAAGGGCATCGGGCAAAAGGCCGCCCTCATCCATGTCGAGCGGCACGACGCCCAGGCCAAGGCCCTTGGCGGTGGGTTTAAGCGAGGAATAATTGAGATTCTCCGCCAGCAAGGCTTCGCCCGGTTCAAGCAGCGTCGACAGGCAGGCGATCAGGCCCATGTGGGCGCCGGCGGTGACGATGACCTCCGCATCCGAAACCATGATGCCGCTGCGGGCGAGCCAGCGGGCCCCCATGGCACGGTGCAGCGGATGGCCTTCGGCATCCATGTAGTCGAGAAGCTCGAGACGCGAGGGCTGGCGCATGACATGCTGAAGCGCTGCATCGAATTCACTGCTGGAATGAACCGGCGGGGGCACCGACTGGGCGAGGTCCACCACTGCTGACGACTCTGCTGACAATTTCAGGGGAAGTGCAGTGCTATGTGTTTCCCTGACAAAGCTGCCACGGCCGACCTCACCTGCCAGAAGTCCCCGGATTTCCGCCTCCCGATACGCCCGGGTGACGGTGCCGAGTGTCACTTTCAACTGCCAGGCAAGTTCGCGCTGCGGTGGCAATTTCTGGCCCGGCTTGAGGACGCCCGCAGCAATGTCGGCGGCCATGCGATCGGCAATGGCAAGATAAAGAGGCCGGTCGGTTGCGAGGGTCGGCTTCCAGATTGTCATCATAACAATATCCCAATTGACGCGGACATTGGAAGAACATTATACAGAATTGCATCCCTTAGACAAGTCTTAATGAATGGTTAAGGGGTACAATTAATACAATATGAGGAGTTTCATCATGCGCGAATACGTCCAGAAGGAATCACAGTTCCGGTCACAGGCCTATGCCTGGACATCTGTATGGCAAGTCGTTCGCAACATGGTGAACCGGCGCGCGGTGCGAAAACTTGAAGCCCTCAGCGATCATGAGCTCAAGGATATCGGCCTCACGCGCGGCGACCTCTTCTACGTGATGAAGCTGCCGATCACCTGCGATCCGATCTGGGAAATGGACCGGATCCGCATGCTCTCGGCCAGGCATCCGGTCAGCGAATAGCCTCAGGTCCAGTCGCCAAGAACCGCCTGCACAAGTGTGAGCGCCGATATCGCAGCGGTATCGGCGCGCATGATGCGTGGCCCCAATGATATGGCGGTCACGAAAGCCAGGCGGCGCAGTTGCTCGCGTTCCTCATCGGTGAAGCCGCCTTCGGGGCCGATCAGTACGGCCGCGGGCAAGGCAGCGTGTTCCAGCGCCTTGAGCGGATTGGCAATCGATGCCGTTTCGTCGCAATAGATGAGCTCCCTGCCCTCCGGCCAATCTGCGAGCACCCGATCGAGTTTCTGCGGCTCATGCACTTCAGGCACGAAGACAAGATTGCATTGTTCCGACGCTTCGATGGCATTGGCGCGCATGCGCTCGATGTTGACCCGTTCTGTCATTGTGCGCCGGGTGATGACCGGGCGCAGCCGCCGGGCCCCCAATTCGGTGGCTTTCTGCACCACGTAGTCAAGGCGCGCATGCTTCAACGGCGCAAAAATGAAATCGATATCCGGCGGCGGCCTTGCCGCCGCGACGCACTGCTCGATGCGCACCGTTACCTGCTTTTTCGACACATCGCACAGGAAGGCGCGCCATTCGCCATCGCGGGCGTTGAACAGGCGCACCGGATCGCCGGGCTTCAGGCGCAGCACATTGACCAGGTAATGACCCTGCTCGCGCGAAAGGGCGAATTCGCGTTCCGGTTCCAGGGTTTCGCCGGTGAACAGGCGGGGAGCGGGCTTCATGCCGGTGAAGGTAGCAATGCTGCCCCAAAAACGTAAGTGATGCCGAGACAAGGCCCCGGCCGGGCGCTAAACGGCCCCTTCCCGAGGCGCAGGTAGACGGTGATTCTCTCCATGCAGACCATTGGCATCGATTTCGGAACCACCAACACGGTGCTGGCCGCATGCCGCCAGCCGGGCGAGGCGATGATCCTGCCATTCGGTTTCGGCGGACAGGCGCTGGAGGCGTTCCGCACTGCTCTGGCCTTCCAGCGCAACAGGCCGGTCACTCTGCCGCCCCTTGACGAGGCGGGACCATTCGCCATCCAATGGTTCAGCGAGGCCCCGGAGGACACGCGGTTCCTGCAATCCTTCAAGTCCTTCGCGGCGAGTGCTGCCTTTACCGACACGGCGATCTATTCGCGCCGCTACAAGTTCGAGGATCTGCTGGCCACCTTTCTCTCGCGCGTGCGCGAACATACCGGCCTCGGCACCTTGCCCAAGCGCGTGGTGGTGGGGCGGCCTGTCACCTTTGCCGGCAGCAATCCGCAGGACGGGCTGGCGCGGCAGCGCTATGATGCAGCGTTCGGGCAGCTGGGCTTCGAGGAAATCCGCTATGTGCTCGAACCCGTGGCGGCGGCGCATTTCTTCGCGCAGCGGCTGGTTCGCGAGGCCACGGTCCTGGTCGGGGATTTCGGTGGCGGCACCAGCGACTTTTCCATCATGCGCTTCAGCCCGGCGAAATCCGGCCGCGCGGCGGAAGCGCTTGGCCATTCGGGCGTTGGCATTGCCGGCGACACATTCGATTACCGCATCATCGACGCCGTGGTGTCGCCGCGGCTTGGCAAGAATGCCACCTACCGAAGTTGGGGCAAGAACCTGCCGATCCCGGTGCATTATTTCGCCAATTTCTCGCGATGGAACGAGCTTTGCCTGATGAATCGGCCCGACGTGATCCGGGAGCTTGAGCAGTTCGCGGCGAACAGCGACGCCGGCAAGCAACTGCTGGCCTTTGCGGAGCTTATCACCGGAGGTGCGAGCTATCAGCTCTATCAGGCCGTGTCACAAGCCAAGGCGCTGCTTTCATCGGAAGATCAAGTGCCGTTCGCGTTTCACGCGCCGGGATTTTCCATCGACACGCGAATCACGCGTGCGGATTTCGAATCATGGATCGGCGAAGACCTTGAACGCATAGACGCCTGCGTCGCGAAGGTCATGCGCGAGACTGCGCTGCATGCGCGTGACATCGATCGCGTCTTTCTCACCGGCGGCAGTTCCTATGTGCCGGCGGTACGCGCGCTCTTCACCCGCCGCTTCGGAGAAGACCGCATTGAAACCGGCGAGCAGCTTCTTTCCATCGCCAAGGGCCTGGCACTGATCAGTGCGGACAAAAACATGGAGCGGTGGGCGGTGTAACGCGAGCCCTACTTGATAAAATAGGTAATCGTGGTGACGACGCGCACCGTCTTGTCGATCTGCTTTTCGGGGCGATCGTTGGGGATTTCGACAGCCGGCTTGATTTCGATGATGCCCTGGTTGGCATTCTGGATATCGCCGACGCTGGCGCCCGATTCCTGGGCGAACTTCTCGGCGGCTTCGCGGGCGCGCTTGGTCGCCTCGGTCAGCATTTCGCCCTTGAGATCGTTGACTTTGGTGAAGATGTAGGATGGACCGGCGTTGTAACTGTCGGCGCTGAAGACGACGCCCGCCTTCAACAGGTCGCCCACCGATTTGGAGGCGTCCGCCAACCGGTCGACATCCGCCGATTTCACCAGCAGATCCTGGGTCAGCACGAAGCGGGTATCTTCCGGCGTTCCTTGCGCGTTGTAGCCCGCCAGCCGGTCCTCGACCTGGATGTTCTGCACGGCGAAGTCCGTGGCGGCAAAGCCTTTGGCCTTGAGGAAGCCTTCGACGGAGCCTTGCGCGGCTTCGAGCCTCGCTCTCGCCTCCTCCAGGCTCGGCCCGGTGGCCACGAAACGCACCGGCCAGAAGCCCAGATCGGCTTTCACCGGGCGTTCGGCCAGACCCTTGACGGTGACGGTCTTGAAGCCAAGGCGCGATTTCACCAGGCCTTCGCCCGCCAGAAAACCGGCCGAAGCCACGCCAACCGCGATCACGCCGGCGGAAATGATATTGCCAAATGTCGACATGGGAACCCCTCGTTTCCTTACGCTGTTGCGCAGAAATTATGATGCCATTAGGGCGCTTTCCTGCGCCGCAACTCAATGGCCACTTTCACTATCATTTTGCTCAAGCCAAGTGCGCGGAGTGCGATCACGCGCGTACCACTGCCGATCACGAAGCCGTCGCAAATTCATGTCGGCCCTGTAACGCACTTATCGCGCCTTTGCGCGCTTTGGCTGACCGCCAGTGACGGGAACGTGTGGTGGAGTGAATGACAATGCTTTGGCCTCGCGATCTAGATCTGTTTTTTCTGTAAATTACTGTAATTGCTTATTTTTCTCATTTCATGAATGTCAACAGGCTTGATTCGAGCGGATTGCTGCAAGGGCTAGATTGCCTGTGCCGGACGGTAACAGCCGTCCCGGCAAATTCATAAACCTAGGACTACAGGAGAAACCCATGAAGAAAATTGTGCTTGCAGTGGCAACGCTTGCGATGCTGGCTCCCGCTGCGTTTGCTGCCAATAACAGCGACGACGACAAGCGCATGCGTCAAGAGTTCATGATGCAGACGCAAAAGATGATCGACGATCAGATGGCGACCATCGCCAAGATGAACGACATGCTGACGTCCTATCAGAAGCAGCTCAAGATGATGATGGAAAACGAGATGAACAGCCAGGGCGGCAACAACTGATCTCAGCCTGACAATAAATGCCGGAGGCCGGGCCATGGGTCCGGCCTTCTGGCGACAAGGTGGGAGCAATTCGATTGCGGGTCGAATAGCATAGGCATAGTCTGGCGGTTCCTCCAACTTGGGAACAACGCCCATGCAAACGGTTCGGCAGGTCAAAGGCTGCTGCCCCCTCGATTGCCAGGATACCTGCGCCTGGACCGCAACGGTTGAAGACGGCAAGGTAACGGGCATCAAGGGCGCCAAGGATCACCCGATCACGCGCGGCGTTTTGTGCGCCAAGGTGCGCGATTATGAATTGCGGCAGAACGCACCCGACCGTCTGCTGACGCCCTTGCGGCGCGTGGGAGCGAAGGAGGACGGACGCTTCGCACCCATCGGCTGGGACGAGGCGCTGGACGAGATTGCCCAGAATTTCCAGCGCATCATCGCCGAGGATGGGCCCGAGGCCCTGCTGCCCTTCTATTATCTGGGCTCCATGGGCGTGGTGCAGCGCTATGCGCCTTTGAGGCTCTTCCACGCATTGGGCGCCAGCCGGATGCATGGCGCGGTGTGCGGCCAATCGGGGAGTGCCCTGATGGGCGAGGGGCATCCGCTCAATGTCGATCCGGAGGAAACGCCGGAAGCCCAACTCGTGGTGCTATGGGGGCAGAACGTGCTCACCACCTGCCACCATCAATGGCACTTTATCGAAGCGGCGCGGAAGCGCGGGGCCAAAGTCATTGCCATCGATCCCAGGGCGACGCGCACCACCAAGGCCTGCGATATGCATCTCGCGCCGCGGCCCGGATCGGACTCGGTCCTCGCAGCAGCGATTGCCCGGCACCTGTTCGTCAGTGGCGCCGCCGATCTTGCGCTGGCTGAGATGTGGGTTTCCGATCTCAAAGACTATCGCAGCGCCGTCATGGTATGGACGCTGCCTCGCGCGGCAGCGGCAACCGGCCTTGCCGAAGCGGAGATCACGTCGCTCGCGGAAACATTTGCCGCAGCCAAGCCGGCGTTGATCCGTGCGGGTATTGCGCCTCAGCAATCACAGACCGGCGAGGCCTTTGTACGCGGGCTTTCTGCACTCGCCATTCTGGGCGGTCACTGGCGCATGCGGGGCGGCGGACTCACCGTGTTTTCGATGCCGGCGCTCAATCAGTTCGCCGCAGCGCGTGCCGATCTCATGCCCAACCGCCCCCGCAGCCTCGACAAGGCGCGGCTTGGCGAGGTGCTCGAAACAGCAGTGCCGCCAATCAAGGGCATGATGGTGTGGTCGGCCAATCCGATGGCGACGCAGATCGATGCCGAGCGGGTGCGGCGCGGCATGTTGCGGTCCGATCTCTTCACCGTCGTGCACGATCATTTCCTGACCGACACGGCGCGGCTTGCCGATATCGTTCTGCCTGCCACTACGCAGTTCGAACATGCCGATGTGCAGGGCGCGTGGGGTCATCACTATGTCAGCGCCAACCTGCCGGCGGTTCCACCACGCGGTGAAGCAAAGAGCGGCGGCGAACTCATGCGCCTCCTTGCGGCGCGGCTCGGCCTCGATCATCCCGCACTGCGCGAGAGCGACGAAGAGATCGCCGCTGCCGCGCTGCCACCGGATTGGCGGCTTGCCGACCTGCAGCAGGATGGCTGGCGCAAATCACCGGAACCCCGCCCCGAAATTGCGCCGCGTGACCGGAAGCTTTCGCTGGCCCGCGATCCGATCGGCCTGCCGCCTGCGCCGCCCGAGGGCACGCTGCAGCTTCTGACGCCCAAGTCGCATTACTTCCTCAATTCAACCTTCGCCAACATGCCGCGCAACCGGCAATCGCAGGGCACACCCGCAATCGAGATCAACCCGGCCGATGCCGCGGCGCGAGGCCTTGCCGATGGTGCAGCGGTTCGCGTGAGCGGTGGCGGCGGCTCGCTCAATCTGGTCCTCAAGCTCAATCCGGAGGTTTTGCGGGGACTGGCCATTCTTGAAGGCAAATGGTGGCGCGCGCCGGACGAAACGCCGGCACCGATGAACAGCCTCACACCGTCGCTGTGGTCGCCCGCCGGACAGCCCGCCTACAACGACACGCATGTGATGGTGGAAGCCGGGTAGCTTGTGAACGAATTAACAAAGCGGAGAGCATCATGAATTTTTCCGGCAAGCGTGTTCTGGTGACAGGCGCCACGCGCGGGATCGGCCGCGCAGTGGTCGAGGCCTATCTGAAGGCCGGGGCGCGCGTGGCCGTGAACGGGCGAAGTGCGGCCAGCGTGAATGCCACGCTTGGCGAACTTGGTGCCGGTGACATGGCGGTGGCAGCGCCTGGCGATCTCAGCTCCGTCAAGGAATGCCAGCGGGTGGTTGAAGCGGCTGCCGCAGCGCTCGGCGGCCTCGATATCCTGGTCAACAATGCCGGAGTTGGCGGCGACCGCAAGGCGATCACGGACACCACGGCGGAAGACTGGGACACCATGGTGAACCTCAACCTGCGGGCGGTCTATTTCTGCATCAAGGCGGCCATCCCCGCAGTCCGTGCGGCGAAAGGCAACATCGTCAATGTTGCTTCGGTGCTTGGCCTCGGCGGGCGCGGCGTCGGGCTTTCGCTCTACTGCACAACCAAGGGCGGCGTGGTCAACCTGACGCGCGATGCGGCAATCGAACTGGCGCCCGATATCCGCGTCAATTGCATCTGCCCCGGTGCGATTGACACCGACATGCTGCGCGAACTCGGCCGGTCGCTGGGCAAAGGCGATGTCGATGCCGGCTATGCGATGCTCACCCAGGGGCGGCCGATGAAACGCGTGGGGCTTCCGGCAGAGATCGCCAATGCGATCCTCTATATCAGTTCCGATCTCGCCAGCTTCGTCACCGGCTCGATCCACACCGTCGATGGCGGGGTGATGGCCAAGGCAGGGTAGCCTGCCGCAACTCTACCGATAGAAAGAACCGCCCCGCTGTGAACGGGGCGGCCCAGGTTTCCAGCGAAAAGCTCAGATGGCGTTCTTGCCCATCTGCTCCGCGATGAAGTCGGCCTGGCGGACGGCCAGGGCCACGATGGTCAACGTCGGGTTCTCGGCGGCCCCGGTGGTGAACTGGCTGCCGTCGGAGATGAACAGATTGGCGATGTCGTGGGTCTGGCCATGCTTGTTGACCACGCCGTCGCGGGCATTCTCGCTCATCCGGTTGGTGCCCATGTTGTGGGTCGAGGGATATGGCGGGGTGCGATAGGTCTTGGTCGCCTTCACCGCATCGTAGATCGCCGACCCTTGCGTCCAGGCATGCTCGCGCATGGCCACATCGTTGGGATGATCGTCGAAATGCACGTTCGGAACCGGCAGGCCATGCTGGTCCTTTTCAGTGGCATGCAGAGTCACGCGGTTCGATTCCTGCGGCATGTCCTCGCCGACGATCCACATGCCCGCCATATGGTCATAGGCATCCATGGCGGCTGCGAAATCCCTGCCCCAGCCACCCGGATCGAGGAAGGCCGCCATGAAGGGCAGGCCGAGCGACAGGGTTTCCAGTTCGTAGCCGCCGACGAAACCGCGCGAGGGATCGTTGCGTGCTTCATCCTGTACGATGCCGGCCATGGTGGTGCCGCGATACATATGCACCGGACGCTCGAACGTTGCGTAGACCGAAGCGGTCATGTGGCGCATGTAGTTCTTGCCCACCTGCCCCGAAGAATTGGCAAGGCCATCGGGGAACTTGGCGGAGGCCGAGTTCAGCAACAGGCGCGGGCTTTCGATGGTGTTGCCCGCGACACAGACGACACGGGCCTTCTGGCGCTGCTGCTTGCCGTCCTTGTCGGCATAGACGACACCGGTGACCTTTCCTGCGTCATCGTGCTCGATCGTCAGCACCTGGCTGTTGGGCCTGACCTCGAGATTGCCGGTGGCTTCGCCCTTGGGAATTTCGGCAATCAGAGTTGACCATTTCGCCCCCGACTTGCAGCCCTGGAAGCAGAAGCCGATCTGCTGGCAGGAACCGCGGTCATCGCGGGGTTCGGAATTGATCGACATGCGGCCGGTATGGACCTCCTTGTAGCCGAGGCGCTTGGCGCCTGCCTCGAGGACCTTGTAGTTGTTGTTGCCGGGAAGACCGGGGATGCCGTTGGTGCGGGTGGTACCCATCTTCTTTTCGGCGCGATCGTAGTAAGGTTCCATCTCGGCAAGGGTGATCGGCCAGTCGAGCAGGCTGGCGCCCTTGATGTCGCCATAGACGGTCTTCACCTTGAACTCATGTTCCTGGAAGCGGAGCGAGGCTCCTGCCCAGTGCACGGTCGATCCACCCACCGCCTTGACGATCCAGGCAGGAAGCCCGGCGAAGTCCTTGGCGACGCGCCAGGTGCCCGAGGTGGTGCGCTTGTCGAGCCAGGAGATCTGGCCGAAGCTGCCCCATTCATCGTTCTGGAAGTCTTCCATCTCGTGGCGGCCGCCGGCTTCAAGGCAGACCACCTTGATGCCCTTCTGGGCCAGTTCGTTGGAAAGTGTTCCGCCGCCGGCGCCAGAGCCCACGACAACGACAACAGTTGCATCATTCAGGTCGAAAGTAGCCATTGTTCAATCCTCCCTCAGACCTTGTCCAGCCAGTCGATGTCGCCGAAACCGCGATTGATGTAGCCGCCCAGCGCAGCACTCTCGCCCTCGTAGCCGAAGACCGGCCAGACCTCCTGGTTGTTGTAGATGCCGGTCACCAGCGCGCCCCTGATCTTCTGGAAGAAGGGCGAGGTTTCCATGGTCTTGAGGATTTCGAGGCGCTCGTCATAAGAGGGCACGGCAGCATAAGATGCGTGCTTCATGCCCATCGCCGCGCTATCGAGTGCGGCAACGCCATCCATGAGAAGTTTCTTCGCATCGGCATCGTCCTTGGCGGCGGTGTCGATGCCTTCGATCACCTTGGCATAGATCGCATCGGCCAGACGGTCATGCGGATAGATATCGCGGGCGAGCTTCACCAGCGTGGCAAAGGCTTCGCCCGTTACCGCCACGGGTGCGGCGGCAATCGCCTGTCCCGCCGCCAGCGCCACGGGTGCTGCCACAGCAACGGCGGCGCCGGTCCTGAGCAAGGTCCGCCTGGATACCCGGGCTCGTTTGTCGATCAGTCTCATCTTCGTTTCTCCCATTGCAGTTTCATTTTCAGGTGTAGCGCCCATGCCGCTGCAGGATTTCGATCTTGTATCCGTCGGGGTCCTGCACAAAAAAGAACTTGGCCATAAGTGCTCCGTCGCGGTGGAACTCCTTGACGGGGGTGGGGCTAAGTCCCAGCTTTTCGAGCCTCGCATGCTCGCCATCGACATCGTCCACCGATACCGCGAGGTGGCCGTAGCCGGTGCCATGGGTATAGGCTTCGGTGCGGCCGTGATTGACGGTGAGTTCGACTTCGAAATCATTCTCGGCGTTCTTGAGGTACACAAGGGTGAAGCCGTCGAAATCGAAACGGTCCTTGACGCCGAGGCCAAAGGCGCTGGTGTAGAAGTTGGTGGATTTCTTCTCGTCGATCACCCGCACCATCATGTGTATGGCTTTCGCCATGCCTGCTCCTTCCTATTTACTGCTGTTAGCCAAGAGATAATCGATGACCAGCTTGCGCTTTTCCGGGTCCTTCTGCTTGTAGACCGACATCAGCGTGCCAGGGACCAGCGCCTTGGGATCGGTCAGCCATTTATCGAGCTGTCCGGGTGTCCAGTCCCAGCCTGCCGCCTTGAGGCTGGCAGAATACTTGTAGCCTTCGAGGGTTCCCGCCTTGCGGGTGAACAGGCCGTGCAGGTTGGGGCCCTGGCGGGGCGCGGCCGCAGGATCGATCGCGTGGCAGGCGCCGCAATGGTTCCTGAACAGTTTTTCGCCGGCATCCTGGGCCATGGCGGGAATACCACACCCCAGCAGCCAGCAGGCCGCAAGCACAGCCAGTCTTCGCATCAGCATCGTCCTCCCAGACATACCGGGCGCCACTGTAACCCCGCGCTGCGCGGTAATGGTGTTAGGCGAATACTACGCCACGGCGCGGGCTTCCGCCTTCATCCGGCGGTGATCGAAATCCTTGTCGAGGTAGTTCAGGCAGCAGCAGCGCAGCAACGAGGCGAAATTGCCGACATCGCCATGGATCTCCAATGCCTCTTCGTAAAGTTTGGAGAGAAAGCGCGGCAGCGGCAGGTTCTGGTCGGCAGCGATTTCCTCGACGATGACCCAGAACTTGGCTTCGAGGCGGACACTCGTGGCGTGCCCCATCAACCTTACCGAGCGGGTTTCATAGGCATAGTTGCGGGGATCTTGTCCGGCAAATACTTTGCACATGCGAACCTCCCATTTTTTTCGTTATCGTTGCAGGCGATGCTTTCACAAGCCTGCCCGCCATGCAAGCCATCACTTCGTGAATGCCTGATACCCCGGGGAGAAGGCAGCGGTTTCGACAGGGCGGCTTAGACTTTCGCATGGGGTTTCGCGCAGGCCAAAAAAGGAAGCCGCGCCCGGGTCTGATCGGGCACGGCTTCGCCTGCTGGTGCAATGGCCGGAGGGTACAACGCTCCAGCAGGTCAGCGGCTTTGCGTGATCCGGTCGGGAAGCTTGTCGATGGCCTCGTCAGCGCCCTGATCCTTGTGCAGGGCGCCTTCGCGCAGCACCCTGGTTGCCGCATCCTGCTTTTTCGCCGGATCGGTGGGGATCGGCTTTGTGTGCTTGCCGGCGGTAAGGTCCTTGCCGCCTGCGTCCGGCGTCTTCACCTGCTGGCGCGACGATTCGGCGAATTGGGCGAGGCTTTCGGGCTGTTGCTTGGTCATGATGTTATCCTTTCCGGCTGGGTGCAATGTGTCTGATAGAAACGCAGGCGCGGCGGCGCGGTTCCCGTGCAATGCAGCGGAAGGCCATATGTTCACTCGCCGGCACTGGGCGCTGCACCAACGGATTCAGAAGAATTCAGAATATTTCAGGCAAAGACTCAGGAACATAAATACTCACTCGGGCATCGTGTTTGCACTCAAATTCCAACCGCGATTTGCAGATCGCAGCGTCGATGGTGTTCTTCCAAATCGCCCTCGCTGGAAGTCCGGCCACATGGGCAATCGGGCCGGAAGCGGTCCGGTCAGCTTCGCCGGACGATGCGGCGCTTGTCGCGCGGCATGGCTTACGCCTACGGCCAAGGGGTTCCGCGCGATCAGGTGCGCGCCCTCATGTGGTTCATCCTGGCAGGCAGCGCCACACATTATCGCCTGGTGGCCGGCCATATGACGGAGCTGCAAATATCCCACGCGACAGCACTGGCGGAGATGCGCGCGGACTCGCGCTTCACCAATTGCGAATGATCAGAACACGACATCGGCGACGGTGCGGCCATCGCGCGGCAGGTCGTCAAAGCTGTGCAGGCCCTCGAAGCGCTGGAGCGGTATGTGGGCCACCGCGCCCGGTTCGGCGAGGCGCAGGTTGACAGCGATGCGGGTGCGTCCGTCGGCACCCGGCTTACTGCCGCGCCAGTTCACCACGTTGCCGCACACGCCGCAGAAATTGAAGGCGAGCGACCGGCTGCCCCAGGCATAGGAGGTGAGCCGCGCTTCCGGGTCGTCCACATGGATGCCATGGCCATCGTAATCATAGGCCCACAGCGCACCATAGCGGCGGCAGATGGTGCAGTTGCATATGGTGGCATCGGGAATTTCGCCATGGAAGCGCCAGCGCACGGCGCCGCAATGGCAGCGTCCGTGGGTGATTTTTGGCGGAACTTCGGCTGACTGCTCAGTTGTCATTTCTGCCTCGCTACTGGGTGAATATGCCAGTGCGGCGCGCGATAAGCCAGCGGGAGGATCACGATGCGGGACGGTCGACTTGCATCAATAGAATGCACTGAAATGCTAGTTAGATGCACCGTCACCGAAACCGAAACAAGGCCTTGCGCTTGACGCTGTTACCCCCCCGTCACATTGTCGGTAATGGCGGTCAGGTTGACGTCGTCGCCCCAAGTGTGCGCGAGCGAGATCACATTCACAGCGCCATCCTGCACTTTCAGGGAAGAGATGCGGTAGTCGAGATCATAGGCGGCGGCGAAAGTCAAACCGTTGCCATAGGTGAAACCCAATCTACGGTGATCTGCCTACGGATCAATTTTGGAATTGAATGCACTGTCACCGCAACGAAGGAGCGGACCGGCGCAAGAATTTCGGTCGCTGTTGCGAAAGGACTGCATCTTGCGATCCGATCGGGTCAAGTTGTGAGGGAGGATAGCTTTTTCAGCCCTGTCGAGCCTGATGTACCGATAAAGGTTCGCAACAGAGCCACCGCATCTGCGACGGTCAGGAAGGCAGATATGCTTCCGCCTTCCGAAATAAATGCTGCGATTCAATTGGCCATCCAGCACAATGGGTACACTGAAAACGAAGAACTCGTTATCGCTGTTTCAAGGCTTTTCGGATTTGATCGAGCAGGCCCCGATTTGAAGGCCGCCATAGAGACTGTGCTCAAGACGTGCAGCAAGGATGTGGGTGAACCCGCCGGCGCCAATCTCTAATTTCTATCCTTCATACCTTCAGGACGGTCTAGAAAACCTGGAGTGCGGTCAGGTAATTCCAGAACGGACCGCGCAGCGCCAGGATGGCGGCGCCGTTGACGGCGACGGCGCAGCCGATATCGGTTGCCAGGTAGACCGCGGAGGCGATGGTGAGCTTCTTTGCCATGGGAAGAAGCATAGCTGAAACAGGTTCCTTAACATTCAAGGTAAAGGATCGAAGTTAACGGCCGCCGGGGGCAAATCGTTAATGCTATCACCGGTGATATCATGGGCGTTCGGGGGCGTGTTTCCGGCGCATGCGCATGCACGCAAAATGCACGAAAACGCGCCGGTTTTGACATGCATCCGGCCGGTTCCGGGGGGCAAATGACGCGATTTTGGCGCCCGGCGATCTGGCACCGGATACCGCCCGGCGCTGGCCATTTTCCAGTTTGCCCCGGGTCTGCTATCAGTGGCAAACACCCGGCAAAGGAGCGCCCGCCATGAACAAGCCGCAAAAGCATTCGGATGCAATCACCTGGGACGCATCGCCCAACAATCTCGAGCCTTTCTGGATGGGGTTCACGCCCAACCGGGCCTTCAAGAAGAAGCCGCGGATGATCGCCAGGGCCAAGGACATGCATTATTTCGACATGTCGGGCCGCGCCATCCTGGACGGCAGTGCCGGCCTGTGGTGCTCCAATGCCGGACATTGCCGCGAGCCGATCGTGGAGGCGATCCAGAAATCGGCGGCGGAGCTTGATTTTGCTCCCACATTCCAGTTCGGGCACCCGAAAGTGTTCGAGCTTGCGTCCAGGCTCGCCACCTTGGCGCCGGGCGATCTCAACTATGCATTCTTCTGCAATTCGGGCTCGGAAGCGGCTGATTCGGCACTGAAAATCGCGCTCGCCTATCATCGCTCCAAGGGCCAGGCGCACCGCACCCGGCTGATCGGGCGCGAGCGCGGCTACCACGGGGTGAATTTCGGCGGCATTTCGGTGGGCGGCATGGTGGCCAACCGCAAGATGTTCGGCACGATGATCGCCGGCGTCGACCATCTGCCGCATACCTATAACCGCAAGGAACAGGCCTATTCGCGGGGCGAGCCGGACTGGGGCGTGCACCTCGCCGACGAGCTTGAGCGGCTCGTGGCGCTGCATGACGCCTCGACCATTGCCGCCGTCATCGTCGAGCCGATGGCCGGCTCCACGGGCGTCCTGGCGCCGCCCAAGGGCTATCTGAAGCGGCTCCGCGAGCTTTGCGACAAACACGGCATTTTGCTGATTTTCGATGAGGTTATCACCGGTTTCGGGCGTCTCGGCCATGGCTTCGCGGCGGAGCGTTTTGGCGTCATTCCGGACCTTCTCACCTTCGCCAAAGGCGTTACATCCGGCACGGTGCCGATGGGCGGCGTGATGGCGCGCCAGCATATCTACGACGCGTTCATGAACGGGCCGGACCATGTGATCGAGCTGTTCCATGGCTATACCTATACGGGCCATCCGATGGCTGCGGCGGCGGGTGTGGCAACGCTGGAGCTCTACAAGAACGAGAACCTGTTCGAGCGCGCCCTCAAGCTCGAAGACACCTTTGCCGATGCCGCATTCACGCTGAAGGGCCATCCTCTGGTTGAGGATATCCGCACCATCGGGCTGGTTGCCGCCATCGATCTGAAGCCGATTGAAGGCTCACCCGGTCTACGCGCCTATAAAGCCATGGAAAACGGCTTCCATGACCATGGCGTGATGGTGCGCATCACGGCCGACACGATTGCGCTATCGCCGCCGCTCATCATCACGGAAAACCAGATCGACGAGCTGTTTACCGACAAGTTGGTCAAGGTCCTGAACTCGGTCGCCTGATTGCGGCGTTCGAAGTCGATTCTCAAAGGCCGGAGACTGGTTTACTCTCCGGCCTTATTGATTCGGGAAGGCTTATTGGGGCGGCCTTAATGAAAACTGGCAGACTTTTCTGGGTATCGCTGCTGGCAGCGTTGGCTGTCGCCGGGGTGCTTGTGGCGTTCTACATGCTGTTCGCCGAGCAGCGCTACGAGGGGGCACTGATCGCCGCCGTCTTGCTTCTCGGCATCGCACAGCTCGCTTCCGTGACTTTCCGGCAGACCGAAAGCGTGGTCAGCAAGGAGGATATTGCGGCATTGCGGAGTGCGCATGACAGCGCCTTCCATGAGGCGGCCGGGCTTCGCGCCCGGGTTGAGGCTGTCGAGCGGAAGCTGGAAGCGCCGCGCAACGAGCGAAACAAGCTGCTTGACGAATTCCACAAGGTCCGCCGTGATTTTCATGACATGACAACGGCTTACCTGGCGCCGCCAGAGGCGGTTCCGGCCGCTGCGCCGGTACAATCCGCCAAGCCGACGCTCAACGACGAGCAGCTCGATCTCTATCTCGAGCCCATCATTGCCACCGCGACCAACACAACTTCACATTACCGGGCCTGGCTATGGCTTCGGGCAGGTGGCGACAGGCGCGCCGGGTCCGAGGATCTCTACGTCAAGGCTGAACGGGGCGGATTGCGGCCGGCTCTTGACGTATTCGCGCTGACCCGGGCATTGCCCGTATTGCGCCGTCTTTCGTCGAAGGGGCGTGAGGTGTCGATCTTCGTGCCCATCGGAAAAGCCACGCTGGCCGCGCCTGCTTATGTAGCGGAAATGATCCGCCTGCTGGGTGATGCGCCGGATATCGTTCATCAGGTGACGCTGGAAGTGGAACAGAGCGCATTTGCGGAATTGACGGACGCCGGCATTCAGGGCCTGGCCCAGTTTGCGCGTTCTGGCGCCACGCTGGGTCTGGGCGGTGCCGCCGCTTCGGGTATCGAATTCGCCGCGCTGAAAAGCCTGGGCTTCCGCTCAATCGAGTTTACCGCGGGCCTCGCCGATGGGGTTCCCGTCTGGCGCAATGCGGCGCGGATTGCAGCTTCGCAAGGCATCGAGGTGATGGTCGGCGGGGTGGAAACCGCCGAGCAGGCCGATGCCGTGCGGCGCTGGGCGAAATATGTCAGCGGACCGCATTTTGCCACTCCGCGCCTGGTCAAATCCGATGTGGGGCTTGAGCCGATCTGCGCGCGGGCGGCATAATCCCTTTCATGAAAGACCTGTCAGTCCGTTATCCGGTGTGGTTCTGCGATGTCTGGGGCGTTATCCACGACGGGCTTACCTCTTTCCCGCCCGCAAGCGACGCGCTCAGCAAACACCGTGAAAATGGCGGGATCGTGCTGCTCATCACAAATGCGCCGCGGCTGGCTGGAAACGTCGCCGAGCAAATGGATGGCCTGCGGGTGCCGCGATCGGCTTACGATGCAATCATCACCTCCGGCGATGTCACGCGCAGCCTGATTGTCCAGCATGGCAAGGGGGCCGTGCATCACATCGGGCCGGAGCGCGACAAGGGCATCTTTGAAGGGCTCCCGACGCGTCTTGTGCCCCTTGAAGAGGCCAATGCCGTAGTCTGCACCGGCCTTCACGACGATACGCGCGAGACCGGCGAGGATTATGCTCCAATCCTGGGGCGGATGAAGACGCTTGGATTGACAATGATCTGCGCCAATCCCGACAAGATCGTGCGGCGCGGCAACCAGATTGTCTATTGCGCGGGCGCAATTGCCGAGATTTACGAGAGAGACCAGGGCCTCGTTTTGATGGCTGGAAAGCCATTCCAGCCGATCTACGAACTGGCACTACAGCGCGCCGCGGAACTGCGAAAGGCGCCGGTGGGCAAGAATGATGTTGTTGCCATCGGCGACGGGCCAGATACGGACATCGCAGGGGCGGCGCGGTTCGGGCTGGATTGCGTTCTGATTACCGGCGGGGTGAGTGATGCCGCGCTATCGCAAGAGGCGGTGGAACGCGAAGTCCGCTCACGCATTCCAGAGGCCCGGATCGTGCTCGTTCAGCGCGACCTGCATTGGTAAGGCCGGAAAGCGGGTGCGAATGTTTTGCTTTAAGCCCTTCTGATCTCTGTCTATTGTGCGGCGCAACGCACGGACCATCCCAGAATTTCATCATGCCAGACGCCGAACCGCTTCATCACTTCATGCCGAATCGAACAGCTTCATGATACTGATTGGAGCGGGAGAGACTGCACCGCAAGAAATTCATGGCGGTGTCGCGGCCATCGGCAATTTTGACGGGGTGCATCGCGGCCACCAGGTGTTGCTCGAGACAGCTGCACAAACAGCGCGCGACCTTGGTACCGCCTGGGGCCTGATCACCTTCGACCCGCATCCGAAGACATTTTTCCGGCCGCACGAGCCGGTGTTCAGGCTGTCGCCAAATCCGCTCAAAGCGCGCCTTATCAAGGCACTTGGGGCGCAATTCATGGTGACGCTGACCTTCGATGCCGCCCTGGCATCACTGGCGCCGGAAGATTTCGTGCGGCGCGAACTGATCGAACGGCTCAGCGTCCGGCATGTCGTAACCGGCTATGATTTTCATTTCGGCAAGGGCCGGAAGGGCAGTCCCGAGACCATGCGATCGCTCGGCGACGAGCTCGGATTCGGCGTCTCAATTGTCGAACAGGTCACCGATGACGACGGCCTGGCACCCTTTGCCTCAAGCGCCATTCGCGATGCATTGCGTCACGGCCACGTGCAGGACGCCGCGCATCAGCTCGGCTATCGCTGGACCGTGATGGGCGAGATTCAGAGAGGCGACCAGCGCGGCAAGAGCATCGGCTTTCCAACCATCAACATTCTGCTGGAACCCGGCGCCGAACCATTTCAGGGGATCTATTCGGTAAGGGTGCGTCCGGCAGATGGCGGTCCATCGCGCGGGTGGGGTGGGGCCGGCTATTTTGGGCAGCGGCCAACCTTTGACAGCGACCGGACATTTCTTGAGGTATATATTTTCGATTTCTCCGGCGATCTCTATGGCCAGACGATGCTCGTCGAATTCATCGATCTCATCCGGCCAGACCGGAAATTCGGTTCAATCGAAGAACTGGTAAAGCAGATGGCGGTGGACTGCAGGCAAGCCCAGGCACAGCTTGACGTACTTGCCACGAACGATCCGCTGGCCGAGTTTCCACTGGGCAAAATGCAGAAGGACGGGCTACTGTAAAACCATGCTCAAAACCGATATCCAGAAGTGCCTGCCTACCGACCTGCAAGACGCCACGCTGGTTGGCCGTGTCTGGCGCGACGGGGATGGCGGCCCCTGTGTCGTCCGCCTCGACCATGGCCGGGCCATGGATATTTCCAAAAGCTACCCGACGATACGCGACCTTTGCGAAGAAGATGACCCGGCGGGTGCCGCTCGTGCCGCCGAAGGTTACGACCTCGGTACAGTTGAAGATGTTGCGAGCCACTTGCTCGCGCCGATCGACCTTCAAGCCATCAAGGCGGCGGGTGTGACCTTTGCGATCTCCATGCTCGAACGCGTGATCGAAGAGCGCGCCCGCGGAAATCCGGAATCGTCCGCTGCAATTCGCAAGGAAATCGCGTCGCTGATCGGCGACGATCTTTCCAAGCTGAAGCCGGGCTCGCCAGAGGCCATGCAGCTCAAGGCGGTGCTGATCGAACAGGGCATGTGGTCGCAATACCTGGAGGTCGGCATCGGACCGGATGCGGAGATTTTCACCAAATCCCAGGTGATGTCGGCAGTAGGGCATGGCGCCGATGCAGGCATCAACGCCATTTCGAAGTGGAATAATCCCGAGCCGGAAGTGGTGCTGATCGTTGCGTCGACTGGGCGGATCGTCGGTGCAACGCTGGGCAATGACGTGAACCTCCGCGATATCGAAGGCCGCTCGGGCCTGTTGCTCGGCAAGGCAAAGGACAACAATGCGAGTTGCGCGATAGGTCCGTTCATCCGCTTTTTCGACAAGAGCTTTTCACTCGATCACGTGCGGCAAATGGAACTGACGCTTACCGTCGAAGGCCCTGAGGGCTATGCGCTCAAGGGACGATCATCAATGTCCAAGATCAGCCGCGATCCGGCCGATCTCGTATCGCAAATGATCGGTCCGAACCATCAGTACCCCGATGGTGCCGTGCTGTTTTGTGGAACGCTGTTTGCGCCCATCGAGGACCGGGATACGCCCGGTCAAGGCTTTACCCACAAGGTCGGCGACATCGTTACTGTCGCAGCGCCCGAACTTGGCGCGCTGGTAAACCGCATGGTCTATTCGCACGACGCGCCGAGGTGGACTTTCGGAGCAAGCCACCTCATGCGCAACCTGGCTGAACGGGGTTTGATCTAAAGCGGAATGAAGCCTCACGGAATCATCCGCGAGTCCGCCACCGTTTCGATGGTAGGATGTGATCAGGACGTGTCTTCGTGTAGCGCGTCGCGGGCCAGTCCATGGCACTCGCGCAGCACAAAGTCGATTTCCGCCATCGCCTCCTTGCGATGTCCGGGTGGGGGACCGGGGCGGAACGGCGACAAGAAGGTAGGTTTTTGCATCCGGTCGCGCCGGGCTTTCCAGCGCGCCAGGCGCCTGGCCTGCCGCTGCAGGTTGTCGAGCGCCATCCTGACCGCGGCGAGACGGCGGCCGAGGCGCGTAGCGTCGATGGTGTCATCCGGCTCAGGGATGGGAATCTCAACTGGCCGGGTCTGAAACAACGGGACGAGCGGACTGTCGGCAAAGACGTGAATGCGGGGATTTGCGGCGGCACGCCTTCGGCTGTTGCTGCTGAACCGCTGGCGCGTGTCGAAGAGCTGAAACGAAATCTGTCCGCCGCCCTTTGCGGCAAGAACAAGCCCCTTGGGCATTGGACGGATGAGAGCGGGTTTGATCTTGAGCCCGCGCGCCGCGATGGCAATCAGGCGGCGCACCGCCGATTCCGTTGGAAGCAACATCCGCGACACCGCGTTGTAGAGAGACGGCGGAAGCAACGCCACCATGCCGCCCGTTCCCATTTCCACCATGGCGATGAGCATCGCCACGATACGGATGAGTGCTGCCTGATTACGCTCGATAACTCTGTCCCAGTCCATGTGTTCTGAAGTTCCTCCTATAGGACAGGCGATATTATACTTGCCGTACCCATTACCAAAGGATAGATTGTGGTGACTTATAATCCCCGATCTTTTGACGGTGGCGTTCTAAAGGGCAATAATATCGTGCGGTTTGTCTATATCGACGAGGCCGGAATATCGAATTTTGCTCATGAGCCACATCTCGTTATTGCGGCTGTATTGATTAACCCGGACACCCAATGGCGAGACATTGAAGCGTATTATGCGGATTTATCAGATGAATTGTTCGGCGAGGAGCAACATCGTTTTGTATTCCATGCCAAGGATATTTGGCATGGAGCCAAGACTTTCCCACGGGAAAGTTGGTCTAAGGCGGAACGTCTAAAAATTTTGTCACGGCTTGTCCAAGTGCCCAGATTATTTAATCTGCGACTTGCAATCAGCGCAATTGATAGGACTGAAACCAGTAAAGAAATTTCATTGCAGTTTCCAAACGCAACCTCTCAACGAGTACAACAAATCTCATTTTGCTACGCATTTGTTCGAGCAATAGAAGATGTAAACGCTGAGATTGAGCGCAACGCACCCGGCGAGAGCGCAATGTTGATCGTGGAAGACTCGCCAAAGATGAAGGGTTTTTTAAAATTCTTCCATGAAGCCTATACTAACACTAGGCATCGTGCCCCCGATGCGTTCCAAGCTGATCGAATAGTTGACACGCCACTATTTGCGAAAAAAAGCGAATCTATGTTGCTCCAAATAGCGGATCATTGCGCCTTCATTGTTAACGCAAGCTCATGGATTGCAGAGATATTTCTCCACTGTTTGCTCAATTAAGCCCATACATTGTGGAGAATGTAAAAAGAGCACGTGGGATAAAATTCACCGTGCCATTTGAATTTTTTCAACCTATTGAGGACTAGGGCCTCGAATTTTCGCAGCAAACAGACGCGTGGCCGCACTTTCGAATGCCTTGCCGCTCTCATCTGCTTCAAGCTCCCGAGCGGTCTGAATGAACCGCTCGGATTGCTCTTTATTCGTCATCTTTTTGGGCTTTGGTTTTGTCCTTGGCTTTGCGGCCATATGGGTAAGTCCCGTCAGTTAGTTGTTTGATAGGTGAGGCGCTTGCCTACGATACCACGGATCATGTGATCGGTGCGGCCAATGTCATTCACGCCAAGCGCCACACGGTTTGAATAGCGGAAATCAAATTCAGCAAGATACCTGTGAAGGTGACGTTCGCCACAGTGTTGGTAAGTTCCCTTCATGCCACGCTTGAAGATCGAATAGAAGCCTTCAACGGTATTGGTATGAGCATTGCCGCGAACGTATTCTTCCTTGCTGTGGTTCACGACGTCATGGCTGGCAAACTGCTTGCCAAGAGCAATGTAGTGGTTGCCTTCGTCGCTCATCAACGATGAGGATTTATCGGCGTGGGTCAGAACGACCTTTTCCGCATCGTGACGGCTGGGGCTGGCAACGTGGAAGCTGCGAGCGCGGCCCTTACGCTCCACAAGGGTCATAACAACATTCTTGTGGCCCCAACCACTACGACCTTTGGGAGCGCCTTTAATTCGCCCGATGAAAGTCTCATCAACCTCGACGGTCTGGCCAGCGCCACCCATCGGCTCAAGGCCGACCACCTGCATGGCAAGGCGCAAGCGATGCGACATGAACCACGCGGTTTTCAGGGTCACGCCAAGGGTGCGGTGAAGCTGGTTAGAGCTAATGCCCTTCTTGGATGAGGCCAAAAGGAACATGGCCTGGAGCCACAGTTTCAGCGGTACATGGCTGGCCTCGAATACGGTGCCAACCTTCACGGTGAAGGGCTTGCGGCACTGGTAGCACTTGTAAACGCCAACACGGGTTGACTTGCCCTTGAGAGCGGCAATCCGCTCCACACCGCCACAATGCGGGCACACCGGACCTTCCGGCCAAACCCGAGCCTCTACAAACTTGTAGGCGGCGGCTTCGTCGTGAAAGTGCTTGTCTGAAAGGACGGATGACATGGTCTTAACTCCCTATACAGACAACATAATGTCTCTAATTGGGTACGTAAAGTATAATATCGCCATAGGACAACTAGAACATAATAGGAACATATGTCAATAGGCGCGCCAGCGCCGGAATGCCGGCTGGCGCTGAATGAGGCTGTTTGAGATCAAGAACGAACTGCTCCGCCGGGTGCCGGGGGACTTGCCGGTTTCGTCAATGGACATTCCGGTCTAGCGTTTTTTCGTTTTGGCCGGCTTCACCGCTTCGGGATCGAGCAAGCGGTGCAGGTGAACGATGAAATAACGCATGTGCGCGTTGTCAATCGTCTCGCGCGCCTTGCCGAGCCAGGCTTCCTGGGCCTCAGCGTAGTTGGGATAGATGCCCACGATATCGAGGTTCGGGACATCCTTGAATGTCACACCCTTCAGATCTTCAAGCTCCCCGCCAAAAACCAGATGCAGAAGCTGCTGGCTGGGCTTAGCCGGTTTCGTTGCCATGTCCTGTCCCCATCACCGAGATAATTTTCCGATGCAATGACACGCTTCCGGCCACGAGCCCCTTCTGCCACGTGTCGCGGCGATTGTAGACATAGGGCTGGCCGTCAATTCCTGTCACCTTTCCCCCCGCTTCGTGCACGATCACATCGCCTGCGGCAAGGTCCCAGTCGTTCTTGTTCCCGGGCGAAACAGCGGCATCGCAGGTTTGCGAGGCAACATGACAAAGGCGCAACGCCAATGGCACGCTGGTCCTGGCATGGTGGTCGATATTGCCATGTGCTGCCAATTTCCTGAGGACGCTCGCGCTTCCCGCGACCTTCGCACCATCCAAGCCTTGCTTGTCGGGCAACACCAAAGGTTTTTCGTTCAACCAGGCGCCCATGCCCAGCCCTGCTTTGTAGAACTCCTCAATGACCGGGCGATAGACCACGCCGAGCACGGGCTTGCCCGCGACAACCAGAGCCACCGCCACGCACCATTCGTCCGTGCCATCGACGAAGGCGCGGGTGCCGTCGATCGGATCGGCGATCCACAATGCATTGGCAGCGAGGCGCGCGGAACTGTCCGGTGTTTCCTCGGAGAGCCAGCCGTAGTTCGGCCGCGCTGCCCGGAGCCTGGTTCGCAAGAGCTTGTCGACAGCCATATCGACTTCTGTCACCGGTGAACCGTCTGGCTTGATCCAGCGCCGCACCGTCTGGCGGAACATGGTCAAGGCCAGCGCACCTGCTTCGCGCACCGTCTCGATCAGAAGGGAATAATCCCGCAGGTCTGGCCTAAATTGATCAGGAACCGGCAATCGTCATGCCCTCGATACGGATCGTCGGCGCGTTGGCCGCCGAACGGAATTCGAGATCGTTGGCAGGGGTCATGTTGCGGAAAATGTCCTTGAGATTTCCAGCAACGGTGATTTCACTGACCGGATAGGCGAGTTCGCCATTCTCAATCCAGAAACCGGCCGCACCGCGGCTATAATCACCCGTCACCATATTGACACCCATGCCGATCAGCTCAGTGATAAAGACACCTGACTTAATGTCCTGAATGAGCGCACGGGGATCGACGGTGCCGGGTTTCATGTAAACGTTGGATGAAGAAGGAGATGGTGGATTTGACATACCGCGCGCCGCATGACCAGTAGGCTTAAGCCCCAATTGACGGGCCGAATGCAAATCGAGCAACCAGCTTAACAATCGGCCGTTTTCGACGAGGTTCGATGCCGCGCCGGGTAATCCTTCGCCATCGAAGGGGTGGGAGGCGAGACCACGGACCATGTGCGGATCGTCCACAATGGTGATGGATTCCGGCATGATGATTTGATGGAGACTGCTCTGCAGGAAGCTGGATTTGCGCGCGACGGCGGAACCCAGAATTCCGGAGATCAGGTGGCCGACAAGGCTTGAAGAAATCCGGCGGTCATAGACCAGCGGAACAGACTGTGACTTGATCTTGCGCGGGTTCACCCTCTTCGCGGCGCGTTCACCGGCAATGCGGCCAACTTCCGCTGGTGATTTGAGATCCTGGGGATGAAGCGCTGAAGAATATTCATAATCGCGCTCCATGGATGTTCCCGAACCGGCGATCACGGACGTGCTGAAACCGACAGACGTTCGGGCATAGCTTGCAGAAAAGCCGTTCGATGTGACCAGCGCGATTGAACGGCGGGTAGCGGAGGCGCCGCTGCCAGAGGATTTGGCGACACCCGGCACGGCGAGTGCGGCCGCTTCCGCTTCGCGGGACCATTGCTCCAACTGGGGAACCCCGGGAAGGTCGCGGGCTTCGAGATCAAGTGCCGCGGCTGAAACGCCGATTTCCGCCCTACCGGCCAGACCGGCATAGGGATCAGGCGGGGCTAGCCTGGCCATGGCGATCGCCATCTCGACCATCCTTTCGAGGCCTGCCGCGTCCAGCACGCTGCCGGATATGACTGCCGAGGACTGGCCAACGAAAACGCGAAGGCCGGCTTCGCGCGATTCTGCCTGTTCCAGACTCTCAAGCTTTGCTTCGCGAATGCCAACTTCGGTATCGCTTCGATTGACGGCAATTGCATCGGCCGCGTCAGCGCCGTTTTTTTTGGCGCGCCGCAGCAGATCGGACGCGAGTTCAAGGAGATCGGCGGTCATGGCATAAGACAATCCAGTAGAATTCCAGCGAGGACGATCAAGCCAAACGTCCGGTTTGAGCGAAAGAGCGACAGGCAGCGCTGGGAGCTTGATATCTCAAGCCGCGAAACCTGCCAGGCAGTATGAAGTGCCGCTCCGGCAACACCGATATGGGCAATAAGGCCTGCACCTGCAAGCCAGAAACTTGCATCAATCAGGGCAATGGCCAGGGCGAAAAAGCCCGCAATCCAATAAGGCGACGATGTTCCGAATTTGAGTGCCGTGGAGCGAACGCCGATCAAGGCATCGTCTTCCGTGTCCTGCAGGGCGTAGATGGTGTCGTACGCCAGGGTCCAGGCAACGCCGCCGAAATAAAGCAGGATCGGGGCGGCCGCGAGCGAGCCCGTGACAGCGCTCCAGCCAACCAAGGCGCCCCAATTGAAGGCGAAGCCCAGGACAAGCTGCGGCCAATCGGTGATGCGCTTCATGAAGGGATAGATCGCCACCACAAGCAATGAGGCCGCACCGAGAAAGACCGTGTGCCAATTGAACTGAAGCAGAACGGCGAGGCCAATCAGGCACTGGACCAGCAGGTAGGCGATGGCGGCGCGCACCGTGACATCGCCAGCCGGGATGGGCCTGGCGCGGGTGCGGGCAACCTTCACATCGATATCGCGATCGGCAATATCGTTGAGGGTGCAGCCGGCACCCCGCATGACGATGGAACCGGCGATGAAAAGGGCAGCATACCAGAGGCTGGGCAGTCCACCGCCTGTGGCTTTGGTGGCGAGCGCCAACGACCAGAGGCACGGCAAGAGCAGAAGCCACCAGCCAATCGGCCGGTCAAGGCGCGACAGCCTTGCATAGGGGCGGAGCGTATCCGGAATGAAGCGATCAACCCAGTTCCCAGCAGGGGCATCCGCAATGGCCGGGGGCTCGTGGGGCAAGCTTTGCATTGGCAAGGTGTTAGCGTAAAGGTCTGGCCTCAAACAAGTGCGGCGAACGAATGGCGGATCAAGACGCAGAACCGGTCACGGAAGCCGTGGCGAATGTGCGCAGGCGGCAGGTGTTTTTCGTCAGTGGCTATGATCCCAAGGGGGCCGCTTTTTATCATGATCTGTACACGAGCCAGGCGGCCTTGCAGGCCGGTGTCTCGGGGTATCGCATCGAAACAAGTGCACGGAAGCGGCTTGGCAGGCACATCGCCCGATGGACCGTAGCCTGGAGACAGGGAAGCCGGCAGGTCGACACCACCTATGATTTCCTGCGCTGGGACGACATCATGCGGCAACATTGGCCACGCGGCGAATTTGCCATGGTAGGGATCGCCGCAAAGACATACTGGCGCTACATTCTTACCGGGGTTCTGCGGCGGGTGCTGCAAACCTCATGGCCGACGTTCATTGCCGCCATCTACCCGGCTCTTCTCATCATGCTGATGATCATCATCTCAGCGCTCATGATCTTTCTCTTGTCCTGTGCATCGCTGGCACTTGGGGCGCCGTGGTGGGCAGGAGCGATTCTGGGCGCGGGGTTCGGCTGGCCGATTTTCAAATTCGCAAGCCCCGTACTCGACACGAAGCTCGGCATGCACTGGCTGGTGCGGATTTACGCATTCAATCTGAAACAGGCAGCGCGCGAGGTGCCCGAACTGGATGTCCGGCTGGATTTCTTTGCGGACCATATCCTGAACGCAATCAAAGCAGACGGAATCGATGAAGTGCTGCTTGTCGGCCACAGTACGGGAGCGCAAACGGTTTGCGACCTGCTGGCGCGCATTCTCAAGCGAGACCCAGATTTTGCCAGGCACGGGCCTGCCGTTTCGCTCCTGACACTTGGCGGCAGTATCCCCATGCTGGCCTGGCTCCCGGGAACGGAATGGTTCAGGCAATCGGTGCAAGCGATCGTTTCGGAGCCAGCAATTGGGTGGATCGATTTTACGGCAGCGCAGGATGGCGCAACGTTCGCATTGCAGGATCCGGTGGGGCTGATGGGTTTGCCGAGCAAGGGCGAGACACCAAAGGTCCTCTCCACCAAGCTTTTCGAACTTCTAACCCCAGAGGGTTTCCGGAAAAAGCACCATGACTGGAATTACGTGCATTTCCACTACATGATGGCTTCGGAGCGGCCGGCGGAGTATGATTATTTTTTGATCAGCGCCGGGCCTATGACACTGGCGGCCCGCTTTGCCGCGCGGCCAACAACAAAAGGTTTCAGCCGGTTTGCCAACCGCAAGACTGGTAAATCCTAAAGTTGATTCGGCCATGCGCTGCGCTTCATGTTCCTGCTGGATTCATTAAGCAATTCTGACTAGGTTCGCTCCCGGGTCACCAGTTTGTGGATGCGGTAATGAGAACACGTTGGGGAGCGGCCGTTTTTGGCGCGGTACTTGCCGCAGGGCTTGCGCAGCCCGCAGCAGCCGCAGAGATCGAGACGGTTGGCGGCCATTGCAATGACGCTGTCTACGGTTCCGATGGCGCCGGCATTACCGGGTGTTTCTACGGGGCCATCCGCTATGACGATATTTTCGCGGGTATCGGTATCGTCGGCGCTTCTCCAGAATTGAAAAATACCGGAAATTTCAGAACCGACCCGCTTGAAGAAAAGGCCCGGATCATCGGATGGGTGGGCCAGCTGGGCGATTGGGGCGGCGTGGAATACGCCTATGCGGGGCGGCTTGGCATAGAAGGCGGCGTCGCCGACGATATCGGCTTC
>JANMMJ010000020.1:0-3322 GCA_031373255.1 Hyphomicrobiales bacterium
AGGCAGGTCACCGACTCCTCCTGCATGATCTGGCAGGCGAGATTCTGGATGAAGACGGACTCGGCCCTGGTTTGCAATTCGCCGGCCTTCGCGTCGATCACAGCCTCGTCGACGGGCTCGGGACGGAAATCAAAATCCAGCGGATAGCCAAATTCATGATTGTGAAAGCGCCAGTAACCCCCGGCGATAGGTTCGAGCCGGAATGACAGGCCTTTCTGAACATGCAGTCCCTCGGCCAGCGGAATGGGTGAACGGATGCCGTCACCCAGACCTACATCGCAGAGATAGATCTGATCGAGATCGACGAGGATCGCTGTGTGATTGCCGGTTTTCATTTCGCCAAATTCGCGGCGATGCACGGCGGCCGTGACCATCATGGCATTAAAGCCAATCGCCTGAAGCGCCCAGAGCATCAATTCGTGCTGTTCGTAGCACCAGCCGCCACGCCGCCTCATGACCAGCTTGTCAAAAATACGCTTGCGGCCGCGATCGAGCCTGCGGCCGAGTTGAACATCGAGGTTTTCGTAGGGAATTGAGAAGGCGTGGCCGCGATGAATGCCGGTCAGGCAGGCGAGCGAAGGTTCAACCGGGCCCTTGTAGCCCACACGCTCCAGATAATTCTGCAGTTCCACGGCAGGCGCTCCGAAATCTCCGGTGCGCGCAAAAGTAGGTTACACCGGGCATCCCGTCCAGTGCGTGTCTGCGCAGAGGATTGAATGAGACGTGCCGGCCAGCTAGCCTCGCCTTTCCCTCAAACGCTCCCTCCAGGAATCATGATTGCTTCCCCTTCGCCTGCCACCGCCCATCCGTGCGATCCCTTGAATGGTGAGGAAATTGCCTTCGCCGCCTCCCTGGTGCGCGCCGAGAGCGGCCTCGATCAGTCCGCCTGGTTCGAGACCATCGCGCTCGATGAACCCGGCAAGACCGAGGTGCGCGCCTTCCGGCCTGGCAGCGTGTTCTCCCGCAAGGCGTTCGTGTGTTGCTACGAGCCCAGCAGCAACCGCACCTTCGATGGGGTCGTTAATCTCCGCACTCAAAAGCTCGTGCGCTGGCGGCATGTGCCGGGCGTCCAGGCGCGGATCGTGGGCGATGAATTCCTCGAAGGCGGACGCATCGCCCGCGCCGATCCGGGTTTTATCGCCGCCTGCGCCAGGCGTGGCATCACCGATACAAGCCAGGTTCTGGTCGAGCCCTGGGCGGCCGGCAACTTCGGCATTGCCGCGGAAGAAGGCGAGCGCATTGCCTATGGCCATTGCTGGCTGATGAATGCCGACGGCAGTAACCCTTACGGCCGGCCCATCGCCAACCTGCATCCGGTGATCGACCTGCGGCGCGGCAAGGTCATCCGCATCGATGACTTCGGGGTGGTACCGATCCCGCCGGAAGAGCCGCGGATCTTGCGCACGGAGGGTTTGCGCAACGATCTCAAGCCACTCGCCATCACCCAGCCCGAAGGCCCCAGCTTTGCAGTCGAAGGCCAGCTGGTGCGCTGGCAGAAGTGGCACCTCCGTGTTGGCTTCAATGTGCGCGAGGGCCTCGTGCTCTATGATATCGGCTACGAGGACAAGGGCCGCATCCGCCCGATCATGTACCGTGCTTCGATGGCCGAAATGGTCGTGCCTTATGGCGATCCCACGGGCGGCAATTTCCGCCGAAATGCCTTCGACACCGGCGAGTATGGTGTGGGCCAATATTACGATCCGCTGCTCTTTGGCTGCGACTGCCTGGGCAGCATCCACTATTTCGATGTGTGGTCGCATGACTGGCATGGGCAGCCGAAGAAGATCGACAATGCCATCTGCATACACGAAGAAGACTTCGGGCTGCTGTGGAAATACACCAACTTCATGAATGGCGAGGTGGCGCGGGCGCGCTCGCGGCGGCTGGTGCTTTCGGGAATTTCGACCATTGGCAACTATGTCTATGGCTTCTTCTGGTATTTCTACCAGGACGGCACAATCGGCGTTGAGGTGAAGGCCACGGGCATCCCCTTTCCTACGGCGACTGCCGATGACACTAGGTCACAGTTTGGCAATGTCATTGCGCCCGGCATCGAGTCGCACACGCATCAGCATGTCTTCTCCTACCGCTTCGACATGGCGGTGGATGGCGATCAGAATGCAGTGCGCGAGGTGGGTTTCGAGAGCCTCCCGATGGGTCCGGGCAATCCCCATGGCAATGCCATCCGCACTGTGGAAACCCGGCTCGAACGAGAGCTTCAGGCGCAGCGCACGCTCGACATGGCCTCGCAGCGCTACTGGAAAGTGGTCAATCCGTCAGTGAAAAACAAGCTGGGCCAGAACACCGCCTATAAACTTGTGCCCTCCACCAACGCCTTGCCGTTTCTTCATCCGGAAGCGCCGGTGGGAAAACGGGCGGCCTTCATGTTCAAGCATTTCTGGGCGACGCGCTATCAAGCCGGCGAGTTGTTCCCGGCAGGCTGGTATCCCAACCAGCATGCGGGCGGCGACGGGCTTCCCGCCTGGACGCGTGCCGACAGGCCGCTCGAGAACGAGAATGTGGTGGTGTGGTACACGCTCAACTATCACCATCTGCCGCGCCCGGAGGACTGGCCGGTGCAGCCGGTCGTCTATGCCGGGTTTCACTGGATGCCCTTCGGTTTCTTCGACGAGAACCCGTCAATGGACGTGCCGCCGCCCAGCCCGGCCCACGGCTGCTGCTGAGGGAGCGAGGTTCACCTTGTCATCCGGTGCGGCTTCGGCTTGAGTGCATCTGGAAGGGGAATTTTCATGAACGATACTGTGCCGCCAGGATGGATCTACAATGAAACGGTGCGGATGTTTGCGACACCCGGCGATCCGCCGTTCGAGGACGCGTCCGAGCTTGAGCGGCATTGGGGACGGGCCTGGGGCGTCAACAATGACGTGGGCCGCATCCGTTCGATCCTGATGCACCGGCCTGGCCCCGAAATGAGCGTTGTCGATCCGGCAAAGCGGATCGAAAGCATCGGTTCCTTCGGCGATCTCGATGCCGGGTGGTATTTCCAAAGCGACCGGGTGCCGCCCGTTTCAGAGATGCAGGACCAGCACGATGCGCTGGTGAAAGCCCTGACCGCCAAGGGCATAGAGGTACATCACGTCGATGGTGTCGATGGCGGAAGGCTCAAATCCTGCTACACGCGCGATCCGCTCATCATGGTCAATGGCGGCGCCATTGTGTGCCGGATGGGAGCCCGCATCCGCCGCGGAGAAGAGCTGGCGATTACCCGCACGCTGGCCAGGCTCGGCATCCCGATCCTTCGCACGCTGTCGGGCAGTGCGCTCATGGAGGGCGGCAGCTTCGCCTGGATCAATCCCCGTAC
>JANMMJ010000083.1:0-5376 GCA_031373255.1 Hyphomicrobiales bacterium
GGCGAGGCAAGTGCGAAACTTAGCCCGTGCGGACGAGGCCGCTCTGAAAGCGCCGGCGAACAGCTCGTGCGAAGTCCTCTCGCCAACGAACTCCTTCGGCGCATTGATGTCGAAGCGGGCGGTCATGCCAATTGAAACGGAGCGCCGTGTCTCATCGATCCCAATCATGCCCGGATTCGGACTCGAACCTAGTGGAGTGATTCTAACGCTTGCTTCCCGCGGTTGATAGCGGCGAGGACGCGGATTGGATCGGCGGTCCATACGAAGGGCTTGGGGTCGTCATTGTGTTCCTCGACATAGCGGTTGATGGCGGCCTGGAGATCGACGACGCCCTTGAAAATCCCGCGCTTGAGGCGGCGCTTGGTGAGGATGGCGAAGAAGTCCTCGACGGCATTGAGCCAGCTGGCCGAGGTGGGCGTGAAATGGAACGTCCAGCGGGGGTGTCGGCCCAGCCATTCGATCACCTTGGGATGCTTGTGGTGGCGTAGTTGTCGAGGATGGCGTGGATGGTCTTGCCGGTCGGGACCTTTCGCTCGACGGCGTTCAGGAAGCGGATGAACTCCTGATGCCGGTGGCGCTGCATGCAGCGGCCGATGACCTTGCCTTCCAGCACGTCGAAGGCGGCGAACAGGGTGGTCGTGCCACGTCGCTTGTAGTCGTGGGTCATGGTCCAGGCCCGCCCCTTCTTCAGGGGCAGACCTGGCTGGGTGCGATCCAGGGCCTGGATCTGCGACCTCTCATCGACGCTGAGGATGACGGCGTGGGCCGGCGGATCGACATAGAGGCCGACGATGTCGCGGACCTTGGCCGCAAACTTGGGATCATTGGACAGCTTGAAGGTGCGGATGCGGTGCGGGGCCAAGCCATGGGCGCGCCAGATGCGCTGCAACGAGGTCAGGCTGACGCGCGCGATCTTGGCCATCAACCGGCAGGTCCAATGAGTGGTCTCGCCGGGCGGCTCGCCCAGGGTCAGGGCTACAATCCGTTCGGCCATCTCGTCAGCCAGCTTAGCGACCCGTGCCGGCCGCGTCTTGTCGTGCAGCAGACCCGGCACGCCCTCTTCCATGAACCGCGCCTGCCAGCGCCAGACGGCGGTCTTGCCGACACTGGCTGTGCGCATGATCGCCGCCTTGCCCAGCCCGTCGGCCGTGGCCAGCACGATCCGGGCGCGCCAGATTTGCTTCTGGGGGCTGTTGCGTCGTCACCGATCACCTGCAGGCGCTTGCGATCGGTCGGGTTCAAGTAGACGGTGATGCCAGTGCGCATCCTGAAGACTCGCACGTCGGCAAACTCGTGGGAATCCCACAAAGGACTCTTATGTCGGCATCAATCCTCTAGGAGCATGCATTGTTGCTGACCTTAGAGCGTATCAAGTATGCCCAATCCAATGGAGTGGACTTGTTGGCGACCCTGACAGCGTAGAGTTTCCGACCGAGTCTTGGACTATGAAATTTTAACAATGATTTCAATATGGAGTGATGGACAGGAGGGGAGGCGAACCTCTGGAGGGCTGCCACCCCCCACGTAGGAGTATTAGGCACTTAGAAAACTGCCCGAGACGTTCAATCATATTACAGTCAATGAAGGGCCAGCAAGCGGAGACAAGTCGCGTGGAGATAGCCTATCGCCGGATCATCGCCATTGCCTATGGATTGCTCTGTCATGGATTATTCGTGGCTAGCGTGGGCATGATGATTTTCCAGATGTATTTCGGCATGAGCAGGTCTCTCGGCACATTGGCTGCGCCTGTGAGCTGGTTCGCCAATGCACTGCTTCTGATACAATTCCCGCTTGCCCATTCCTTCCTGCTCTCTCCATCCGGCCGCCGTTGGCTAACACTGCTTGCACCAGGTGCATTCAGCGTTGATCTTTCTGCAACGACTTATGTGATCATTGCCTCCGCGCAAGTTTTAGTGCTCTTTACCTTCTGGACGCCAAGTAGAGTGATCTTGTCGCAGGCGCACGGCGCGTTGTTCTGGATACTGACCGGGTTCTATGCCGCAAGCTGGCTTCTACTCACAAAAGCCATACTCGATGCCGGCATCACCTTGCAAACCGGTTCGCTCGGCTGGTGGGCTGTGTTCCGCAACGTGCGACCCGCCTATCCCGGAATGCCGACACGTGGGCTATTCAGACTTTGCCGTCAACCGATCTATTTGGCCTTCACTTGCACAGTCTGGACAGTGCCTGTCTGGACCCCGGACCAGTTGTTTATCGCCGTTGGACTTACAGCCTATTGCATCATCGGCCCGTTGTTCAAGGAGATGCGCTTTGCGCGTCTTTTCGGCCAGCCGTTTATCGACTACCAGAAAACTCGACCCTACTGGCTGCCTACTTCCTGTCCTTTGCTGCGCCCACCAAAGCGGAATGATCTTTCAATCTACGACACCTATGCAGACCGCTGGTGGGATGGATCGCAGCGCTGGCTGCGCACGCTGCAAAATTTGGTTCCCGCGCGCCTGAAGTACTTCGATCAGATTGCGAACTGGTCCGGCAAGAACGTACTCGATCTCGGCTGTGGTGGTGGTTTCATGTCGGAGGCGCTCGCCATCAGGGGCGCCAATGTCATTGGCATTGACCCCGCCGAAAAGGCCATCGCTATCGCGCAACGCCATGCGGCGCCTCAGAACTTGACCATAAGCTATCTTCCTGGCACGGGCGAGAAGCTGCCGATGGCCGATGAGAGCATGGACTATGTGGTTTGTGTTGACGTGATTGAGCATGTTGTCGATCTTGACCAGGTCATTGGTGAAGCCCGGCGTGTGCTTCGCCCAGGAGGAACGTTTCTCTTTGATACTATCAACCGCACATGGCTCGCGACTCTTGTGGTGGTCTTCTTTGGCGAATGCATTTTCAGGATTCTACCCGCGGGCACTCACGATCCCGCCAAATTCATCAAGCCTAAAGAACTCAACGCCAAGCTAACATCTCGCGGTTTCACCGTATCCAATTTTGTGGGCCTGGGTCCCCGTGGCCTCAACAGCAAGTTGGATTTCGAATTCGGAACGCTGCCTTCAACTTCAATCATGTACATGGGTCATGCCACACTAGGCTACTCAGATGTCCGCTAAAGATCGATGCTGTTGAAAAACTCCATTTTCGTCGATGATCGATAGTTTACAGGGCCGTGGGAGTGCTAGTCAAAAAAATATGTGGGGGACCCGCAATTTGCGGTCAGGCCAGCAGGAAGTCGCAGTGGCGGATTTAATGACACATTGAACTGTGATCGTCGCTCAAACCCCCATTCGCTCGATTCTTGGCGCTCGCCAATTTTCGAGTTTTTCAACAGTATCGGCCATAAGCGGACGCTATCCAATCTTTCGGGCTTTTCTATTTCACTTTTCCATGTGCCAACCAATTGGCGCATGCGGAGCCAAGTTCTTTCCGCGCCTTGATTTCATAGGCCTTGATTTCTGAGTCGCTTAAGGTGTCACGCCAGCGTCCATTGGTGCCCTTGTTGATTAAGGTCGCGGCACCGCCCGTCCAGAGCGCTCCGCCCCGCGGTGCCATGCGTTCAGCATGGGCCTTCATGTAGTCGAAAGTGCAGTGCTCCACGATGTCCGGGAACCGAGTCTCATCGATTGCCACATCAATAAACCGTGCAATTTCACGGATCATGCCCGGCAGATTGGCCTTCAGCTCATTGAAATGGATGAGTTTGACATTGGGCAAATGCCGGATTTTCCACCATGACCGGATGTTCTCCCAATAAGGCCGAGAGGCGCGCCATTTTCATTAAACCAATTTCTGTAGAATTGATGGGGATTGGCCGGACAGGGTGGAAACGGCGGACCCACAAGGCCGGGCCCGGTGTTCATGGCTTCACTTCGTTCTTCCGTCAGATTGGCGTAATGATTGTAGAAACTCCACACCGTGTCGCGGCCATCGCGGCCGATGTAGAAGTATTTTGCTGCCGGCGAAAACACCAGCGCATCGACGGGCAGATGGGTCTTGATGAACCGGCGGTGTGGAGCGGTTGCGAGCCCTTCGATAACCTCGCTCGGCAACAGGCGGGACTCAAGCCAAGGCGAGAGCTGCGACAGATTAGAGTCTTCCGTTCCATTGAAGATCAGTTGCGCCAGAATCTGCTGTGTCCAGGTCGTGCCCGACTTGGCGTAGGTGGCAATGACAATATCATTGTCGCGGAATTTAAAATTATTCCAAACGGTCGAATTCATGTGATGATTGTGCATCTCATGTGTCTTTTTCGGCCACGCGATTTGTGTACGAGGAGACTTCGTTTTTCCAATCTTCAAATTCAGCGCTTTTGATTTGATGGGTTTACTTCTTTTCGCCTTAGCATTTGCCGCCTTGGGCTTCCCGGACTTTGCCTTTGCAGGTTTGGATTTTGCGGATTTGGTATTGGCTGCCTTCGCTTTTGCCCTAATGCCCTTGGTATTGGTTGCCATATTTTCGTCCTCCCCATTGTGTCCCGTATTAACCCCCGTCCGTCTTGATATGTTTGAAGTTGTTTCAACGTTCGAGCGAAGACAAGGCTAGCCTGCGGATGATATCCGAATACTTGAGCGACGTCTGCTTTGGGTCGATTCTGTTGAAAAACTCTTCTGTTGCCGTACTCGTATAGGAATGATTCACTGCGAGTATCGCGGTGGAGACGAAGTCAATGATGGGCAATCGGCAAGTTGTTCAGGCGGCCGTGTTCTACGAGTTTTCGCTTGAGGGCCATGTGCCTGCCGACCATTTGCTGCGGTCGATAGACCGGTTTGTCGAATTATCGGAGCTCAGAGCGCAGCTTGCTCCTTTCTACAGTTCAAACGGCCGGCCGTCGGTCGATCCAGAACTTCTGATCCGGATGCTGATCATCGGCTATTGCTCCGGCATCCGTTCCGAGCGGCGGCTCTGCGATGAGGTCCACCTGAACCTTGCCTATCGTGGTTCTGTAGGCTGGGCCTGGAAGGCCAGGTTCCGGAGAAGAACCGGCACGGGCGCTTCCGCAACAGCGACCTGATGCGTCGCCTGTTCGAAACTTTGGTGCCGCGACAGAGGTTACGCCGAAGTTCATCTCGCCTGCCGATCCCGCTGCCCGGGCGCTCATGGCGGCCAGGCTTTCTTCGCCTATTCGACGAACTACCTGATCGATCCCGACTATGCGGTCATTGTCGATGTCGAGGCCACGACCGCAATCCGCCAGGCCGAGGAAAGCGTCTTCGATCAGGCTCGCGTGCTGTGTGCGCGCGGCTTCCATGCCGAGGCTCTGCAAGCCGATCTTGGTATCGCGGGAGCGGGCAGGCACCTTGTTGAGGCTGCGTTAAAGCTCTTTTTTTGTGCGTGAAATTGTCGAGTGACTGACTTTGATCGCCTGCACGGCAAAATCAACATCAATATTCACTCCCCGCCGCGCAAGAGTCTGGAGAG
>JANMMJ010000092.1:0-89406 GCA_031373255.1 Hyphomicrobiales bacterium
CATCGAGCAGGCTGCCGTCATCCTCGCCGAAATCCGCCGGTTCAACGGTTTCTTCGACAAGTGACACCTCGGCGATCAGCTCGGACAAACTGGTATCCATGGCTGTCACTCCATTTCCGTTAAGGTTTGTGTCATGCAATATACTCCGTAACTGCCCGCAAGATTGCGGACTTCGCCAAATTGGCACAGTGTGGATCACAGGTTGCTTTCGGTCGTCGTAAGCGATTTGTTATCTGGCCAGGGGTAGGATGTTTCATGCGCAGGCAATTGCATTGGTTAACAATTTGTGCGGCCATGGGGGCCGTGACTCTGCCCGGTGCTTGTCTGTTGTTGCCGGCCGTGGCTAATGCCGGAGAGAAATCGATTTCGGGTCCGTCGAAAGACACCGCAACATCTGCGGATGGCTTTGGTGACATGCAGTCGTCGGTCGAATCCTATTCGGTGGACAGCGCAGAAACAGCCGTCGGCGGCGTCGAAACCAAAACTACGTCCCGCGCCAGACCCGATCAGAGCAATGCCCGCGGAGCCGTCGAGAGGGGTGAGGTCCGTCCCTATGGCTGGTTCCTGAAAACCATCAAGAAGGCTGCCCCGGGCGATATTGTGAAAGTGCGCCTGAGAAAGCGGACGGCAAGCCTGTGGACTTATGACGTAACTGTCCTGAACAAGTCCGGGCGTTATGTTCAGCTTTCGCTCAATGCCGCCACAGGAGCGATCATCAGCAAGAAGAACCGCTGATGCGCATTCTGGTCATCGAGGATGAAGCGGAAGTTCTGGCGCAGATCGGCGACGAGTTGACCCGCGCCGGATACATTGTCGACCTGTCCTCCGATGGTGAAGACGGCTGGTGCCGGGGCGAAACGGAAAACTATGCCGCTGTCATCCTGGACCTTGGCCTTCCCAAGCTCGATGGACTTTCAATTGTCAGGCGCTGGCGTGCCGCCGGCGTGACCATCCCGGTACTCATGGTCACGGCGCGGGCGGCCTGGATGGAGCGCGTCGAAGGCATCGACGCCGGCGCCGACGATTACCTGCCCAAGCCATTTTATGGCGAGGAACTGCTGGCGCGGCTGTCCGCCGTGCTGCGCCGGTCGGCTGGCCATTCAGCATCGGTTCTTCAGGCAGGCAACATCAGCGTCGACACCCGGCGCATGACCGTCACCATGGGCGGCAAGAATGTCTCCCTGACACCGCTTGAGTTCCGTCTCTTGCGCTACCTGATTCACAACAGCGGCAAGGTCGTGACAGCCTCCGAACTGTTTGAGCACATTTACGCCAATGAACAGGATGCCGGCTCGAATGCTCTCGAAGTGCTTGTAAACCGCACGCGGAAAAAGCTCGGCAATGCCGCCATCGGAACGCGGCGCGGTTTCGGCTACATCCTCGAAGCATGACCTGGGTAAACTCGGTCCGCGGACGGCTGGCGCTGATCTCCGCTCTGGTGATAGCGCTCGTCCTGACCGTCGCCGGCGCATCCCTCACTTTGCTGTTCGAATCCTACATTGAGCGTCGCGTCGCCCAGGAACTGCAAACCCGGCTTCTCGATCTCTCGGGCGCTTTTGAGATGAACGACGAAGACCAGCCGGTACTGACCGTGGCGCCGTCCGACCCGCGCTACCGCAATCCTTACAGCGGCGCCTACTGGTACGTGCGCGAGGGCGAAAAAAACCTTTGGCGGTCGCGGTCACTCTGGGATTCACAGATTGCAGCGCCGGCCAGCGTTTCTGAAGGGATCGTCGAGACCACAGGGCCGGATGACCGGGACGTCTATCTCCTTGAGAAGCGCGTTGCCTTCGGCGAAGGTAACGCGGAGCGCGTTTTCGTGCTTGGGGTGGCGCTGGACCAGGCCGACGTGCAGGCGCTTTCAAGTTCTTTTGGAACGGAAATCGCTACTATACTTCTGATCATCGGCCTGCTCCTGTTTGCCGGCGCATGGCTTCAGGCGAAATATGGTCTGCAGCCGTTGCTGGCGATCAGGAAACAGCTGGAACTGCTTCGTCACGGCGAACGGGAAAAGCTGGATGGCCCCTTCCCCGAAGAGATCGAGGAACTGTCCCACGATCTCAACGCGCTCTTTGCCCAGCAGAAACACATGATCGGCAGAGCCCGTGAACGGGCGGGCGTGCTGGCCCATGGGCTGAAAACGCCGATGACAATTCTTTATGGCGAGGCGCGCAAGCTCGATCTCGCCGGCCACAAACAGACAGCTCAATCGATCAAGGGCCAGCTGGACCTGATCCGCGGGCAGGTGGAGCGCGAACTGACGCGCGCCCGCGTTCATGGCGCCGCTGCTGGCATTGGGCTTCATGCCGACGTGACTGCAACCGCTGAGCGGCTTGTCTGCCTGATGCAGCGCATGCCGCATGGCGACGAGATCGATTGGCGCCTTCCCGAGCCAGGCCTTCAGGTTGCCATGGACGCCGACGACTTCGGTGAAGTGCTTGGCAATCTTCTTGACAACGCCCGCAAGTGGGCCCGCAGCGTCGTTGAGATCGGCGCTGTCGACCTGGGCGATGGCAGTGTGAGGCTGACAGTCGCCGACGACGGTCCGGGCATTCCGGACAGTTTTCGCGGCGAGGCTCTGGAGCGCGGGTCGGCCATGGCCAGCCGCGCAGCCGAAAGCAGTGGCCTTGGCCTCGCCATCGTATCCGAACTGACCGCCGCCTACGGATCGGCGGTGACACTTGATACAAGCCCCCTGGGCGGCGCCCGCGTCACGATTAAGCTTGGAGGAACTGCGGTGTCTGCCGCCGCCCCGAACAGTCCATCCTGATCCTGCCGGATCAGACGGTCACCCCAGGCAGCTTCAATCCTTGCTCCTTCGCGCAATCGATGGCGATCTTATATCCGGCATCGGCGTGCCGCATCACGCCGGTTCCGGGATCGTTCCACAGCACCCGTTCAAGCCGCCGGGCCGCATCGTCCGTGCCGTCGGCAACGATAACCATGCCTGCATGTTGCGAATACCCGATGCCGACACCGCCGCCATGATGCAGCGAAACCCAGGTTGCCCCGCTCGCCGTATTGAGCAGCGCGTTGAGCAGTGGCCAGTCGGACACCGCGTCGGAGCCGTCGAGCATCGCCTCTGTCTCGCGATTGGGCGAGGCGACGGAACCTGAATCGAGATGATCGCGGCCGATGACGATGGGCGCTTCAACCTCGCCATTCTTCACCATCTCGTTGAAGGCCATGCCGAGCCTGTGGCGCTGGCCGAGACCCACCCAGCAGATCCGCGCCGGCAGGCCCTGGAAGGCGATGCGCTCCCGCGCCATGTCGAGCCAGTTGTGCAGGTGCGGGTCGTCGGGGATCAGTTCCTTCACCCGCTGGTCGGTCTTGTAGATATCTTCCGGATTGCCCGAGAGCGCCGCCCAGCGGAACGGCCCGATGCCGCGGCAGAACAGCGGCCTGATATAGGCGGGGACGAAGCCGGGAAATTCAAAGGCGTTCTTCAAGCCCATTTCCAGCGCCATTTGCCGGATGTTGTTGCCATAATCGAGCGTCGGAACGCCCTGGTGATAAAAGTCGAGCATCGCCTGCACATGGACTTTCATCGAGGCCATGGCGGCGGCCTTGACGGCCTGCGGATCGGACACGCGTTTCTCTTCCCATTGCGCCAGTGTCCAGCCGGCCGGAAGATAGCCATTGACGGGATCATGCGCCGACGTCTGGTCGGTGAGCACATCGGGCTTGATGCCGCGCTTCACCATGTCCGGCAAAAGCTCGGCGGCATTTCCAAGCAATCCCACCGAAACCGGCTTTCCCGACTTGTGCGCCCGCGTGACAATCTCCAGCGCTTCGTCGATGCTCTTCGCCTGCGTATCGAGATAGCGCGTCTTGAGGCGCATTTCGATTCGCGACGGCTGGCATTCAATGGCGATCATCGATGCGCCCGCCATGGTGGCGGCGAGCGGTTGCGCCCCGCCCATGCCGCCGAGACCTGCGGTCAGGATCCACTTTCCCTTGAGGTTGCCGCCAAAATGCTTGCGCCCAATTTCGGCGAAAGTCTCGTAGGTCCCCTGCACGATGCCCTGCGTGCCGATGTAAATCCATGAGCCGGCCGTCATCTGGCCGTACATCATCAGGCCCTTCTTATCGAGCTCATTGAAATGGTCCCAGGTGCCCCAGTGCGGCACCAGATTTGAATTGGCAATGAGCACCCGCGGCGCGTCCTTGTGCGTGCGGAAGATGCCGACCGGCTTGCCCGATTGCACCAGCAGTGTTTCGTCGTCATCGAGTGAGCGCAAGCTGGCCACGATGCGGTCGAAGGCTTCCCAGTTCCGCGCCGCCCGCCCGATGCCGCCATAAACCACCAGTTCCTCCGGCCGCTCGGCGACACCGGGATCGAGATTGTTCATCAGCATGCGGAGCGGCGCTTCGGTGAGCCATGACTTGGCCGAGATTTTCGTGCCGGTGGGTGATTTGATGATGCGGGTGTTGTCGAAGCGCGAATTCATGCTGATCTCCTATTGGGTAAGCGCGCCCTTGGGGCTGGTCTTGTAGCGGCTGTAAAGCGCATAGCGGCTGGCGGGATAGGTGAGGGTGGCCACGGTCACGACCTGCCCCCTGCTCCAGCTCCGGCGATGCAGCACCAGGCACGGTTCGCCAAGTGTGATGCCGAGAAGATCCTTCTGGCTCGCCGATGGCATGGCCGCCTCGACAGTGTGCTCCAGTTCATCGACGGGGATAGCTTCCAGCAGATATGCGGTTGGCGTTTTCAGGCTGAAGTCCTGGCGCATGAAGTCCGGCGCCATCGACGGGTTGACGAAACGGTCCTCGAGCTGCACCGGCACGCCGTTTTCCTCATGCACCATTTGCACATGATAGAGCCGGGACACGGTCTTCCACTCGAACTCTTCGACCAGCGCTGCACTCGCCACGGTTTCGGCCTGGCTCACCACCCGGGACGAATACCGGTGTCCCCGCGCCTCGATTTCCTCTGCAATATTGCGAAGTTCCATCAGGCTTGAGCGCGCCGGTGGCTCCTTCACGAAAGTACCCACACCGGGAACCCGGGACAGGTAGCCATCTGCGGTCAGTTCCCGCAGCGCCCTGTTGGCAGTCATCCGGCTGATGCCGAAACTCTCGACCAGTTCGTTTTCGGATGGCACCCGCACGCCGGGCACCCAGACGCCAGACTGTATATGAGCGAGAATGTGATTTTTTACCTTTACGTAAAGTGGAGAAATTTCATTCACGCGAGTTGCCCCCGCACCAGCGTGCCATCCCGAATGACAGCAGCCAGCGGATTGAACCCCAGCGGGTAAGCGAGATCACCCGGACGCGCCGCATCCCAAAGTACCAGATCGGCCTTCATGCCGGGCGTAATGACTCCACGATCCAGCAGGCCAAGCGCCCGCGCGGCGTGCGCCGTGACACCCAGCAGCGCCTCCTCGGGCGTGAGGCCGAACAGCACGCAAGCCATGTTCATGGTTGTCAGAATGGAATGGAGCGGAGACGAACCCGGGTTGAGGTCGGTGGCTATGGCAATGGGGACCCCACTGAACCGCAACGCACCGACCGGGGGCGACTGCTTTTCGCGGAGGTAGTAAAATGCACCAGGGAGCAAAACGGCGACCGTTCCGGATTCGGCTATGGCGTCGACTCCCGCCTCGTCCAGATATTCAATATGATCGACCGACAACGCATTGTAGCGAGCCGCTAATTTTGCACCGCCTAGGTTCGAAAGCTGCTCCGCATGAAGCTTGACCGGGATGTCCAGTCGCGCCGCAACGTCGAAAACCTGTTCCATTTCTGCAATCGAGAAGGCAATGCCCTCGCAAAAGCCATCGACTGCATCTGCCAATCCCTCAGCCGCCACAGCAGGAAGCACCTTTTCGCAGATCAGGGAAACATAAGCCATCCTGTCATCGCGATACTCGGGCGGAAAGGCGTGGGCGCCGAGATAACTGGTGACCACATCGATCGGTTTTTCCCGCCCAAGCTGCCGCGCCACACGCAGCATTTTCATCTCGGTTTCGAGGTCCAAGCCGTAGCCGGACTTGATTTCTACCGTCGTTACGCCTTCCGCAAGCAGCGAATCGAGACGCCCGACCGCTGCGGCAAACAGTTCTTCCTCGGAGGCGGCGCGTGTGGCGCCAACAGTTGAGACAATTCCGCCGCCGGCATTGGCAATCTCGGTATAGCTAGCGCCGTTGAGCCGCATTTCGAATTCGCGCGCCCGGTTGCCGCCATAGACCAGGTGTGTGTGACAGTCGATGAGCCCTGGCGTGAGCAATTTTCCAGCACAATCAATGGCATCCGCGGATCCAACCTCACTGGCCGGACCCACCCAGGCGATTCGCCCGCCCTCGATCCGGATCGCGCCATCTTCAATCAGGCCATAACCATCGGCCATGGTGGCGATGTTGAGATTGGTCAGGAGCATAGATTTTCACTTGTATAAGGTTGTATATACAGTATACTCTTCACCATGTCACAACGCAAGTTTCGTTTCACTACAGCACTCACCGGGAACGGCTGGGAGAACGACGTTGCGATCACAGTAGATGCTCGGGGCATGATTGCGGGCATCGAAGCAAATTCCAAAGACGGCAACCATGTCAAAGGCATAGCCATCCCGGCGATCCCCAACGTCCACTCCCATGCACATCAGCGCCTCATGTTGGGCCTCGCCGAAATAGCCGGGCCCGGCGCCGACAGCTTCTGGACCTGGCGGGAAGTCATGTACGGCTTTGCCCTCAAACTCGACCCCGAAGACCTTCAGGCTGTAGCAGCCCAGCTCTATGTCGAAATGCTAAAATCCGGCTTCTCTATTGTCGGCGAATTCCAGTACCTGCATCATCAGCCGGATGGCACGCCCTATGATGAAGTAGCTGAAATGTCGCTGCGCTGCTTCGCGGCGGCGGAAGACGCAAATATTGCCATTACAATGGTACCTACCCTTTACAATTTTGGCGGGTTCGGCGGACAACCTTCAACCGAAGGGCAGCGCCGCTTTGTCAATGACGATGTCCGCTACATGCGCATTTACGAGACATTGCTGGCTAAGATCAAGAAGAGCAGCCTCCACCGCCTTGGCATTTCACCTCATAGCCTGCGCGCAGTAACCGAAGAATCGCTCAAAGCCATACTAAAAAGTATCGACTCGCAATCACCTATTCATATCCATGTGGCCGAGCAAACCAAAGAGGTTGAAGATTGCCTCGCCTGGTCTGGCAAACGGCCCGTTGAACTCCTGCTCAAGCACTATGAGCCGGACAAACGCTGGTGCACCATCCACGCCACCCACATGACCGAAGACGAGACCGCCAATCTGGCAAAATGCGGCGCCATTGCTGGTCTCTGCCCCACCACCGAAGCCAATCTCGGTGACGGCACCTTCCCTGCCACCGCGTTTGCAAAGGCAGGTGGCGCCATTGCCATCGGTTCCGACAGTCATATCTCGGTAAGCCCGTCAGAGGATATCCGCCAGCTCGAATACTCCCAGAGATTGCGCGACCGAACCCGCAATGCCCTCGCCGCAGGTCCCGGCCTCTCCACCGGCCGGACCTTGCTCGACGCTGTGCTAAAAGGCGGTGCACAGGCCATGAACCAGCCGGTTGGCGCACTCACCCCCGGTCTCCGCGCCGACATTTGCGTCCTCGACGACGCCCATCCCTCTCTGGAGGGACGCACTGGCGATGCCCTGCTCGACACCTGGATTTTTTCTGCCGGAAATGCCTGCGTCAAGGATATGTTCGTCGCCGGCGCTCACGTCGTAAAGGATCGCCACCACATTCGTGAAGACAAGATCGCCGCAGATTTCCGCGCAGCAGTGAGACGGCTCACATGAACATCACGATCGGCCAGACACCCCTGTCACTCGCCCAGATCCGCGCCGCGCTCGATGGCCCCGTAAGCGTCGAACTATCGCCAAGTTCACGCAAGCTGATCACCCGCAGTGCCGAAACCGTGGCGCGCCTGCTCAAATCCGGCAATGCCATCTATGGCGTCAACACCGGCTTCGGAAAACTCGCCAAGACCCGGATTGCGGCAGAAGACCTCTCCCAACTCCAGATCAATATCGTCAGATCCCATGCTGCCGGCGTCGGCGCATTGCTCGACCCCGATACCGTCCGCCTCATTCTCTTGCTCAAGGTCAACGCACTCTCGCAAGGCGCTTCCGGCATTTCAGTCGCCGCCATTGAAACCCTCATCGCCCTCCTGAACCACGACATCCTGCCTGCTATCCCGGGACAAGGCTCGGTTGGGGCATCAGGCGACCTGGCACCATTGGCGCACTTGAGCCTCGTGTTGATCGGCGAAGGCCGGGCTTTCTTCCAGGGCGAACTCGTCTCCGGTGCCGAAGCCTTGAAACATGCTGGTGCCGCGCCCGTTCCACTCGGTCCAAAGGAGGGATTGGCGCTCCTCAATGGCACGCAGGTTTCAACGGCCCTTGCATTGTCCGGCCTCCTCGCTGCGGAACGCAACATCGCCGCCGCAGTCCTCGCTGGCGCCATGTCGGTTGACGCCATTATGGGATCCGACACGCCATTTGATCCCCGCATCCATGCTTTGCGGCCTCATCCGGGCCAGATCCTCGCCGCTCGGGAATACCGCAGGCTTCTTCAGGGCAGCGCCATTCGCGCCTCGCACCTTGAAAACGACGATCGCGTTCAGGATCCCTATTCGTTCCGCTGCCAGCCCCAGGTCATGGGCGCCTGCTTGGACATCATCACCAACGCCGCGCGCAGCCTGCTCATTGAAGCCAATGGCGTATCCGACAATCCGCTGGTCTTCGCCGAAGATGGCGCCGTCCTCTCCGGCGGAAACTTTCACGCCGAAGCGGTGGCCTTCGCCGCCGACATCATCGCTCTGGCTATCGCCGAAACCGGTTCGCTGTCCGAACGCCGCATTGCCGCACTGATCGACTCGACTATCTCGCTGTTGCCGCCCTTCCTCATTCGCAATCCCGGCCTCAACTCGGGTTTCATGATCCCGCAATGCACCGCGGCAGCACTGATGAGCGAGAACAAACAGATGGCGCACCCGGCCTCGGTTGATTCAGCCCCAACCTCCGCCAATCAGGAGGATCATGTCAGCATGGCGACCCACGGCGCCAGGAGGCTCGGGCCGATGAATGCCAATCTTTCCCGCATCCTCGCCATCGAACTCATGGCGGCAGCGGAAGGCATCGGGTTCAGGCGGCCGCTCAAATCTTCAAAATCGATTGAATCGGCCCATGCTTTGGTACGTTCGGTCGCCCCTGAACGCGATCACGACCGTGTATTCTCGCATGACATCGAAGCAGTGGCCACGCTCATCGAAACTGGCGCATTCGAGTCATTCGTATCAGGCCTGCTTGAAACGCAGGGCTGCCGCTGATTCATTTGAACGCAATGGCTTTGAACTTGCGTGTCTGCTCGGTCAGCGCGACTTCCGTTGGCAATCTCTCCATCGAGGACGCACCGTAGAATCCATGGCAGTTGCGCGTGTTCTTCAGGATGAATTCGGCATCCTCCGGCTGTGACACCGGCCCGCCATGGACCAGCACGATCGCGTCCCCGTTGACCTTCAGTGCCGCCTCCGACCATTCGTCCACAAGTGCGGGGCAATCCTTCAGCTTGAGAGACGTCTTCGAACCGATGGCACCGCCCGTTGTCAGGCCAAGATGGCAGACGATGATATCGGCTCCGGCCTTCGCCATAGCCGCCGACTCGTCCGCATTGAACACGTAGGGCGTGGTCAGCATGTCCTTTGATCGCGCCAGCGACACAAGGTCGACTTCCTGGGCATAGGACATGCCGGTTTCCTCCAGATTTGCCCGTAAAACCCCATCAATCAGGCCAACTGTCGGAAAATTCTGGATGCCGGAAAAACCCAGCGCCTTCAGGTCATCGAGAAATTTGTCGAAGATGCAGAACGGATCCGTGCCGTTGACGCCAGCCAGCACCGGCGTCTTTTTGGTGACCGGCAACACTTCGTGCGCCATTTCCATGACGATGTCGTTGGCGTTGCCATAGGCGAGAATGCCGGAGAGCGAACCCCGCCCCGCCATCCGGTAGCGTCCAGAATTGTAGATGACGATCAGGTCGATGCCGCCTTCCTCTTCGCACTTGGCCGATAGCCCGGTTCCCGCACCGCCACCGATGATGGGAATGCGTTTGGCTTTCATGTCCTGGAATTTTTCAATCAGGGATTTACGTTCGAAGCGCGGCATGCAGACTCTCCTGTTGCGACGGATGGCAATACGCGGAGCCCGCCACGCGGGCAAGCCCGCCGCCGAAATCACCCCTGGAGTATCCGTATACGGAGCAAAATGACGGCGGTGCGAGACTTGACGTGCGCAAAGTTTTGTACTTAAGGTCGGCACGGCTGGAGAGGCCGGCCGGGCAATCCCTCGCATGGAGTGCTTTTTGATCCTCTCCGTCTCCCACACCTGACGGAACCCATGGCGAAAAGCTTCATTATCGGTCTCGACTATGGCACGGAATCGGCCCGTGGCGTGCTGATCGATGCCGCGACCGGGGAACAGGTTGCTCATCACGCACATCCCTATCGCCATGGTGTCATGACCCAGGCGCTTGCCGATGGCACGCCGCTGCCAAGGGGCTGGGCCCTGCAGGACGCTGCCGACTATCTCGAAGCCGCACAGGATATTCTGGCAAGGCTTGGCCGCGACAAGGCGATCGAATCGATCGGCATCGACTTCACCGCAAGTTCGCCCATGCCTGCTGCAGAAGATGGAACGGCTCTTTCAAATGATTTGCCAGGCGATCCCCACGCCTATGTGAAGCTCTGGAAGCATGGCGCTGCGCAACCCTTCGCTGATGCCATCAACATGAAGGGTGGCGCCTTCCTCGATCATTTCGGCGGCAAGCTTTCCGGCGAATGGCTCCTCGCCAAGGCTGCACAGATTGCCAGTGAAGCACCGCAGATCTGGGCCAGGACCTCGCGTTTTATCGAATCGGGTGATTGGCTGGTCTGGCAACTCACCGGCACCGAGGCCCGAAGCCTCGGCCTTGCCGCCTACAAGGCGCAATATTCCGAACCAGCCGGCTACCCAGATATCGTGGCGGGTCTTCTGGATAAGCTGTCCGTTCCCCTCCCCGTTGGTTCACCAGTCGGCAGTCTCTCCGCTGCATGGCGCGCCAGCACGGGAATCGAGGGCCGCGCCATCGTAGCTGTCGCTGTCATTGACTCACATGCCGTGCTTCCCGCCATCGGCGCTGTTGCGACCGGCTGCCTTACCGCTGCACTGGGAACGTCTGCGGCCTATCTCTACCTGAGCGAAAATCCAAAACCCCTGCCGAAAGGCATCGAGGGCATGGCGCGCGATGGTTCGGTGCGCGGCCTCTGGTGCTATGAAGCCGGGCAGGCAAGCTTTGGTGATACGCTGGCCTGGTTCGTGCGCGCCTTTCCCCGCGCGGGCGATTTGGCGGAGAATTTTGCGATCTTCAATGCGGAGGCCGGGAAGCTGCCGCCTGGCGCCAATCATCTCGTGGCCCTCGATTGGTGGAACGGCAACCGCGTGCCTCTATCTGATTCCGGATTGAGTGGGGTGCTCCTCGGCCTCAACATGAACACCACGCCCGCCGCCATTTACCGCGCCTTGATTGAATCGATTTGCTTTGGTGGACGCTCCGTCGTCGATCTCTTCGAGGCCGGAAATCTTGGCATCAACCGCGTCATCCTCACCAGCGGGCTTGCCAGGAACAATCCGCTTCTGGTGCAGATCATGACCGATGTGCTGGAACGCCCGGTGGACATCCCCGAAATCGCCAATGCCACGGCAGTGGGTGCTGCGATCCACGGCGCTGTCGCCGCGGGGCTGGTTGATGGGTACCCTGAAGGCACCGCCCGATTCGGCGCCAGAACCTATCGAACCTGCACGCCGCGAAAGGAAAACGCGCCCGCCTATCGCGCCCTTTACGAAACCTACGCCATGCTGTGCAACAGCGAGACGCTACGCACGGCCATGCACACTCTCAACCGCATCACCCCTTCACCCGCCTGAACGGCACCAACCCCATTCTTCATCAAACCTTAGGAAAGCAGAAAACCCACATGTACAGACTCGATCAGAAACTCGCACGCATCCGCGCTGGCAAATATACCCGTGCCGACTTCATCATCGCCGACGCCAAGGATGGCGACATGGGTCCGAGCATGACCTCATGCGGCCCCAAGCGCGCCAAGGATGGCACCTGGACGCGCCACTACACGCGGCCCGAGTTTCTCGACAATATCCGTGCCATCGTCGAGCAGGATATCGTCGATATCATGCTCACCTCCGCTTCCAATCTGGAGGCGCTTGTCGACATGGGCGTATACCGCAACAGTGCCGTCAAGCCGGCAATCCGCGCCAACGACACCACCGACGTGTGGGTGGTGCGCGGCGCCGACTATGCCACCAAGCCCTCGCGACCTTTCCGCAGCGCATCGCTGTCGCGTGTCAGGAACGGTTCGCTCGATCCGAGCCCCGGAACCCCGGTGACCGGCACCGATCTCGGCCTCTATTCAATAACCTTCAATAACGACCTCGATCACGATTATCTTTCGCTTGAGGCCTTCTCGGAATTCCGCGAGGATGCGGCGAGCAACAGCTTCAAATACTTCCTTGAAGTGTTCAATCCGAATGTCGACAGCCGCATCGATCCGGAACTGGTTCCCGCCTACGTGAACGATTGTCTCATGCGCTGTATAGCCGGCGTGACCAAGGCGGATCGTCCGCAATTCCTGAAAATTCCTTTCAATGGTCCGAAGGCGCTCGAAGAACTTGCCTCTTATGATCCGAGTGTCATTGTCGGTGTGCTCGGCGGGGGTGCCGGAACCACGCGCGACTGCTTCGAACTCATCAACCAGTCGGAAAAATATGGTGCCCGCGTGGCCCTTTTCGGCCGCAAGATCAATCTCGCCGAAGATCCACTCGCCATGGTTTCATTCATGCGCGAAGTTGCAGGTGGCAATATCAAGCCGGACGAGGCAGTCAAGGCCTATCATGCCAGCCTGAAGAACAATGGCATCACGCCGCTCCGCGATATTGCCGCCGACAACGTAATTACCGAAAAGGTTCTGAAGGCGGGCTGAAGATGGGCTTCGAACAACGCCGCGGTTTCGTCACCGGCGGCACCTGGTGCGTCGACATCAACAGGATGGTGACGCACTGGCCGGAGGAAGACGGCATCGCCGAGATTACGTCCGAGGATCGCCATGGTGGCGGGTCTGGCTGCAATCTTGCGCTCGACATGAAGCGTCTCGATCCGGCCATGCCGGTCGAGACGATCTCCATCGTGGGCGACGACGAACCGGGGCGCTATCTGTTGTCGGCCGCGGATGCCGCCGGCATCGGCAGGCGGCAGATGCACGTCACTGGCGAGGCCGCGACACAGACGACCGACGCCTATGTATCGAGCCTGAGCCACCGCCGTACCCATATTTTCCAGTCCGGCGCATCCAACCTTCTGACGCCCGATCACTTTGACTTTTCGGAAACGCGAACCCGTTATCTCCACCTCGGCCTGCCTGGCGTGCACAAGATCCTGGACAATCCCTGGGGCAATGATGCCAATGGCTGGGTAACGGTGCTGAAAAAAGCCCGTGCCGCCGGTCTCAAGACCAATATGGAACTGTGCAGCGTCAGCGACGAACTGCTCGCCAGGATGGTGCGTCCGTGCTTTCCCCATCTCGACCTGATCATTGTCAACGACACCGAGATCGGCGCTCTTTCGGGGATAAAGACTGTGACCGCTGCGGTGACTGACATCGCCGCCTGCGAGCGTGCCGCCCGCAAGGTTCTCGACGCCGGCGCGATGCAGCTCGTCGTTGTTCATAGCCCCGTCATGGCGCTCGCCGTAACGCGCGAAGGAGCGAAGGTGAAGAAGCCATCCGTGCGCGTTCCCAAGGAGGAAATCGCCGGCGCCAACGGAGCGGGCGATGCATTCGCCGCTGGCATGCTTTATGGCGTGCATGAGGGCTGGAACATCGAGGATGCAGTGTCTCTGGCCCACGCGTCAGCCGCGGCATCACTGCGCAGCCTATCAACTGCAGGCTCTGTCGAGCCCTGGCAGAAGTGCCTCGAACTCGCAAGGAAATGGGGCTGGCGCGAAGCCTGAAACAGCCCTTCAGGCGAGGATATCGCGTAGAACCAGGCGATTGCGTGCTACAGCGGCGGCCGGGTCGGCGGCGGCGGTTTCCGATTCCTCCTCCAGCACCAGCCAGCCGTTGAAGTGAGGCGCCGTGCCGATCAGGTCGACAACAGCGCGCGTCTGGCACACACCTTCGCCCAGCATGCGCCATTCGCCTTTCGCGTCGACGTCCTTGAGATGCAGATAGCGTATGCGCTGCAAGTGCGTGCGCAGTGTATCCACCATATCCATGCCGCCGCGCAGGATATGACCGGTATCGGGCACCCAGCCTGTGAGAGCAGGATCGGTCATCGCCATGATGCGATCGTACTCTGCGCGTGTGCCGAGCAATGTGTTGTGATGTGAACTGGGATGCAACGCCACCGCCACGCCGGCCCGTTTCCCGCGCTCGCCTGCGCCATTGTAGAATGAAGCTGCTGCGGTAAATTTGTCGTCATCCTTGCCGGGCGACATTTTGGTTGCACTCCCCAGTGACAGCATTGCGCCAGGGAACGCGGCCGTGAAACCGAGTGCATGGTCCACCGTCGCTAGATCGTCCTGCAATGCCGCGGGCTCGGTAAAGCCGCTGGCGCTGCTGCATGTGAAAGCGACCAGCGTCAATCCATGGTTCAAGAGCGCCTTGGCGAAAGCTTCCGGCTTTCCCGCATATTCGCCAATCATCGTATCGGTGATTTCAATGCCAGCATAACCCGCCTTGCCGATGACTGACAGAAAATCATCGGCCCGTCCCTTCCAGCGTGGACCGAGCATTTCCCACGTGTAGGTCTGGCATCCCGTTTTGATCATGATTTATCCTTGTCGCACCTGCAGAAATTTCACTCTTGCGCAGCCAGACAGGCCTCCGCAATAGAACAGTTCGAAAATAACAACCGGGGAATCATCCGCATGGCGGCACTTCGCATCGGCGTCATTGGTTGTGGCAATATCTCCACGACGTATTTGCGGAATGCCGCCCTGTTTCGTGGCCTCAAGCTTGCGGCCTGCGCTGATCTTTCATTTGACATGGCTAAACACCGCGCAGCCGAGTTCGATCTCCGCGCCATGACAGTCGATGAGTTGCTGAAGTCTGATGAAATTGATCTCGTGCTTAACCTCACTGTTCCCAACGCGCACTTCGATGTCAGCATGTCGGCGCTCTCGGCGGGAAAGCATGTGTTCACCGAAAAGCCATTGGCGGCCACCGCAGCGCAGGGCCGCATCCTGGTTGAAGAGGCCGGCTGCAGAAAACTGGCGCTGGGATCGGCTCCCGATACGTTTCTCGGCGCCGCCGGCCGCCTGTCGCGCCGGCTCGTGGATGAGGGCGCAATAGGACGGCCGGTCGCGGGCACCGCCTTCATGATGGGCCGGGGCATGGAGCATTGGCATCCCAATCCGCAATTCTTCTACCAGCCGGGCGGCGGCCCGGTGCTCGACATGGGGCCTTACTACGTCACCATGCTGGTCAGCCTGTTAGGCCCCGCCAGGCGCGTCATGGCGATTACCGCAATCGGTTCGCCCGAACGCACCATAAGCACTGCTGGTCCACTCCAAGGCACGTCCTTTGCCGTGAACACGCCAACGACTGCGATGGCACTGGTCGAATTCGTAAGCGGTACCGTCGCCACCATTGCCATGAGCTGGGACATCTTCCGCCACAGCAACCAACCTCTGGAGTTACACGGCACCGAGGGCTCGCTGCGCCTGCCGGACCCCGATACTTTCGGCGGCAGTGTCGCCATCAGCGAGCGCGGCAACCCCTGGCGTGAAATCGCAACGGACCAGAGCATCCATGGCCGGCTCAACTGGCCCTACAACGCGCCCGATCGCGCCAATTACCGTATGCTGGGCGTCGCCGACCTGGCGCAATCACTCCGCAATGGAGCAAAGCCGCGCGCCTCAGGTGATCTGGCGCTGCATGTTCTCGACATCATGGAAGCAATTCTTGACGCTGGTGAATCAGGAAAGCCGGTCGATATCGCTCCAAGCTCCTGCCAACCCGCGGCACTGCCTGAAGCAGAGGCTGAAACCCTTCAGGGCTGAACCGGTTATATTGGGAAAGTAGCCAAAAAATGGTGGGCGGTACAAGGATCGAACTTGTGACCCCTACGATGTCAACGTAGTGCTCTACCGCTGAGCTAACCGCCCACTGTCATTTGGTCGGCGTCCCTATATCGGCATAGCCCAGCCAATGCAAGCACCCTGAAAGCTGTTTTGTATTGGGAAACGTCAGCCCGGATACCAGATCTTGCGCAGTTCGCCGGGAGGGCGCCGATAGGCCCAGGCCGCGTCGATGAGTTTTCCGGTATCATAGGCCGGCCGCCAGCCCATCTCGAAACGGGCCTTGCTGTTGTCCATCCAATTGGAATGGAACTGGCTCGGCACGTCAATGGAATCGAGCCCTTGCGTACGCTTGAGATGCGCGGCAACCGTTCCGTAATCAACCGGCTCATCCATGCAGATGTTGTAGAGTTTCGCCTTGGTAATCGGGTTGTCGAGGGCCAGAAGAATGGCCTCGGCGAGATCGTCCAGGTGCACGAAATTGCGCTTGAGGAGACGGCCATGGGCATCCCTCAGCAGAGGAATGGTGGCAAGTTCACGGCAGCGCGCGTCGACGTCTGGCGCCACCATCATCTTTAGCGCACCCATTTCTACTTGCACAAAGCTCAATACTAAAATAGGTACTGATTCCCATGTATTTTCGCTCTATTGTGCAAGTGAGCATGATAGCCTGTTGCGGTGAACGTTTCGGCGTAGGCCGCAGGCGTCAGATACGTCAATGATGAGTGCGGGCGGCTGGTATTGTATTCATCAACCCACTTAGCGATGGCCTTTCTTGCGTGATCGAGGCTGAAAAACAGCGTCTCGTTCAGAATCTCGTCACGCATATTGCCGTCGAAGCTTTCGACATAACCATTCTGCATGGGCGTGTCCGGTGCGATGTAATGCCAGTCGATCTTGTAGTCCTTGCACCATGCCAGGCCTGCCCCGGCGTTCAATAATGGTGGTGAGTTCGCGCGCCACTCTGCGGCCTGAGATTGATGTGTCGGGAATTGCACCCAGGCATTCGTGGGTCACGTCATCTGTGATGTTCAAGACCCGGAACCCTTATTACGTAAAATTTAAACCAGACCGTAGCTTAATAGGAGGGCATTCTATATGATTAGTGATAACCGGTTATTGCGTAATCTGACAGATCGATGATGAGATCTTGAAAAGTAGCCTCTTGGAAAATAATCGAGATCATGCTGGAGGCGATAACCGATCAGCCGACGCAATCACAAGTTCACCCACAAGAGTTACGCTCACGCAGAGCATTTCAAGCCTGAACAAGGTTGTTGTTTATCTCGGTGACCTTGACGCCGAAGGCACCGAGGCCATTGACCGGCTGATCTCTCAGGGGTTGTTTACGCCTTTTCAGCGTCGCAGTTGGCTGGATGGCTGGCGGTCGCATGTAAATTCATCCGAGACGTCCAAGCAAGTCACGATAATCGGTTTTCAAGCGGAGGAACCGGTTATCGCTCTGCCGATGACTCTTGAACGATCTTTGCTGTTCAAGATTTTGGCGTGGCGGGCTGACAAGCTGAATGATTACTGCGCACCATTGATCCGTCGCGGATTGCTCGATTCGCTCTCCCACGAGGACATCCTCGGTTTGATGCGCGCCGGTGCGGACGCGATCGGTGGAGCAGATGTCATCTATCTGCAAAAACAGCCAATTCGCATCGGCGGAATGCCAAATCCCTTTGTGAGCGCCAACGCTATTCCGCATCATGTCGGTGCACATTCGACGGTACTTTCGGCAAACTGGGAAACCTACTATCACAGCAAAAGAAGCAGCAAGAGCCGCCGCCGCCTGAAAGAAAAACTCTCGTCGCTTTCCAGGCGTGGCGCCGTGGAAATGCGGTTTGCGCAGACACCCTCGGAGGCAAAAGCGCTCGTCGGGATTGGCATTGACATGAAAGGCGAGCAACTCGGCAAATTGAGCCATTGGAACCCTTTCTCCGAACCGGGCGCCAAGCAGTTGATGATCGATTATTTCGGTAGCCGGGTAACCTCGGATACCTGGGTTGTGGCGCTTTTTGTCGACGCCAAGCCTGCTGCGATCTCATTTGGATTCAGGGATAGCGAGTCATGGCTACTCTACCAGATCTCGATGACGGACGGAACGTTCGCCCCCTATTCTCCTGGCACCCACCTTCTGATGTACATCATGAAACACTGCTGCGAGCGCGGGGTGAAGACATTTGACTTGTCGCTGGGAGATGAACACTACAAGGACGATTGGTGCGAAACGTCATCCACCTTGATGAATGACGTCTTTGTTGTTTCCGCCCGCGGAATCATTGCAAGTAGACTTTCAAAAGCAAGATCGGCTATCAGGCGCGCAATCGCATCGAACGCAGCCGTTTATGACAGAGCGAAAGTCGTCAATGCCTGGCTGAAGCGCTTGAGGCGTGCATAATGAATACAGCCGGACCGGGCGGGTGTGTCGTAGATCATCGCAAGGCTGCTAGGGATTTCCATTTGGGACAATGGCACTGCCGAAATGATGGATAAGGAGGACGCGTTCAGGATCGTTTGGGTGGATCGCCCCGGACTTCCAGCACTCCTCCCCCATTGGATCGGCCTCGTTGAGCGGAATGCCGAAGACAACGTCTATTACGCACCACATTACGCAATACCCCTCCTTGAGACGGTTGCTAGCAACGTTGGTATCAGGATCCTGACCGTGTGGAGCGGTGAGATTCTGGTCGGCCTGTTTCCGATCACACCCAATTCACTTTCATTCCCAGGCCTCATTCCGGCAGGCCAGGCCTGGCAAACACTTTTTACGTTCAACTGCATGCCTCTGATCGATCGCCATGACCCCTTGAAGACGGCATCGGCCCTGATCAAAGGGCTTGCGGGCTTGCGTTCGGGAGAGTGGGTGATCCCGGAGATGAACGTTGATGGCCCCGTCTGGCGGGCCATGATCGAAGCTCTGGATGCGCAAGCGATGCCCTGGCTCATGCTCAATGAGTTCGACCGGGCCATGCTCACGGCGGAAGGAAGTTACGAAGACCACGTGCAGCGTCATCTCAGCTCGAAACGGCGCCGCGATCTGGCGCGAAACCGGCGGCGGCTGGAGGAGCGCGGACAGGTATCGACCGAAACCCATCTTTCGGGAGAGAGCCTGGCCACGGCAGCCGAGGCTTTTCTGCGCATTGAGGAAGGCGGGTGGAAGGGCAAACGCGGCACGGCGCTCGCCAGTCGTGACGATACGCGCCAGTTTGCGCTGAGGGCCTTCAACAGCGCGAACGACAACGACGTCCGCATTGATCTGCTTCTGGTGAATGGCACGCCGATCGCTGCCGGCGTCATTGTCTTTGCCGGCGGGACGGGCTTCACAATCAAGAATGCCTATGATGAGGCATATGCGGGCTACAGCGCGGGCCTATTGCTGGAGATGGAGGTCCTGCGCAGTCTCCTGACCGGGAAGTGGGCCGAGAAACTCGATTCAGCAACGAATGGAGCGCATGTAATCGATGGCCTCTGGCCAAGGCGAAGAAGGGTCGCCGATCTGGTGTTTTCATCTGCCTCAGCTAGGGGCCGGGCAGGACTCGCCGCTTACCGCCGTGCGTCGTCGATCAGGAACTGGACGAGATCAGGCCTCAAGAAACTGTTGAAGAGGTAACGGCCCGGAAGCTGAAGTCAATTCCAGCGATCCGCTTACCCATCGCAGACAAGGCAATCTGCGTTTCTTCAGACCAGGAGTATATCGGCATAGGTCATGACAGCTCCCGGCTGAAGGTCGGCGATCATTACCGCTGCGGCGGAGCCGGAACCGTCATGATCGTACCAGAGCGTCGTGTCCGTGGTGCGGAAGATGAAATAGTCGTTGGAATCCCGCGCCAGGTTTGTGCTTTGGGACCGAAACTGGCTGGACATCAGAGTTCCGGCCGGGAGCGAACCGAAGGCGGAGCCTCTGAACTGGAACGCGTCGTCGGCCGCCGAAAAATCAAGGATGAAATCGCGCCGTTCGTCGAGAGACTCATATTGGAACCTGTCCTTCCCGCCGCCGCCCGCGAGTGTGTCGGCGCCTGTGCCACCCTGGAGCACATCGTCCCCACCAAGTCCTCTCAGTATGTCGTTGCCGCCGCCGCCGAACACCTTGTTCGCAACACCATTGCCGGTGAAGTCGTCGATTCCCATCGCTCCGAAATAGTCAGTGTCGGTCGACAGCCCCGGATCGGTCCGGGCATCGAAGCGAATGACAAGTTTGGGGAAATAGGCAGGTGCAACGGCATCGCCGCTGCCATCCGCAATCAATGTCGCGGTGGTGTTATCGCTGAAATTTGCATTCAGAAGCGTCGCCTTCGTGCCAAACTGGATATGCAGTTGGGGAAGCAGCGACACGCCGTCGTAGCTCCCGGAGTCGCCGGACTTGGCGATGATCTGGCCGGCCTCGACCCGTGTATTGACCGTGACCGTGGCGGAGAGTGCGGTGAGATGTGCATAAGTCGCGTAAACCCCATTGTCATGGAGTATGGTCACAACGTTCCCATATCCCCGGAATGCACCCGTGAGGTTGTCGCGCACCGCCATGACAACGCCGCCATGGACAGCGTGAACGTCCGTAAGCGATGGGGCGAGGAAATCGTAGGCCCACTGCCGCGGGCCGTCGGGCACGTGGCTGTCATCGTTGTCCCGGTTGCCTTGTGCGATACTGTTTATCCCCGTGGCAGGATAGATTGACAGAGCCACCGGCGCCGCGGGCGGCGGCGGCGCATCGTTGTCTTCGATTGTAAAGACCGACTTGGCAAGATACGTGCTGACAGGATCACCGGTGTTGCGCTGGACGATGATACCGAATGACTCGGCGCTTTCCACCACGCTGTCCTCGTTGATGGTCAGTGTCACTGTTTGCGAGGTTTGTCCCGCGGCGAAAGAAACGGCCCTGTCCAGCAGGCCGCCGTAATCGCCACTATTGGCAAAACCCTGGTCGGGCGTTGTGCTGACATAGACCGTCTCGGCAACCGTCGCGGAAGAGCGTGTGACCGTAAAGGTCACAGTGCCCGCGCCTTCATTCACCCTGGCGGCGCCCGGCGTGACCGCATACACGGTTGCGGATGGCGTATCGTTGTCCTGGATAGTGAAAGTGGATTTGGCAAGATAGGTTCCAGCGGGGTCGCTGGCGTTTCTTTGCAGGACGAGGCCGAAGGACTCGTTGTTTTCCACAACGCTGTCGTCGTTGATCGAGAGTGTCACCGTTTGGGTACTTTGCCCGGACGCAAAGTTGATTTGCTGATTGAGAAGCCCGGAATAGTCTCCGCTATTGGAAAATCCCTGGTCCGGAGTTGTGCTGGCATACAAGGTTTCGGCGGTCGCGGAGCTTGACCGTGTGACAGTGAAAGTGACGGTGCCCGCGCCTTCGTTGACCAGGGCCGCGCTTGGGGTGAGCGAATAGGTGATGGGCGGCGCGTCGTTGTCCTGGATGGTGAATGTCGACTTGGCGAGAAAAACGCTGGCGGGATCACTGGCATTCTGCTGCAATATGATGCCGAAGGTTTCGTTACTTTCGATGACGCTGTCGTCGTTGATCGAGAGCGTTACCGTTTGGCTGGACTGTCCGATCGCGAAGACCAGGGGCAAATTGAGAAGCCCGGAGTAATCGCCATTGTTCGTGAAGCCCTGATCCGGTGTCGTGCTGACATAAAGCGTCTCGGCGGCAGTGGAAACCGAGCGTGTAATCGTGAACGTGAGAGTTCCCGCCCCCTCGCCGGTAGAAATGGAACCCGGCGTAATCGTATAGGCCATTGCTTCTCCTCAACGCTCACTAACAAATGCAACTTCCAGTCCAGTTCGACTTAAGAGAGTTCATTGAATCCAGTCAAGGTTAACCTGTGGCAGCTTTAATCGGCCTTCTATTGCGGCTGAACTCCGTTCAGCCGCACGCGCAGTGGCCGAGGGGCGTGTTTTTCCGGCCGGTTGAAGGAAAAAGCATGAGGACCCTGGGCGCCCGCCGGCTTCCGAACCGGCATCTCGGGGACGTGCACCAGGCCCAATCAGGTGGTCATGAGCTATTGTCTGGCGAAGATTATCTCCATGACGTGGTGCATCACGCGTTCGCGCGATTGCGCCGCATCGATCACGTGTCCGTTCTTTTGCTGACGAACGAGCGCAAGATATTCCCGGCATTGTCGCCTGGTTTCGTCCAGCGTGAGTTCCTGCTTGCGGGCCTGCAAAACCTCTGGCGGCGCATTCAGAAGAATGATCGCATCCGGCTTCGGCATCAGCCGCCAGATGAACTTTAGGAGCCATCTCGGTCCGCCGTAGCGATAACGAACGGGATCGACCAGAATGTCGACGAAATGCCGGTCATTGAGCACAAGCGTCGAGCGTGCTTTTGCCCAACGCAGGCTGACGTATCCCGAGAGATTGTAAGCCATCCAGAAGAAGGCGCGCAAAACGGATACGCCATATGAGCGTGGCGCCAAAGCGTGCGGCGTGTCGGTATTTACGGGTCCCTTCCGCCAGAGTTTGTAAATTGGCGGTGCAAATCCAAGCGTATGCACATGTGCAAATGGACCGACCATGGTGTTTTCAAGCTTGTCAATAACCGAAGATTTGCCTGCACCGTCCGGCCCCAGCAGCACCAGATGGAATCCCCGGGGACTGACGAAGCGTTTGACCCGCCCCGCCAGCCTGGCGAGTCCGCCTTGAATTGCCCCCAACGGTTTTTTGGTGATGAACTGCCATGCGAGTGCACGGTGTAGCACTTGCAGATTCTGTTGCACTGGGCTCCAGTTCCCTGACTCCGCCGCACGGCAGAACTGATCGGTGACTTTCGCGGGCCAAAAAATGAGAAGTTGCGCGCGGCATTCTTCCGGAGAATGCCTGTAGAGTTCGGTCAGGCGGGTGGCGCGTTTCTCATCGAGGAGATTCTTGGAAATGGAGCTTGCGAGATAGAAATCAAACTCATGAGCGGTGGAAGGTATCCAGAAATTCTTGAACTTCTTTCGGTTGCGCAAGACCGGCTTGCCTTCCAGATATACCACGCTCTCGATTTCGCAGTGCCACACAAAGTCAAATGTTAGGAGCTCGAGAGGGTCCGTGTCCTGTCCGCACAGCAAAGTGAAGTATTTGCCGCTCCGGCGCACAACACGGGCCCCCACTCCGCTCCGGTTGTTATCGAATAGCGTCGAAAGCCGCCCGGCAGACACCTCTTCAGGAACGAGAATGTCAACGTCTGACCCGATTTCATCCGGGAATCCTTGATAGCCGCGCAAGACGCAAAACGGTATGCCTTCCTGCTCGAGTAAATTGAAGATGGCCGCGAGTGTAAGTCCGCGCGGCCGCGATTTTGGTTCGATAAGCAGGCTGTCTTCACTTTTTTGTACTTTTGGCCTGTTTGTCAATTCCGTCTCCTGAACGTAAAAAGTAAAACCAGCGGCCGGCAGCCCCAAGGGATTCGGTTATCAAGATGCCCCACGCAGCACCGGTCAGCCCCCAAAGGCTGATGAATAACCAGGTGACCAATGAGCCTAACAAGCACGTTGCAACTGCGATGCCCGCGATGGCAGGGCCACGTTCGGTACTCTGCAGAGCAATGGCTGCGGGTCCCCCAAAGGCACCTATCGCTCCGGCGACTGAAGCAACGGCGAGTATGGTCAGCACGTTGCCTTGGTTGGCATAGGCCTCGCCCGAATACAGCAGAGACATGATAGTTTCGCCGGCAAAGAAAATGAATACGGCAAAGACCATCATCATGCCACCAAGAAGCATCGAATCACGCATCACCTGACGCCTGAGTCCTTGCGAACCTTGGTCTCTCAAAGTCCGCACGGACTTCGGTGTCAGCAAGTTGAAAAAACCGAAGAGAAATGGATTGGCGAGAGCCACGATGCTCAGGCATGCAGCATATGTGCCGGTAGCTGACGCGCCAAGCACGAAGAGGCAAAGCCAGTGAGCCGCGTAGCCCTGCGACTGCATGGCAAGTTGACTGGATAAAAGCCATTTTCCCAAACCCAAACTCTGCCAGAAGGTCTTTTTCAATGCATCAAAACTGTACTTGAAGGCCCGCCGCCGCCGTATGAACCACAATGTTCCGCTTAGCCCCGCTCCACATCCTATTGTTATCATTGCCGTTTGAGCCGTGAGCTTGCCCGACCATCCCAGATAGAACATGGGAATAAGAGTCGCGATCGCAGCTGCCAGGTCAACCGCAAAGGCCCGATACATTTTCATGTTCGCAAATGAATACCGCCGGCCAAACTCGCGAAACAGGGCAAACGGAGCGACGAACGCGATAATCAGTGCCAATGACTGGCTTGCTGGGTCAACTTCCCAAAATCCGAAAACGATCGAGACACAGACAGCGCCAATTGCCGCGAACAGCGCCAGCACAGCGCTAAGCAGCAGAGCGCTAAAGCCATGTTCTTCCGGTGTGCCCGGGGGCTTGAAAAGCTGAACGGAGTATGGCCTCGTGATGAGGGAATCCTGCACAGTCAGCAGCATGACGAGAATGGAATTGCCGATCGCATAGATGCCAAGCTGGCTTGCATCGGCAGACCGCGCGATGATGATCATTGTCGCAAAACTGGTCACGCTGACGACCGCTTGATCGCCTAAGCCCCAGATCTGGTTTTTTGACTTCAGCCAATTGAATACCCTGATCACTCGCCCCAGCAAACTCGCCGGTTGGTCGGTCATGTTCGGAAGGTCCACCGGGCGTTCGTCCTTACGGGAGTGGTTATGGCCAGCACAGGGCTAACGTAGAATTCATCAATAACCTCTATCCCAATAAGTCCTTAACTACGCATTTTTCTTCTGCTCAACGGAAACCGGTTTTCCGGTTATTTTGGCGAGGCAGAGAATGAACAAAATTGTTGCAGTCGCCGTGGGTGGCAGTCAGGACAATGAAATCCAATCCTAGCGGGAATGTATTGGTGTTTGGCGACGACATGCGCATTTTCCTGTCTGTCGTAAGGGCCTTTGGCCGGGCTGGCAAGGTTGTGCATGCCGCGCCCTTCGACATGCGCTCCCCGTCCTTGAAATCCCGGTACATCGCAGCGATTCATGACTTCCCCAATTATGCCGATGATGAGGTTGCTTGGGAAAGAGCGGTGTTAGAAGTCTTGCGGAAATACTCCGTAGACCTGGTCGTACCTTGTTCGGACCCCTCGATAATTGCATTGGACAGGCATCGCACTGCGTTCTCCGGCTACAATATCGCAATGCCAAGTTCAGAGTCCATGGAAGTGCTGTTTGACAAAGAGCAGACCCATGACATGTGCGATAAGTTGGGAGTCAGTGTATCCCGCGCGGCGCGGCTTGGCGCAACCGATACCGCCTCAAAACTGCTGGCGGACTACAGCTTGCCTTTGGTAATCAAACCGCGCCGTTCCTACTGGCTCGATCAGCTTGACAGATGGGGCAAGGTTGAAATCGTGGAGAGCGCGGCGCAGCTGAGCAGCGTTCTGGTGTCACTCACTGACCGCTCTCGCTATTTGGTGGAGACCTATTTCGAAGGCGCTGGCGTTGGCGTTTCGGTGCTGGCCCATGAGGGCGAGATACTTCAGATCTTCCAGCACCGCCGCCTGAGGGAGGGTAAAGGCGGCAACAGTTCCTACAGGATCAGCGAGACGGTGAACCCCGCATTGCGCCAGGCTTGCGGGAAAATCTGCGCCCATCTCAAACATACCGGCGTTTGCATGTTCGAGTTCCGCCTCCAGTCCGATAGCGACAAGTGGGTCCTTCTCGAGACCAACGCACGCTTTTGGGGTTCCCTGCCGCTCCCGGTGTCGCTAGGTCTGGACTTCCCGAACCTGCTTTATGATCTCATGGTCCACGGTATCAGGGCGCCTGCCGTGCCTTATGATGTGGGTGTCCGGAGCCGCAACTTTTTCTTGGACGGTTACAATCTGTTGAAGGAATTACGTGAGGTGCGATCGGTAAATCTGCTTCAGTGGCTGATCGATGTTGCCGACTTCGCCTTGCAGCCGCTACGCTGGACGAGCGGTAAAGAACGGTCTGACTCGTTCGTTCTCGACGATCTCCGTCCGGCATTTTGGGAATGCCTGACTGTTCTCAGATTGCGATTTGGGTATCAGTATTGAAAAGGTGCTCGCCGAAAGCCTACCTGGTACTTACTGAATCAATCTAGCGCCAAACAGAACACCACTCATACCTACCAGTCCTTGCAGATTACGATTGTTTTCTTTTTTCAAGTCGAATACGGCGTGACCTGCCACTAAGGATTTCCTCCAGCTAGGGCATAGGTTGCTCAAAAGGAATCGATAGGGCTTCCCAATTGCCTCGAATGTTGATTCACTTTGCCATGGAGGTGATTTGCCATGGCCAAGACCTATTCAATGGATTTGCGTGAGCGGGTGTCGCGGTATGTACTGGCCGGACATTCCTGTCATGAGGCGGCGGCGCATTTTTCGACTTCGGTGAGTTTCGTTGTCAATCTGATGAAGCTTTTGCGCGAGACCGGCTCGCTCGCGCCGCGGGCGCGAGGCGGGCTGCGCCACAGCAAGCTCGCGCTGCACCGGGAGTTCCTCTTGGGCCGGGTTGCCGAAACGCCGGATGTGACGATGCCCGAGCTTGCCGCCGCGCTGAAGGAGCGGGGTGTGACGGCTGATCCGTCTTCGCTCTCGCACTTTCTGCTGCGCAACGGTCTCAGCTATAAAAAAACCGTTCTAGCCAGCGAAACCTTGCGTCCAGGCGTGCGCGCGGCGCGCGACAGCTGGATCGGCGGGCGGCAGCCGCGCATGGCTGAAGAGCCGGGCAGGCTTGTGTTCGTGGATGAGACATGGACCAAGACCAATATGGCCCGGCAGCGCGGACGTTCAAGGCGCGGCGCGCGGTTGAAAGCGCTGGTCCCGTTCGGGCACTGGAACACCCAGACCTTCATTGCCGGCCTGCGATGCGACGGCCTCACCGCGCCCTGGGTGATCGACGGACCGGTCAACCGCCTCATCTTCGAAACATGGGTCGAGACGCAGTTGGTCCCAGCCCTGTCGGCGGGCGATGTCGTCATCCTCGACAATCTTCCGGCACACAAAAGCCAGAGAGCCGAACAGGCCGTCCGGGCCAAAGGCGCAGGGCTCCTGTTCCTTCCACCTTATTCGCCCGATCTCAATCCGATAGAAATGGCCTTCTCCAAACTCAAGGCGCATCTGCGCAAAGCCGCCGCCCGCACCAACTGACGCTCTAACCGCCCACTGCCATTTGGTCCGGCGTCCCTACATCGGCATAGCCCAGCCAATGCAAGCACCCTGAAAGCTGTTTTGTATTGGGAAACGTCAACCCGGATACCAGATCTTGCGCAGTTCGCCGGGAGGACGTTGATAAGCCCAGGCCGCATTAATGAGTTGCAGCGTATCATAGGCTGGCCGCCAGCCCAGCTCGAAACGGGCCTTGCTGTTGTCCATCCAGTTAGAATGGAACTGGCTCGGCACATCGATGGAATCGAGCCCTTGCGTACGCTTGAGATGCGCGGCGACCGTTCCGTAGTCCACCGGTTCGTCCATGCAGATGTTGTAGAGCTTTGCCTTGGTGATCGGGTTGTCAAGCGCCAGCAGGATGGCCTCGGCGAAATCGTCCAGGTGTACAAAATTGCGCTTGAGTGGACGGCCATGGGCATCCCTCAGGAGCGGAATGGTGCCAAGTTCGCGGCAGCGCGCGGCGATGTCTGGCGCCACCATCGTTTTCCAGTCGGGACCGCCAAAGAGGTCATCTCCGAACGACAGCGTATAGCGAAAATCGTCTTTCTCCATGATCCACGGTGCCCTGAGGCAGCAGCCGTTCACGCCATACTGAATGCAGAACTGCTTCAGCATGACTTCCTCGAGCACCTTGGAAAGCGCATAGCATCCGGGATAGGCCATATGCGGTGTCCGTTCGGTAACGGGTTCCACATGCTCGTAGAAGAAGTGCCCAACACCTGCATCGCCACCAAGGAGGATGAACTGTTGGGCGCTGGTGCTCGTTCTGAATGCTTCAAGCAGCCAGAACAGGCCCTTCACCGTCACATCCATCACATCTTCCGGCGTTTCCTTGCAGGTTGCGAGATGAATGACATGGCTGACGCCATCCATGGCCCGTTCGACCGCGGCGCGATCGGCGATCGTGCCTTTGACGATCTCTACGCGATCACGATCGGCGGGCACCCTGTTGTGGCAAAGCGCCCGGATACGTGCATGCTTCCAGGCCGGAGCGGCGAGCATTTTCTCAATCAGGCTTGTGCCGACTTTTCCGGTAGCACCCGTTATCAGCACCCGCATCGCAGTCTCCCCATCAAACGCCAGCCTGTGGCAGATCCACCGAGCTTCTCTCCACCAAGGGGCATTCCACCTTGATTTGCAACGGACGCCGCTTCAGCCCGCCGGCCGTATCGATGAGATACTCGGCAGCGAGTGTGCCCATCTCGAAATGCGGCAGCAGAACCGTGGTCAATGGCGGCCGGGCGAACTGGGCAATTTCGCGATCGTCATAGCCGACCACCGCGACATCATGCGGTATGCGCAGTCCCATTTCCTTGAGCGCTTCGTAACACCCCAACGCCATGAGGTCATTGCTGCAGAAAATTCCGGTCGGCGGATCGGACAAGGCCATTAGCGCCGTCGTCTGTTCAAATCCCGCCGACGGCTCCCAGTTTCCGGGGCGCACCAGCGCCGCGTCAAACGGAATGTCGTGATTGGCAAGGGCCTGGCGATAGCCCTTGAGCCTATCGCGGGAAGCGTCCATTCCCACTTCGCCTTGAATGAGCCCGATGCGCCTGTGTCCGGATCTGATCAGCCGTTCCGTTGCCGTAAATCCGCCAAGCACTTCGCCGGGAATGATCGAAGGCAGCGACCGGTCTTCCACGTAGCAGTTCAGCAAGACTGTGGGGCATTCGTAGAGAAATGGAAACGCCGCGATCTGGCGCGTCTGGATGGTGCCGTAGATAAGGCCAAGCAGCGGCAGTCTCGACAATTGCGTTTGTACCGCGTGTTCCATCTCCGCATCCCCGCGGTTGAATGCAACGCTCAGCGTCAGTCCGAATTCCGCTGCCTTTTCCCTGACACCATCGAGCGCCATTGCCACCCAGGGATCGGTGGAGATTTCATCGGCAATGAATCCGATAATGGTCTTGTCGATGGTACTGGGGCTGGGTTGCGCCTGTTTGACCAGCCGGTATCCGACCAATTTCGCCGCATCGAGTACCCGTTTGCGGGTTTGCTGTGAAAGGCGGGCGCCCGGTGCCCCATTGAGCACCAGAGAGACCGTCGTCTGGGAAACGCCCGCGCGAGCCGCGACCTCCACCATGGTTGGACGGCGCTGCCCCTGCTGGATGTTGCCCGCGGCAAGCGTCCTTCGCCCTCGCCGGTCAGCGCTCATGCCGGCCTCGATGGCAAATTGCCTTCGCTCTCGTTGATTCAGGATTCAGAAACGGCAACACGGCACTTTCTTCCAGTTCGCATATTATCATATTATAACGTTGATATTATTATGATAATTATCATTTTACTTTGCTTGTTGACTAATATTAGCAACGATGGAACATTTTGCCTAGCGGCAATAGCCGCGGCCGCTCCCAATCAGGAAGCAGGCACTCGAAATCGAATGGGAGGATTGCAATGAATAAACTGACTGGTGTCACTTTTGCCGCTCTACTTGCACTGAGCGCCACGCAAGCCGTAGCGCAGGAGAAGAAACAGCTCGCCTTTATTGTCAACGCCGCATCGGACTTCTGGAAGCTGGCTGAAGCCGGAGTGAAAAAAGCCCAGGGCGAATTGCCCAATTATGAACTGCAGTTCAAGTATCCGGCCCAGGGCACGGCGGCTCTGCAGAATGCCCTCATGGACGATCTGGTCGCAGCCGGAACCGACGCCATCATGATTTCGTCTGTCGATCCCAAGACCTCGATTGACGCTTTTAACCGCATCGCCGGTCAGGTGCCGCTCTTCACCACGGACAGCGACGCGCCAGCCAGCAATCGCATTGCTTATCTCGGCTCGTCCAACACCGATGCCGGCGTACAGGCCGGCGAGGTTGCCATCAAGGCCCTGCCGAATGGCGGAAAATGCATGGGCTTCGTCGGCTTCCTCGATGCCGACAATGCCAAGGAACGCATTGCCGGATTCAAGCAGTCCGTGGAAGGAAAAGGCATTGAACTGGTCGATACGCGCGGCGATGACGTGGACTTTGCCCGCGCCCGCAGCAACGTGGACGACGTGCTTGCAGCCAATCCGGAAATCAACTGCATGGTCGGTTTCTACTCATACAATCCGCCAAAGATTTATGAGGCGCTGCAGGCCGCCGGCAAGATTGGCCAGATCACCGTTATTGCCTTCGACGAGGACCCCATTACGCTCGGCGCCGTGCGTGAAGGCAGCTTCGCGGGCACCGTGGTGCAGCAGCCCTTTGAATGGGGTTATCGCGGCATGAAGCTCATGGCGGCATATCTCGAGGGTGACAAGTCGGGTGTACCCGAAAACAAGCTCATCATCGTGCCAACAAAAATCATCGACAAGGCCAACGTCGATCAATTTGAAGCCGATCTCAAGGCGGCCATCGGCAAATAAGCACAGAGTGGCAAGCCGGTACGGTAAGCCGTACCGGCTTTTCCTTGAGAACACATGGAGCTTGGCCCATTGTATGACGTTGCGAGGGGCTGGGGAGCCGGGCGATGGCCGATCCGTTTCTGAAACTTGACGGCATATCGAAGGGCTATCCCGGAGTCATGGCGCTGGACGGCGTTTCCCTTTCCGTTTCCCGCGGCGAAGTGATTGGGCTTGTTGGCGAAAACGGCGCTGGCAAATCGACGCTCATGAAAATCCTTGGCGGGGTGATTGCACCCAGCAATGGTACAATTCATCTTGATGGCACGGCACGGTCGTCCCTGAGTGTCGCGGAAGCCATTGCGGCCGGCATCGCCTTCGTCCATCAGGAACTCAATCTCTTCGACAATCTAGATGCCGCGGCCAATGTCTATATCGGGCGTGAGCCGCTGCGCGCCGGCCCCTTGCGGCTCATCGACCGGCGCAAGCTCAACGCCATGGTCCAGCCGCTTCTCGATACGCTTGGCGTTGATTTCAAACCGGGAACCCTGGTTTCGGAATTGTCGATTGCCCAGCGCCAGTTGCTCGAGATAGCCAAGGCCCTCTCCCAGAAATCCCGCCTCGTCATCATGGATGAGCCCACGTCAAGCCTGACCCTTACCGAGACAGCCCGGCTGATGCAGGTGATCGGCGGGTTGAAGGCCGATGGTGTCAGCGTCATTTTCATTTCGCATCGGCTCAATGAACTCTCCGAATGTGCCGACCGCGTTGTGGTTCTTCGTGATGGCCACCTCGTCGGCGAGCTTGGCAAGAACGAGATCAGCCACGCCGCAATGATCAGGCTGATGATCGGCCGCGATCTCAAGTCACTCTATGTCCCGCCAGCGCAGGAACCGGCAGAGCCGGTCCTGGAGATTTCAGACGTGCGAACCTCGGCTTATCCCAATCAGCCGGTATCGATGTCAGTCAGGCGGGGCGAGATTCTCGGCCTCGCAGGCTTGATCGGCTCAGGCCGCACCGAACTTGCCAGGGCTATATTTGGCATTGATCGGCTTATAGGCGGTGCGATCAGGATCGATGGTCAGCACAAGACCATCAGCCTGCCCCGCCAGGCGATCACCGAGGGAATCCTGCTTGTGCCGGAGGACCGCAAGCGCAGCGGATTGCTGCTCGATATTTCGATTGCCGAGAATATCGCCCTCCCCGATCTGTGGACGTATGCATCAGGCGGCCTGGTGCAGGCCTCGGCCATCGCAGCCAATGCCAATCGGCAGAAGGACAGGCTTGGGATCAAGGCGGTCAGCGTCGCCGAACATGCCGGAACACTTTCGGGCGGCAACCAGCAAAAGGTGGTGCTCGCTAAGTGGCTTTCGCTCAATCCAAAAGTTCTGATCTGCGATGAGCCGACGCGCGGCATCGATGTCGGCGCCAAGCAGGATATCTATCGCATGCTGCGCGGCCTGGCCGACGCCGGGGTGGCCATCATCATGATTTCCAGCGACATGGAGGAAGTCATCGGCGTGAGCGACCGCGTCGCTGTCATGCATGAAGGAAGAATCAGCGGAATACTTGAGAGATCTGAGCTCAGCGAACACAGCATCCTGCTGCTCGCCGTGGGTAACACCGTGCATTGAGGCGCATCTGAATGACAAAGAAAGATCTGGGACTTCTCATCCTCATTCTGGTTGTTGGCACCCTGGTGGCCGTCATCAATCCGCTGTTCCTGTCCCCGATCAATCTCGCCAACACTGCCAATCTGGTCGGGCTGTTCGGCATATTCGCCATAGGTCAGGCCTTCGTGATTATCACCGGCGGCATCGAATTGTCGGTGGGTTCCATCATCGCGCTGATTGGCGTGCTGTTCGTCGATTTGATGGTCAACTTCGAAGTGGCCTGGCCGCTGGCGCTCCTGCTGATGCTCATCCTCGGCGTGATCTTCGGCCTTGCCCATGGGCTCCTGATCACCAGGCTCCAGCTTCAGCCATTCATCGTCACCCTGTGTGGATTGTTGATCTATCGCGGCGCGGCGCGATTCTATACGGCTGATGCAACAGCAGGCTTCGGCTTCGGCGTCAGCTTTCCAACGCTTGAATGGCTGACTACCGGGCGTTTCTTCGGCGTTCCCCACTCATTTATTGCGCTGATCGGCATAGCCATGCTGATGTGGGTTGTCCTGCACCGCTAGGTGTTCGGGCGACATCTCTATGCCGTGGGCAAGAATGAAGAGGCGGCCCGATACTCCGGCATCAAGACAAGCCATGTCATCATTGCAGCCTATGTGATCTGCGGTGTCCTCACCGCCATCTCGGCAATATTCTTTGCCATGTACACTCGCTCGATTTCGCCGTCATCCCACGGCAATTTTTACGAGCTCTATGCCATTGCCGCAGCCGTGCTCGGCGGCTTCTCGCTGCGCGGCGGCGAAGGCTCGGTCATCGGCGTCGTGCTCGGCGCCGTCCTCTTGCAGGTGCTGCAAAACCTGGTGAACCTGCTGGGAATTCCCAGTTCATTGAATTTCGCGGTAACGGGCTCGGTCATCTTGATCGGCGTGCTGGCCGATACGCAATTCACCGCCTATCGCAAACGGGCTGCGGCCGCGAAGCAGCTTGATGCAATTCGATAGGTTCTGCAGAAAGCCCGCCGCCTCAAAGCCCGCCAACACCCACGCCGGCTGAAACATCCGGGGGCAAATCACTCTGCGCCGGCCGCTTTTTCTTGTTGGCAACCTTGACCTTTGCCGGTTTCTTACCGCCTTCACTTGTCCCGGGCTTCGTCGCCTGAATCTTGTTGTTCTTGTCTGGCTTGGCCTTTTCGCTCTCCTCCGGGACAGCGCTCCCGGTATTTCTGCTGTCCTGCGGCGAAGCAGATCCCGGTGTATTGGCAAATCTCTCGCGCAACTCGTCTAGAAGTTTCTTGTTGGCAAGGATGTCTTCAAGGCTCATCGGCTGCTGGACAGCCGTTTGCCCTGCTTCAGCCGGATCAAGCGCCGCCATCTTGAAATAGAACTGGCTGGTCAATGAGGATTGATCCCACGGCGTCTGCTTCCCGCTGGTAAGCGATTGCACGTCGTTACGCACGTCGATCATCAGATCGGAAATGCTGCGTCCCGATTGCCCGATGTGCTTCAGCAGCGCGCCCGTGAACGGACTATTGCGGCCCGCACCATCGAGCGCCACGTTCCCCGGCTGTGTGGAGAAGGCGATGAATGTGCCTTGCGCAGTCGCCATCTTCGCCAGTCCGAGATTTCCGCTATCGCTGGATGAAAGCGAAGTCGAGCGCGATGCTTGCGTTCCTGATGCGGGCTTCACGGCTTCAAAGGGATTGTCCCGGCACGCATCGAGGAACACCAGCGTCGTGCGGTTCGGTGATTCCAGTCCGGAGATGACCTTCTGGATTTCAAAGACCTGCGACCGAAAGCGCTCGGCATTGTCGAACATTGCGTCGGTCGGAACAATGTAGTTTGTCCCGTTCATCTGGAAGCCGTGCCCGGCGAAGTAGAACAACACAACGTCGGCGCCTTTTTTGGCCCTGTTGTTGAAGCGGGAAATCAGCTCGTTCATCTGTGAATTGTTGAGATTATATCCATCGAATACATCGAAACCAAGAAGCCGGAGTTTGGCCGACATGTCGTCAGCATCGTTGACTGGGTTCTTGAGTGTGTAGCGTGAATAGCTCTCGTTGCCGATCACCAGCGCCAGCCGCGATTGATCTGCTGCGGCCTGCACAATCGTCCATTGACCGGCACAGCCCAGCATGGCCAGGAGCGAAATGATCAGGAATTTCAGGGCGCTTCGATACATCGGCAACTTCCCGTATAACTGGCCCGCCAACCACCCCAAAGTTAAGTGATTTTCCAAAATCCGTCCAGTGATGTAAGGTAGTGTCTGCATGTGGGGTTAAAGGCGGAAAAGCTTCCATGAGGTACTTGTCTCTCTTCGGGGGGATTGTGAGTTCGATTGCGTTGATGGCGGGCCCGGCCTTGGCGGATGGCGGTTGCCTTCTGGATACGCTAGGCGGCGAGTTCAGCCAGCCCGTGCTTTATTCCAGTTGCTCGCCTGCCCTTTCAGCCAGCAGCGGCGCCGCCCAGATGAACAGTCTTGTGGAAGCACAGTCGGCGTCACTCATCGAGGCAGTCCTTTCGGGGGCTTCAAAATCACCAGTTGGTGCTGCCGATTTCGGTGTTTTTGCCGATGCCCGTTTTTCCCATACCGATCACGCTGGTTACGATATTTCTGGCCGCAACACAGAAGGTCTGGAGATCTCCGGTCACACGCCCAACTTTGACTCGGATCAACTGTCTGTCCTGGCGTCTCTGCAGTTCGACCTGACCCGGCGACTCGATCTTGAGAAGACCAGGCTTTTTGCCGGTGCCTTTGGTGGCTATGCTGGCAATCGCGTTGATATCGAGAGCCAGGTGCTCGACATCGGGCCAATTCCCTCCACTTCGGCTGACAACGACTCAGGCGTGGCTGGCCTCTTCATACTTGCCGCGCAAAGTGGCTCATATGGCTTGCTGTCCGCGACCGGATTTTTGGGTGAGACGGATATCCGGGATTTCGACGTTTTCTTCGGGCGGTTTTCAGGTTCCTACTCAACCATCGGAGTGGTTCTCAATGGCACCGCCGGTCACCAGTTCACGCTGGACGAGAACCTGACGCTCGATCTGCGAACAGGGTTGACCTACTTCGATTTTGAAGGCGACTCGTTTACCTCGTCGAACGGCCGGGACTTTCCACGCACCCGGGTTTCGGGCCTCACGGGAAATGCCAGCCTTGGGCTCATTGCCAAGGTCGAAGTGGGCGAAATGCGCCTGAAGCCTTATGCGCGCGGGACTATAAGCCAGAAGTTCATCGAAAAAAATGACGCGACCGACTCAGGCCTGAGTTTCGATGCCGATGACGACACGCAATTGACCGTGAGCGGCGGTCTCAACGCCCTGGTATCCAGTTCGATCGAGTTAAATGCCGAGATTTCGGCAACATTTGCCGAGGATGCCGAAACCATCGCCGGCAAGCTCGCGCTCAAATACATGTTTCAATAAAGTCGCGTTGCCCCGGGCCAATAACCATGGCGTCACTTGACCATGACCTTTGGTCAAGAACGTGTTAGGATACCTGCATCAAAACGCAGGAGTTGACCATTATCCGCCTTGGCCTTGCCGGTTCACTGACATTTATTTTGGCCGCGAGCACGATGTGTGACGCAGCACAGATCAAGGTTATCTCCGACAACGGACTGCACTGCCCGGTCGTCCGCGTCAAAGGCACAATCAAGGCTGGAGACGGGCCTAAATTTGCTGCGGCCATCTTGCCCCTCAAGCGCGCAATCGTGGAATTCGAGGGACCAGGCGGAGCGACGGCCGATGGCTTGTTTATCGGCAAGCTCATACATGCCTACGGTTTCTGGACGACGGTACGTCCCAGGAAGGAGTGTGCCTCATCATGTGCGCTGGCGTGGATCGGCGGCAGCAAGCGCTTCATCGAACAAAATGCGAGGGTGGGATTTCACACCGCATACATTGAGAAGAAAGGCAAATTATCGGAAAGCGGGCAGGCCAACGCCATTATTGGCGCCTATCTCACGCGTCTTGGATTTTCCGAATCCGCAGTCGCCTTTGCCACATCGGCTGGTCCGAAAGGCATGAAGTGGCTGAGCGCAAAAGAACCAGGCAACGTGGATTTCGAAGTAATCTTTGGCGAACCCCGGAATGTGGCAAAGGAGCAGAAATCGGTCTTGCCGATTCTGCCTGCTGCAACGTCAAAAGCCAGCCAATCCCCAGAGCAGGCGGTCTCCTCGACCGTTTCAAGCACAAAGCGCGGGTCAAAGCAGGTCTATGACAGGATCACCGAGGAGAAGAGCGATCCACTGGCTGCTTCGCCCAGCCACGCGCCCGAGGCATTGTGCGGGCCGTAAATCACGCGAATCGGACCATTTTCCGGTCATGGCGCGAAATTGCTTCAGTAGCGGCCAACGTCGGCAAAACCATCCGATCTTCCAGCGATAGCCTTGAGATTGCCTTGGCAAAGGCGCTATACGCAGCCAGTCTTTAGAATCAATCCCTTATTGGAATCCTCGATTTGGCGACTGTTGCAAAAAAGCGGTTTGGCGGCCGGCTTCTGGCAGGAAAGCGTATCCTCAAACCGCTCTTTCTCGCCTGGCGCAAGCAACGTGAGCTGAAACTGCTCCTTGACCGTACCGTCGAAATCAGGCCCGGCAACATTCTCCTCTTTGCCACCATTCGCAACGAGGCCTGGCGGATGCCGTACTTTCTTGAATATTACCGGAAATTAGGGGTCAATCACTTCCTCATCGTCGACAACGGGTCGACTGACGGCCTGCAGGAACTGTTGAGTGCCCAACCCGATTGCTCGTCCTGGTATACGCAGGCCAGCTACAAGGCCGCCAACTTCGGAATGCATTGGCTCAATGCGCTGCTTCGCCGCTATGGCACCGGCCACTGGTGCCTGACCTGTGATCCTGACGAATTTCTCGTCTTTCCCTATTGCGAAGAACGCAATTTGCATGAACTCGTGGAATTCCTCGGCAACGAAAACCGCGATCACCTGTTTTGCCTGATGCTCGATATGTATGGCATGGGTGCCGTGCGCGATGCCCATTGCCAGCCGGGCCAGAACCCCGTGGAAGTAGCCCCCTACTTTGATTCAACCGGCTATGTGCAGAACTCGCTGACCTTCCATGGCGATGTGTTTGTGCAAGGAGGAGTACGCCGCAGGGTCTTTTTCCGCAATGCACCATCGCGCGCTCCGGCCCTCAACAAGACCCCGCTGATTTTCTGGAAACGTCACTATGCATATGTCTCGTCCATGCATGTTGCCAATCTGAAACGCCTCAACCGGCCGCACAAGATCACTCACATGAGTCCAACCGGCTGCATCCTCCATTTCAAGTTCCTCTCGGCCATCATTGAAAAGGCTTCTGAGGAAATGCAGCGCAAGCAGCATTACGACAACTCAATCGAGTACCGCAGCTACAACACTACATTTTCCGAAGGGAAGGACAGTTTTTATTGCGAGATTTCCGTGCCTTACGCCGGGAGCCGCGATCTCGTAAGGCTTGGGCTGATGAACGTTGGCCAATGGTTCTGAGCCCGCCCTCGCAATGAAAATCGGCTACGCAATCCTTGCACACGACCATCCGCTGAACGTCGCGCGTCTGGCTGCGCATCTGCTGGATGCAAAAGGCGCCGTATCGATCCATTTCGACTCGAAGCGCGGACCAGGCCCAATTGATGAATTCAATCGCGCGCTGGGTGATCGCGCCGGCCAGATCGCCTGGGCCAGGCGTGTAAGTGTTGGCTGGGGCGAGTGGTCGATGATCGAGGCGACAGTGAACGCTATTACGGCACTTTTCGAGACCGGCCAGGAGTTCGACTACATTCATCTGATGAGCGGTGCCGACTATCCCATCCGGCCGGTTGCCGACTTCGAGGCCTTCCTCGAACGCCATAAAGGCACTGATTTCACCGAAAGTTACGGCGCCCACGACAAGAGCTGGATTAGAGATGGCTTGACTGCCGAACGCTACATCTATCGTCACTACTTCAACTACCGTCGTCACCCTGTTTTGTTCGGGCTGAACTGGAAGCTGCAGCGCGCGTTGGGCATGCGCAGAAATCTTCCTGCCGGGCTTACGCCGCACTTTGGATCGCAGTGGTGCACATTGACGGCAGCAAGCTGGAAAGCCGTTGTCGAAGCAGCGAAACGTCCCGAGAATATCAGGGCATTCCGGCAAAGCTGGATTCCCGACGAGATGTTCATACAAACTGTGCTCGCAAGCACTCCGGTTCCCAACAGCAATCGTCATTTGACGCTTTATCAGTTCACCGACTATGGCGTCCCGGTTGTTTTCTGCAATGGCCACGCCGATCATCTGGCCAGGCAACCGTTCTTTTTTGCCCGCAAGATTTCGCCATATGCTTCAAAGTTAAGGGACGAAATTGACAGATTTGTTCGCACCGAGGTTCCGCTGCCTCGCTTCAGCGATGAGGAAATCGGCAGACCCACCGATGATTATGATAACTTCAGACTGAAAAACAAGCTGGGCACTGAGGGCAAGCGTATTCCGGGCTACGCCAAGGATCCTTGGTACGGCGATCTCGAATGGAATCGCAGGCCCTACGTCGCGTTCATCGGCGCTTCCGATGAGGAGCTTGACAGCCTTGCCCGCGAGCTTGACCAGTTGCCGGGCATTGCCGGCCATGGCCGCTTGTTTGCGAAGAACCAGATTTACTTCGCGAAGTCACGCAAGCGCCTGGCCGGCTACGGCAAGTACGACAACGAACTGCGCGACCATAAACCATCCAACTTCCTTTCCGATATCATGCATGCCCTTCCAGCCGAGCTTTGCATCTTCGCGCTGAGCTGGACCGAGGCGATCAAGTTTACCGATGTCATCCGTTTTGACGGCCGGTCACACGTGGTTCTCGTAAGGGGAAGTCCGCTTCGCGCCTTTCTCGAGAGCGAGGCACTCTCCCGCCAGCCCGAGAAATCGTCCGGCAAGGACGATTCGATGCAGCGCCTCGACGAGCAACGGCAGGCGTTTCAGTCCTTTGCGTGGAAGCACCAGGACTATTACGACAAGCAGATCGACAGGCTCGAGACAGCGCGCACCCGCTACCTGGAAATCGACCTCTATGATCCAGCATGGCGGCGGAACCTCGCCGACTTCATGGCAGACATACCGGCCAGCCGGAGCAATGAGAACAAAGAGGCACTGAAGGAGTTTTCCGTCCAGACATCGCCGCCCGCTCTCTCTGATCTCTATGGCAAGACACCGAATGCCTTCGAGCTCAGCCAACTCGGTCCCGCCAGTGTTGGCCAGGATCGCCAGGCCGCACAAATGTTGCAGAGGATCGGTCGTCCTTATCTCGTATTGGCCGGCGCATCGAGGCAGGAACTGTCGATCATCGCAAAGGCGTTGAATACATCTGGCAATTTCGAGATCCACGGCGCGTTGTTCTCGGGCCATCGCATCGAGTTCCGTGACGAAACCACATCGCTGCGCGGCTTCGCGCAGTCCGATACCGCAAGGCGCGACGCTGATCCGATTGCTTTCCTGGCAACTGTGCTGGGAGGTTCAGAGAAATCCGTTCCGGGCTTTATTGTTGCTGGAATGAAGTACCCACGTATCTTCGATCTGCTTGTTCATGATCCCAACGCCCGCATTCTCGTCGTGAAAGGAAACACAATTCGCGCTTTGGCTGATACCGGAACAGGGTCTTCGGAAGTGCAGTCAGCGCCGCCGCGCTGGATCGATCCACGCGAACTAAAAAATTCGTACGGAGCCTACGCACGCTATCAGGATACATTATCTGCCGCTGCCGAAAGCGCCTCAGCATTCATGGCGGTGATTGACCTGAACAAGCCGGACTGGCTCCCGGCACTATTTAACCTCCTGCAGGGTATCAACTCTGAGATCACCGCGGCAAACGGAGAAAAGTTGAAAAAGAATCTCGCACCGGCGCAGGCACAGCTCAAGCGCCTCGCGAACCCTGCTTCGCTCTTTACCAATGCGGACTTTGTCGAGCAGCGCATAACAACACTTGAAGCATCACCACGGCGGCCTCTCGGGAGCCCCGCAGCAACAAAGCGCCATGCCCGCCCCAAGCAAAAGCTTTTTGCTGAGCAGTCAGGACCGGATAGCACGGGAGCGGGAAGCGATGCCTAAGGTGGCCGTCATCACCCGAACCCGTTCGCGGCCCCGCATGATCGAGCGCGCATTGAAGAGCGTGAGCGGACAATCCATGAAGGATTTCGTCTGGGTCGTGGTCAATGACGGGGGTAAGCCTGATCCTGTGGATCAGGTCATTGATCGAGCCAAGGCAGCCGGGCTCAGTGTCATTGCCATTCACCAAGAAACGAATGTTGGAATGGAGGCGGCATCCAATTCCGGCATCAAAAGCAGCAAATCCGAGTACATCGTTATCCACGACGACGACGACACATGGGAACCGGACTTTCTCAAGGAAACCGTATCCTTTCTCGATCTGCACAAAAACTATGTAGGTGTCGTGACGCGGGCTATGCGCATAACCGAGCGGATGGGCGACAGCCAGATTACTGAAGTAAAACGCGTCCCGCATGCACCGGTTTTGCAGGCCGTCCATCTCGCGGATATGGCCAGATCCAACCTTTTCCCGCCAATATCCTTCCTTTACCGGCGCTCGCTCCTGAAAAAGCTGCGTGGCTATGATGAATCTTTGGCGGTGTTGGGCGACTGGGAGTTCAATCTTCGCGCCCTGATGGTCGGCGATATCGGCCTTATTCCAAAACCTCTGGCCAACTATCACGTAAGAAAGTCACAGGTCAGTTCCGATCAGGCCTATGACAACTCGATTGCGCCACATCAGACGGCCAATCTCGCTGCCGACGCCGCGATCCGCAATAAATGGTTGCGGAGCGATATCGGCAATGGCAAGGCCGGACTGGGCTTCCTGCTCGCACTTGGACGTTTGCATGTAAAGCGCAGCTTGACCAAAACCATCGGCAGCAGGCTGCAGCATCTGCTTGGCGGCCGGTCCACGATCAATCGCAGCAATTTGCCGCGAAATACAGGCGACCAATGACGAGGAGAGCAGCTTGAAGGAAATCACCCACGTCGGTGTTCGTATCCCGCTCGATGAAACTATCTTTTCCGAAACTTTGCTTGAAGCCATCCTGACTGGAAAATATGAAAAAAAGGAAGCGGCGGAACTGAACAAGATTATTGAGCCTGGCGAGCGGATTCTGGAAATCGGTGGCGGCATCGGTTTCATGTCGGCGCTGTCCGCACGTCATCCAAACACTGAAAAAGTCCAGGTTTTTGAAGCCAACCCCAATCTTATCCCCTTTATTCAGAGAGTCCACGCGCTCAACGCGGTCGACAAGGTCGAGGTCATCAACGCTGTCCTCATGAACACGCCCGTAAGCGACATGGCGGAGTTCTATTTGCGAGAAAATTTCTGGGCATCTTCACTTTCTCCAAAGCCATTCGGTTACAAGAGTGTGGTGACGGTACCGGTAAAAAGCTTCAGCGCGCAGGTTGATCAGTTCCGTCCGACCATGATCGTTTGTGACATTGAAGGCGGAGAGCACGATCTGTTCCTGAATGCCAATCTGGCGGGCATCAAAAAGGTCTATGTCGAAATTCATCAGCGCGTTCTAGGCCGGAGCGGTATAAAATCCCTGTTTGATGCGTTTTCGGCGAGGAATTTCCACTACGATCAGTGGCACTCATCTGGAAGTGTCATTTTGTTCTCGCACATATCGCGTTAGTCGCCATTCCACGCAGGCGAGTCAAACAGGGAGTAATGTCAATCATGAATGTGGCCACGCGGTTGATCTCAGGTATGCGCGCTATTGGCATCACAGGTACTTTCGGTATTTTCCTCGTGATTGCCATGGTGCCACTGGCTAACACTGCCAACGCGTTTACGAGTATTTCTGAAATATCCGTTTCCAAGAACAAGATCCTTCTGAATGGCGCAGACACGAAAGTGGAGGGTTTCATTTTCCAGACTTTCGTCGAAGTTGCCGATCAGCTTGCACTCTGCAGGGATCGCGTCGAATATTGCGAAAGACACCTGCAGGCACGCGATTTCTACTTTGGACGGGGAAAGTTCAAGGACAAGGGCGGCTTGCAGGTCGCCCGCCAGATTGGCGCCAATACCATTCGCCTGAACCTCAACCAGGCCGCGCTTGATCCGGCTAGTCCCTATTATGCTTTAAACTATCTTCCCGAAGTCGCTGAGGCGGTGAAACTGGCACGGCAAAAGGGTTTTGCTGTCATTCTTGCTCTATTCGATGGGCGGAACACCAACGCCCCCGCCGAACTTATCAAGCGCAATCCGGCAACTCCGATCGACGACGAGACAACCCTCAGGGCCGCCACGGTGCTCGCCAGGGAATTCGGCAAGGACAGGGGCATTGCAATTGAGTTGCTCAATGAGCCGTGGTCGCCGGCCGCGCGCCGCATTGGCTGGGAACTGTGGCGCGACGGCGGAACGGTCGACAAGGGAAGATTTGCAGGAAAGAAGTTCGTTGGCGTCAACGCGGTCATCGCTGCCGTACGGTCCGAGGGCGCCGAGAATGTGATCGTCTTGCAGGGCATCGGGGCAAGTTTCAAGGGGTTTCCAGATGGCGTTTCCGATCCGATGAACCGCCTCGCATTTTCCGTTCATCCCTTCTTCGACAATGGTGAGGCACGCCGCCTCGATTGGGACGGCAACTTCGGCCGTTTTGCCGAGAAGAGGCCATTCTTCATTTCTGCCTGGAACAGCCCGGCAAGGAGGGGCTGGTGCCCCAAATTCGGCTTCAAGAAACCCCAGGAATTTCTCGATTATTTGGGCAAGAAGCGCATTGGTCTTATCGCCTATGCACTTGACGTTCCAACTACCGTTCTCAAGGACTTCCGCAAGAGCACGACTGACTTTGCAAAGTATGGAAAAACCTGTTCACAGGGCGGTGCCGCTGGCGATTTGATCCGCTCCTATTTTGAGAATCGCTGATAAATGCACGGCGCTGGCAGCATTGGTTTTGACTTGGACATCGCGCGGCTATTGGTGTTAGAGCCGGTGCCGGGCACTTCGAACGCAATGACCTCTCACGGAAATCTATGAGCAAACCGCACTTCCTTTGCATCGGGGCACAAAAGGCTGGAACGTCCTGGCTCTATGCGAATTTGGTCCAGCATCCGGGGATCTGGATGCCGCCGATCAAGGAGCTCCACTTCTTTAACCATCTGTTCGTGCCGGAGCATCGGAGTTGGACACGCTGGCATATACAGACGGGCGTAAATCGCGCGCTCAAGTGGCATGCCGAAAACAACGAAAAAGTCGACTTGAGCTTCATCAAGTATCTTGTTGAACTGGGCTCAGACGAACTTTTTACCGAGAACTGGTATCGCCGCGCATTCGACCGTCCATCAGCAAGGGACAAGGTTGTTGGCGATATAACTCCCGAATATTCCACGATCCCCGAGCCGGGGCTGGCCTATCTGCGGCAATTGCTGGGCACGGTCAAAATCATCTACATCATCCGTAATCCTGTGGATCGCGCGCTGTCCCAGATTCGCATGAATCTGCAAAGGCGCAGTATCCACAAGCCGACCGACGAGCAATGGAACGAGGCGCTCGAGTCCTGGGATCTTGTCAACCGCGGGGATTTCAAGACATATGTTCCGCGGTGGGAGTCCTTTTTCGCAGGCGGCGATCTCCTGTTCCTCAACTATCTCGAGTTGAAGAACAATTCGGAAACAATAATAAGAACTGTGGAGCGCTTTCTCGGCGTCGAGGAATTCGATGGCTACACCGATCTTGGCAAGATCGTTCACAAGACCAAGCAAATGGATATTCCGGCGTTTGCCGCCCAGCGGCTTGAGGAGAAGTTCGGGCCGCAGACAGAGTTTGTCAAAAACCGCTTCGGCAATAGTTTTATCGAGTAAGACCCTGCCAGACGTGTGAACGCAGAGCGCGCAATGAAGCAAAACAATTCTCCGGACCGGTTTGTCATCCTTTGCCAGAATCGTACCGGCTCCTACCTGCTGGTTGATCTTCTCGGCCAGTTCTCCGACATCATGTGCCACGGCGAAGTCTTCAAGCCCAATGCCATCGAATTGGCCGGATGGGTCAAAGGTGTCGTGGCAATGACGATCGAGGAACGTGAAAAATATCCGATTACCTACGTAAACCGCCTCTACCGTGCGACGCCGAAGAAAATCTCCGGTTTCAAGATGTTTGCCTCGCACAATAACATTGCGCGGCAGTACGTTCTCGAAAGCAGGAACATCACCAAGATCATCCTCACCCGCAGCCATATTGATACTTACATCTCAAACCAGAGAGCGAGGATAACCGGCGAGTGGGTGAACCGGATTGCGCAGGGAAGACGCAAGAAGGACGACTCCGATTTGAAAATTCCATTTCTGCCTGAAGTGTTTGAAGTGCATCGGCAAAAGGCAATTGAGATACAGCAGGAATATGCCGCCTGCGAAACTTTCACCAAACAGTCCTTCATTCGCATCGCGTACGAAGAGGTGGCGCAATTGGAACCAGTCCGTTTGCTTGCCCGGAAACTTGGCAGCACTGCCGAACCGGAAAGCCTTGTTCCTACCCTGAAAAAGCAGATTACCAAGCCGCTTGAGGAAATTGTCGAGAATTTCGATGAAATGCAGCGCTATCTGGCCAAAACTGCGGGTTGATCGATCAGACTCGAAAATCCTGGAGCACAGAAATATTGTCTCCCGCAATTCGATTTGAGATTGTACGATAGACGCACTAATGGGTCTGGACGATTTCCGGAAACGTGGTGAAAGGCACAGCAATGACATCCCCCTACAGCAACCTGCCATCCCGCAACTTCTGGAAAACCGGTGTCTCGGAGCAGCATCCGCTCACCATTACTGGCCTCTACCGCAAAAAATACGAGATCCAGCAGCAGGACCGGATCGCTACTGCCGGCAGCTGTTTCGCCCAGCACATTGCGGTCAACATGCGAATGCACGGCTTTCAGGTGATTGACGCAGAACCGGCGCCGCCTGGCCTCGATCCTGAAACGGCAAAGCTGTTTGGTTACGGCATCTACTCCGCGCGTTACGCAAATATCTATTGCGTCAGGCAATTGCTTCAGCTTGCGCAGGAAGCCTATGGCGAATTTTCTCCCGCAGACCTGGTTTGGGAAAGCAAGGGCAGGTTCTATGATGCAATGCGACCGAATATCGAGCCGCAGGGCCTCGATTCACCCGATGATGTCTTGCGTCATCGCGCCCGCCACCTGAAGTGGGTGCGCTCCGTACTTGAAAACGCAAATGTCTTTATCTTCACGTTTGGTCTTACCGAAGGTTGGATCCATCTAGCGTCGGGAACTGTCTATCCGACCGCGCCGGGAACGATTGCCGGCAACTTTGATCCGGCCGTGCATGCTTTCAAGAATTTCACGCATCGCGAGATCTACGAGGATTTCCTCGCTTTCCGGAAGTTGCTGAGGCATCGCAATCCCACGGTGAAGTTTCTGCTGACCGTCTCGCCCGTACCGTTGACAGCAACGGCATCTGCCGAACACGTGCTGGTGGCGACGACATACTCGAAGTCAGTTCTGCGGGCCGTCGCGGGTCAACTCTACTTTGAGAACAGCGATATTGACTACTTCCCTTCCTACGAGATTGTGACCGCGCCATTCACGCGCGGCATGTTCTTCGAGGCAAACTTGCGTGCTGTAAATCCGGGTGGTGTCGAGCAGGTCATGCGCACGTTCTTTTCCGAACACAAACTCGATTTGCCTGACCAAGCCTCAACTCCGGTACGGCTCCACGACCGCGCCGTACGTCGCCGCAAGGCGCCCATGCGCCGCGCTAAATCTGCCGAAGAGGTCGCTTGTGAGGACGCTCTTCTCGAAGCCTTCGCCAAATGAAAAATATCTTGCTTCTGGGTGACTCGCATCTCGCCACGATCAAGCTGGCTTATGATGCCGCGCACACAAACTATCCTGAAACGTCTGTTAGCTTTCTGGGATTGCGTGGCAAGCACATCAATGCGCTGAACATCCACAATGGCAAGCTTTGGGTCCAGAATGCTGCGGCCCGAAAAATGATCTTCTCGAATAGGGCCTCGCCAGTGATTCCACTCGACCTTGCGGAGTTTGATCAGTTCGCGTTGTTCGGCATGGGCCTGAATGTTTTCAGGATCGTCCAGATGTATAAAAATTACCGGAGCGACGAGCATCGCTTCCAGGATGAGCAGGCTTTCGTCGTCTCGAGGGAATGTTTTGGCAGGGCAAGCGATGGATATTTGCGGATGTCAAAGGCAGTCCGGCTCGGCGAACTCCTGGCCACGCAGTTGCGGAAGCCGGTATTTCTTTGCCCTCAGCCGATGCCTACGAAATCACTTCTCCAGGGCGAGGAATTTTCTCACCTGTCCCTCGGGGTCAAAGCCGGGGATGAGGACTCGCTTGCCCGAAGCTTTCAGGACTTTGCCACGACCTACAAGTTCGAAAATATCGAGCTGTTGCCGCAGCCCCCCGAAACGCTCCACAGCAGCATGTTCACTCAGGAAGTTTTTTCACACGGTTCGGTCAGGCTCACCAAGGAATTTGATCGGACCCACCCGGGAGACGATCACGCACACATGAACGCCGCCTATGGTGCCTTGGTCCTGAAAAATCTCTTTGCTCGCGCCGGCCTGTCTTAGGCCGCCATCATCCTGTCGACTTCCGCAACGAGGTCGCGCAGGTGGAAGGGCTTCGACAGCACCTTCGCATCCTTCGGCGCTTTCGAATCGGGATGCAGCGCCACCGCTGCAAAGCCGGTGATGAACATGATTTTCAGCGATGGATCGAGTTCCGCCGCCCGCCTTGCCAGCTCAATGCCGTCCATTTCCGGCATCACAATATCTGTCAGCAGCAGATCGAAACTCTTGTGCTTGATTTCCTCGAAAGCACTGGCGCCCTCTCCGAAGGAAATCACCTGATGCCCGGCTTTTTCCAGCGCGCGCGCCAGGAATCGCCGCATATCCTCGTCGTCCTCCGCAAGTATAATTTTGGCCATAGTACCGCTATCGATCCCCGAAACTGACCGTCCACCCTAAAAACAAAGAGTAAATGGCCTGTGAAGTAATAGACAAGTGCTCTGCTCCCGGCAATAATAGCTTACAAGTTACTGCCGCGTCGTAAGGAAAAGATGCAGGACTCTGGTGACCATGGCTGGGGCAAGCACCCCTTCGAAATATTGCCTCCAGCGGCATGGACCTGCCCCGTCGTGTTCAATTCGCCCCATTCGGGCCGCCTCTACCAGCGGGCCTTCCTCGAAACCTCGCGCCTCGATGCCCTCGCCCTGCGCCGCTCCGAGGATTGCTACGTCGACGAGTTGTTTGCCAGCGTCACGCAATTGGGCGCGCCGCTGCTGCGCGCCAATTTTCCCCGCGCCTTTATTGACGTCAATCGCGAGCCCTATGAGCTCGATCCCCGCATGTTCCAGGAGGCATTGCCAGGCTTTGCCAATACCACCTCGGTGCGCGTTGCCGGCGGCCTTGGCACCATCCCGCGCATCGTCAGCGAAGGCGAGGAGATCTACCGCGTACCGCTCGGTCTCAAGGAGGCAATGGAACGGATAGAAACACTCTATCGGCCCTATCACCGCACCCTCACAAGGCTGCTCTCGGAGGTTCACGGCAAATTCGGTTCCGTGGTGCTTGTCGATTGCCATTCCATGCCATCGAGCGCGGTTTGCCTGCAATCATCGGCGACGGGCCGCAAGGCCGATATCGTCATCGGCGATCGCCATGGTGCGGCATGTGCTTATGAGATCACCGCGCACCTCGAAAGCCTCTTTGCCGATCAGGGATTTTGCGTTTTGCAGAACAAGCCCTATGCAGGCGGCTTCATCACGCAGAATTATGGCTCGCCTAACAGTGGCTACCATGCCTTGCAGATAGAGGTGAACCGCGGCCTTTACGTTGACGAACGCACCCTTGAGAAATCGTCCGATTTCGGCCTAATTACCCAGTGCATTCGCGAAATCATGAAGCGCTTCCTGCCCGCAGTCGAGCATCTGCTGCAGCCCCAGCGGATCGCCGCGGAATAGCCGTCTGGCCACAAAAAAAGGCCGATCGCACTGGTGTGGACCGGCCTAAGTCTAGGGAGGAAACGCCCAGGAAGGGCAGTGAGAAACGAACAGTCGTCCGCGTCTCACCAGTCCAATTTGGCTGTGCAATGCAACAATATCAAGGCCTTTTTATCAATTGGTCCAAATTTCTCTCGCAGTTGCAAGATAACAACACATAAGTCAAGATATTGAAAATATGGGATTTAATGATATGCAGCTAATGTCCATGACCACTTTCGGACTGAGTCATGCAGTTTTTGCATAACTCACAGAGTCTCTTTCTTGCTGCAATGCACAACCAAGCGCCAATGGAATTTGCATGACAACCACCCCTGATTGGGATGCCCTGACCAAATTCGCCCGCACCATGGCCGATCAGGCAGCCGCGGCCATATTGCCGTATTTTCGCAATGACAACCGCATCGACATCAAGCCGGATGTGGTGTGGGATCCGGTGACCGAGGCCGACAGGGCCGGAGAGCGAATCATGAGGGCGATGATTGAGGAACACTTCCCCGATCACGGCATTAATGGCGAGGAATTTGGCCGCAAGGAGGGCCGCTCCGGCCTGACCTGGATCCTCGATCCGGTGGATGGAACCAGGGCATTCATTTGCGGCATGCCGACCTGGACGACGCTGATCGGTCTCAGCCTCGAAGGCGTGCCGAAGCTGGGTATGATGAACCAGCCATATGTTGGCGAATGCTTCTTTGGCAACCCGTCGGGCGCCTGGTGTGACTATCGCGGCGCCAAGAAGAAGCTAGCCGTCAAGCCGCGCCGCGCCCTGGCGGAGGCCATTTTCAGTACGACTGCACCCGAGCTCTACCGCACCGAGGGAGAAAAGCGCATTCTTGCGGCCCTGTCGAAGGCAACCCGGCTGACGCGCTATAGCGGAGACGCCTATTTCTTTTCTTTGATGGCGGCTGGCCAGATCGACATTGCCATCGATGCGCGGATGCAGCCCTATGATATTGCACCATTGATCCCGATTATCGAGGGTGCTGGTGGCTGTGTTTCGACCTGGAGCGGAAGCCCGGCGGCAAATGGCGGTGATGTCGCTTCTGCCAGCCACCCGGAACTCCTCGACGAAGTGTTGGACCTCATCAGCAAGTCAGGGGCCTGAGCCTACTTGGGCGTCACAAACGCGTCGAAAGCGGCAAAGAATTGTGCCCGGATGTGATCGCGCTCCATCATGATCTCGTGCAGCGCTTCCTCGATCACCACGAAGGAGACGGCTGCCGCCTTCTGCGCGAAGCGCCGTGAAGCTTCCGTATTGACCACCCGGTCCTTGCCGGAGGCCACAATGAGCACCGGCGCATGCAGTCGCGTGTCCCGGTTGATCTTGTGCACGGCATCCATATGGTTGAAGGCGGCCCTCAGCCATGAAAAGCTGGGCCCGCCCAGGCCAAGGCTGGGCTGCTTCTGCAGCAGATTGACATCGCGATCAAAGCGCTTGCGATCCGAAGTAAGGGGATTGCCCTCAAACCCGCCCAGCACCAGGGGCCGCCGCGCATAGCCGGGCAGGAACGCCTGCCCGCAACCGGCCAGCGGCACCAGATGGGCCAGGCCCCGCGCCAATGCCATGGGCCAGGGACCGGCATGAATGCCCAGCAGTGGCGAGGTCAGCACCGCCTTGTCGAACCAGCTTCGCCGCCGTAATGCCGCCAGCGCCACCAGCGCGCCGGTCGAATGCCCAAGCAGATAGTAGGGCGGCGGGCAGTCGGGCAAGACCACCGAGGTCATCACCGCCGCCAGATCCTCTTCATACTTTGAAAAATTGCCGACCGAATTGCGGTAGGGATTCTTTGACCGGCGCTGCGACCCGCCCTGCCCGCGAAAATCGAAACAGGCAACGGCAAATCCCCGCGCCCGCAAATCCTGAATGGTTTCGAAGTAGCGCTCAATGAAGTCGCCGCGCCCGTGCATGAGAACCACGGTCCCCCGGGTGCCGGGACTGCTCCAGCGCGCCGACCGCAGCCGCACGCCGTCGCTCGTCGTCACCAGCTGCACCACGCCGCCTTCCGGCATCGGGTAACTCGGGATACTGGTTAACTCACTGAGGACTTGCGGCGTGTTCATCGCAAGACTGCTTAGACCATGCCCGCATGCAGGCAAAGCAAGATGCGGAAATGAGGTTTAGAGCTTCTTCACCTCCGTCAGCTCGCCGTTCACCGCATTGAGCTTGATGGCAAATTTCTTGCCGTCGCGCGCCGCATTGAACGCGTAGACCTGGCCCTTGCAGTCCAGCGATTTGATATCCGAAAAGCCGTATCCGGAGACAACCGAAGTTGCCTTGCTGCACGACAGCAGCGATGCGGCCTTCTTCTCTTTTTTTGGTGGCGGGGCCAACTGTTGCAATTGTGGATCGTCAAGCGGCTTCAACGCCTGCTTGCGCAAGGTCCGCGCCTGCGGCTGATATTCAGGCTCGTAATATCCGTCATCGAAACCATAAGCCTGATCATAGGCGCGAGGCCGCGGATATTCGTCATAGTAATAGTAGTAGCGGGGCGGCGGCGCATAGGCTTGCGGCGGATAATAGGGTTCGTAGTACCCCGGATCGTAAAACGGCTGGAAAAAGAAATTGAGGCGGGCACCCGCTTGCGGCTGAACCGCGGTTCCCGCAGTTGCCAAGGCCGCAACCGAGGCGGCGAAAGCTATTCTTAGCATCTGGCTCATCTGTCCACTCCCTGAACCGGCGGCTGACCTGGTAAGTATCAGCCGCCAAATACCCCGTAGTCCCTGCCGTTACAGCCGGCGAACGCCGACAATGCGGCCATTCACGGCGCGCAACTTGATCGTAAAGGTCCGGCCACTCGCCCTGCCGACATAGTCGTAATGGGCGCCACGGCAATTGATCGCACGCACGCTGCGGAAGCCCGACGAGCGCACGATTTGCGCGCCCTGCCCGCAATTCACCCAGCGATTGGCGTAATAAACCGGATAGCCCCAGCCCGGATAAATCGGACGCGGCTCGATATAGACCGGCCCCGGAATGCCGATATTGATATCCAGGTTGACCTTGGCTTCGGCGGACTGGATCGTACCCATGCCGGCAAGTCCCATCGCCAACGCAAAGCCCGCCGCCTTCAGAAATTTCGTCATGATGCGCTCCTCGGCATGTTGCCCCTGACCAATCGTATTGACGCCTGCCATTGGGCGGAATTGTGAAAGCTGGTCACAGCCGCATTTGGGCTTCTTGCATCCAATCCCGCTCAACAGGCTGCACGATCCCACATCCCGCCTGAACGAAACACGATAGGCCCGTTCATCTGCCGTTCATGTTGGCAGCCGGGCCGCGATCGAAAGGGGACGCCCCGCAAGGCGCCCCCAATTTGAACCTGAATTACAGGTGGCTGATCTTGATGATGTGACCAGCAAGGTTGACCTTCACCTTGAAGGGCTGGCCGAATTTCCACGCCGTGTACTGGTACACGGGCTTGCCGCAGTCGAACGCATTCACGTTGTAGAACCCATGGTTCCGCACGATATGGCGGCCTGTACCGCAGCTCACGCCCCAGTAGGGGTTGTAGGCGGGATAGGGGTTGTAGCCTGGGTAGAAACCCCCGCCGATATTGATGTCGATATTGACCTTGGCCTGGGCCTGTTCGGCGGGAGCAGCGGCGGAAATGGCGGCGGCGATGGCGGCGGTGGCGATGAGGGACTTCGTGAACATGGGACGTTCTCCTGGGGTTCGGTGCGTTTCCGATGACCGTCTTGGCCATCCATGGACGCGAAACTAGCCTCGCCTGCCTGAACCCGGCTGGAACCTTTCGTTCATGTGACGTTTAGATTTTGCCAGCCCTTGAAAATCGAAATCGCCTTCTTAATTTCCTCTCTGGGTGCCCGCGAAGGGGCCCGCGAACCGAATGCCCGGCAACTGGCGGGCGTAACCAATTGCACCTTGCTCATGGAGGATGTGCGCTATGTTTGATTTGTCCCCTCTCTATCGTTCCACCGTTGGCTTTGACCGTCTGGCCCAAATGTTTGACGACCTTTCGGCTTTCGAGGCCCCAACCTACCCGCCCTACAATATCGAGCGGATCGGCGAGGACCAGTACCGCATCACCATGGCGGTCGCGGGCTTCACGCCAGAGGACGTCAACCTCGAGGTCAAGCAGAACACCCTTACGGTTACCGGCAAGAAAACCGACAAGCCTGAGTCCAAGACCGAATATCTTCACCAGGGCATTGCCGGCCGCGCCTTCGAGCGCCGTTTCCAGCTTGCCGATCATGTTGAAGTGCTCGGTGCGGACATGGCCAATGGCCTGCTCCACATTACCCTGAAGCGCGAGATTCCCGAGGCGATGAAGCCCCGCACCATCGCGGTGAAGAGCGCCGGCGAGCCGAAGGTTCTGGAAGCCAGGAAGGCAGCTTGAGCTGCCCGTTGAACAAGAAGGCAGCCTGAGCTGCCTGTTGAATGAGAGGGCGCCCGCAGGGGCGCCCTTTTTGTTTCAGGCGAGTTCCTTGACCAGCTTGACGAAGCGGTTCACGTCGTCTTCTGGCGTTGCAAACGACAGCACGAAACGCACGAAGATGTCGTCATCGGCAATTGCATCGCCGAGGCTGTCCGGCATCCAGTCATAGAATTTGACGCCGGCCTTCTGCAGCTTGTCATTCAATGTCCGGGGAATAATCGCGAACACTTCATTCGCATCGACCGGATTGGGAATGCGGATCTGGCTTGATGTTGCAAGACCGCTGGCAAGCCTGGCCGCCAGCCCATTGGCGCGTTTGGCATTTTCGAGCCACAAGCCATCTTTCAGATAGGCCAGCATCTGCGCCCCGAGATAGCGGCTCTTCGACACGAGCTGTCCCGAACGCATGCGCCGGTAGAGGAAATCCTCGGCGAGCTTTGTGTCGAAGAACACCACTGCCTCAAGCAGCATTGCCCCGTTCTTTGTCGCCCCGAAGGTCATCACATCGACCCCCGCTTTCCACGTGATTTCGGAGGGACGAACAGAGAGCCCCGCCACCGCATTGGCGAAGCGCGCACCATCCATGTGAAGCTTCATGCCCCTTGGCCGGATCAGCGCTGAAATTGCCTTGATCTCGTCCGGCGAATAGACCGTGCCAAGCTCGGTGGCATTGGTGATCGAGACGGCTGCCGGCTTTGGATCATGTTCGCCTCGGATGAACCCCTTGAGCGTCTTTTCGATCAGTGGCGGCGTGATCTTGCCGCCGCTGCCGTGCAGGCCAAGGATCTTGGCTCCCCCCGTGAAGAACTCCGGCGAATTGCACTCGTCACACGAAATATGCGCTTCCGCATGGCACATCACCGCGCCATAGGGCGGAGTAATCGAAGACAGTGCAAGTCCATTGGCCGCCGTCCCCGTTGTCACGAGAAAGGCCCGCACCTCTTTCTCAAAAACTTCCGAGAGCATTTCCTCGGATTTCTTGGAGAGATCGTCGCCCCCATAGGAGGGCACGGTCCCTGCATTCGCCTCGCTAAGTGCGGCAAGAATACGTGGATGCACGCCATAGACATTGTCTGAAGCAAAATTCATGAGACCTCGCTGTTTGGGAACCTCTTAGAGCGGACCACCGGAATTCGCCAGAGCACGGGATTGAACGAATTATCGTTCGAATTCCCTAGCGTAATTCCCTTGGATAAACTAACCTTCCCTTGCGAGAGGAGTTCTCGCTTCACTTTAGGGAGGACGTAATGAATCGATTTCGTGCCACTCTACTCTCGGCCAGCCTGCTCTTGGCCATACCGTCAGCCGCCATTGCCGGAGAAATGGAAGACAAGGTGACGGCCGCCTATTCCGCTTGGGACGCCGCCTTCAATACCGGCGACGCCAAGGCCGTCGCCGCATTCTATGCGGACGGCGCAACATTCTTGCCCGCAGATCACCAGATTATCGAGGGGCCTGCAGGTGTTGAGAAGTTCTTTGCCGGTCTGTTCTCAAACGGCATCACCGGCCACAAGCTCGAAATGATCAAGGCGGGCGGCGACGATAAAATGCTCGTCGGCGCCGCCAAATGGTCGGTCCAGGGCAAGGACGCAAATGGCGCCGCCGCAACATTCAGTGGCGTTGCGACCCACGTTTTTGCCAAACAGGATGACGGCAGCTACAAGCTGATGCTGCACACCTTCAATTGATCTTTTGCCGTCGGGAGCCCTGCATTCGCCGGGGTTCCCGCACTGCCTCTATGCATTCCTTCTGATCAGGTGGTCGACCGACAGGGCCCCGGGCCCATACTTGATGATCAGCAGCAGGACCGCCGCCCACAGGCCATGGGTGACATAAGCTTCCGGATAAACAAAAATCTCGATGACCAAAGTCATGCCGAGCAGGGCGAGGGCTGAAAACCGTGACGCCAGGCCGATGATGAGCAGCACCGAAAAGACATGCTCCGAAACCTGCGCCAGAAGGGCTGAAATATCCGCAGGCAGCAGCGGCACCTTGTACTCTTCCTGAAACAGGAACAGCGTCTTGTCGTTCACATGAAAGATGTTCCAGCCATCGACCTTGGTGCGGCCCGAATTCCAGAACACCAGACCGATGACGACACGCGCCAGAAGCGCATGAAGCGAATGCGGGAAGCGCTCCATGAGCCCGATGATCGACAGGATGAGACTTTTCATGATTTCTCCTCGAAACTGAATTCCGTGATGATACGGAGTGAAAGCAGGCCTGTGAGTTGCGCTTGCAGGTCGAAGCCAGTGTATCGCGCGGAGGCCAGTTGCACCGCTTCACCAAGTGCGTTGCCTTCAGAAAGCACCTTGAGAAACGCCGCGGTATCGGGCGCCACGACCCGCGCGATCACCTCCGCCTCTGGCCGGTAGACCAGCACATGCTCGGCCGCAGCGCGCGCAATGCCCTCGGCGTCGTCCTGCCATATCGAGGCAATGGGATGAGCCGAAGCCACCAGACCGAAACTCGGGTGAAAGACAAGAACCAGGCTTGCCAGCTTCTCCTGTGCCAGCGCGGCAAATGCCGAAGCGTCCAGCGGTGCAATGTCCGCCGCATGGTAGGCGCGCCACCACGCGCTTTCGAGGCGTGCAACATCCGCCAGATGGGCAACTGCACTCGCCCCTTCGTGCCCGGCAATAAAATCCGGAAAGTCGGCGCCGTAGTCGATCAGCACCGCCGATTGTGGCGGACTGTTCAACGCGAACCTGCCCGCCAAGGCTGCAAAGGACTGCTCGCCCACAAGCCGCCTCACCTGTGGATACCGCACTGCCAGCGCGTTGACCAAGGCTGACGCCACATTGTTGCGGTAAACGCGAAATCGGTGCCCGGGATTGAGCCCCACGGGCACTGGCATGGAACCGTCGATCAGGGCGTCTGCGAAGCTCATGCCACACGCCTCACCGCATTCTGCCGCAGTATGGCATCTGCCTGCCGTGCTTCACCCACAAGTTCGGCAAGTGGCGGCACATCCGCATCGCGCTCGATCAGGGTAGCCAACGGTCCGGTCTTGTCGATGACATGGGCATAGAGGTCCCACACCGGGTCGGCCACCGCATGGCCATGATCGTCGATCAGCAGCGTTTCACCGTCATCGTCCCGCTGCGCATCATGACCGCCAAGATGAATTTCCTTCACATGTGCCAGCGGATAGGCGTCGATATAGGCATGCGCCGAAAATTTGAGGTTTGTCGCGGAAATGAACACGTTGTTGACGTCGAGCAGCAGTCCGCAGCCGGTGCGCCGCACAACTTTTTCAATAAACGCTGCCTCGCTATAGGTGCTCTCGGCAAAGGACAGATAGCTCGTCGGGTTCTCCAGCAGCATCTGCCGCCCGACTGCTTCCTGAACCTGGTCGATATGGCTGCACACATGCGCCAGTGTTTCATCCGTGTACGGAAGGGGTAAAAGGTCGGCCAGGTAGCTCTCGTGCGTCGACCATGCCAGGTGCTCGGAAAACAGCCCCGGCTCGTAGCGCCGGTTCAGCTCCTTGAGCCGCGCCAGATGGGTGAGGTCGAGCGGCCTTGTGCCCCCGATCGACAGGCCCACACCATGCAGCGACAGCGGATAATTCCCGCGGATCGCTTCAAGATAGCGATGCGGCGGACCGCCGGCACCCATGTAGTTCTCGGCATGGATTTCCACAAAGCCAAGCTCAGGCGCGGTCGAAAGGATATCACGGTAATGCTCGGCCTTGAGCCCGATGCCCCCGCGCGCCGGTATGCTTGCGTCAATCCGCATGGCGATGCCCCGGAAATGAAAAGAGGCGCCGTAATGGGCGCCCCTGCTGTGTCACGAAGGTCTCTTGATCGGCTCGAGCGAGCCGTTGCCGAGCGGTGTTTCCGTCGTTGCACAGGAATCCTTTGGCACCAGCTTCCAGGAATTGCCCTGGTAATCGATGGTCGACGTGCCGGCACAGCTCGTGCCTTCGCCAGCCGCGCAATCGTTCTGTCCCTTGAGCGCCACGCCAAAGCACTTTTCCATATCGGCCGCCTGGGTCGGCTGCGCCACTGTTGCACCGGCGATGGCCGCCGTCATGGCTCCGGCGATAGCCAGCAGCATGCCTCTTTTAGACTGATCCATATCTTTCCCTTTTTGTCCTGTTGCATTTGACGGCTTCGGTTCTGTCGTGGCCGTTGTGACAATACTCACCAATCCTGCCTTCAACAGGAAATCAACACCACGTCATGATCTCATGGGGGGTGCAATCACTTGCCCGTGACCTCACTACGCACTACCGGGTCCGCCTTGCTGCGGCTGTCGAGCAGCATGACGGCAACGCCGGCGCCTACGATCAGCACAATCCCGGCAATGGCGATCGCATTGGGCATCTCCCCGAAGATCGCAAACCCGAGCACCACCGCCCAGACGGTAAACGAATAGTAAAATGGCGCCACAGCCCGTGGGTTGGCCAGCCGGAACGCCAGGAAAATGAAAAAGTGCCCAAACATCAGGAACAGCCCGCCCAGCCCCATGAGCAGAATTTGATGGCCTGTCGGTGTAACCCAGGTCTCGAAGCTCGCCGTAAGGATGGCCGAAATGACCATGACTGCCATTACGGTCGCGAACGAAATGACCAGTCCCGGCACATCGCCCGGCACCTTGCGCGATACCAGATCGCGGCTTGCCGAGCCGAGCGCCGTAAACACTCCCAGAATGGCATAGCCCGAAGCTGCCGAAGCACCCGGTTGCGCCACCAGCAGCGCCCCGGCAACGCCAAAGCCAATCAGCGCCATCCGCCAAAATCCGATGCGTTCGCTCCAGATCAGCGACGCGCCGATCAGCACCATGAGCGGGGCGGTCTGGTAGATCGCCGTGATATCGCCAAGCGGCATGTGCCCGAGCGCCAGTATGAAGCTTGTGACCGCCACGATTTCGCACAGGCAGCGCAGCATGATCCAGCGGTTGAACATCAGGGAAACCTTCGGCGCATGGCCGAAGATTACAAGCATCGGCAGGCACCAAAGGCTCGCCGCCACGCCCCGCATGAACAGCACCTGAAGTGGCGGCGCATCCACCATGACGATTTTCATGCAGCAGTCATTGGCAACAAGCGTACCGGCGGCAAGAACCATGCAGCCGATGCCGCGCGAACTGGAAGGGGAATTCATGGACGGGACGTGTACTTTGAAATCGCAAACAAAGCTTTGCCCGCTCTTTGCCACAAGCTTTGGCAATTCCGGCCCACTATTCGTCGTATTTCGGCAACAGATTAGCGATTGGTAAATTAGATTGAATTATTGTCGTCACCGGAACCCCCGCATTGAAATGTGCAGTCCCGGACACTGGACTGTCCGGCTGAAGGCTCCACTGCTTTTGATGTGAGTATCGAGTGACGTTGAGTGGAGTAGTTTTGCCATGCCCCTGCCGCGCATTTCCCCCTCGGATGCAAAACTCCTGATCGACAATGGCGCGTTGCTGATCGATATCCGCGAACTGGAAGAACACGCCCGCGAGCGCATCCCCGGCTCCCGCAATCACCCGCTCACCAACCTCCGCGAAGGCACCATATCGGCCAATGCCCCGGCGGTGATCTTCCACTGCAAGTCCGGCAACCGCTCCGCCCTCAATGCCCGCTTGCTCGCCAATGCCACCAAGGACGTCGATGCCTTTGTCATCGACGGTGGAATTGACGGCTGGAAAGCGGCCGGATTACCGATCGTCAAGGACTCGCTTCAGCCAATCGAGTTGGACCGCCAGGTGCACATTGTGGCGGGAATCATCACCCTGATTGCCACTTTTCTGGGATATTTCATCAATCCGGTGTTTTACGGCGTATCGGCGGTTGTCGCTGTCGCCCTGATTATCACCGGAATGACCGGCAGCAGCGCCATCAAGAAAGTGATGCGCGTCATGCCCTGGAACAAGATCCACGCGTCCTGACGCCTCCCGGCACCTTTCAAGCAATATTATTGCGTATTTCCGTCAGCCGCGATTCCTTCCTTGCGCGAAAGGGTTCGATCTGTCATTTATATCGAAAGGACAGTAAGGCTGTCCTATTATGGGCGCAACAGTCAGGAAAGTGCACCGGGAAATGATCCGGAGTGTCACCACCACGACAGCAACGACGGCAATTAATGCCGCGAAATGCGCCTGCACGCCCGCGCGAGCGACGAAACGCATCTGACGGATCGTCTCGGGCGCTCGCAACAGGCGCAAGGGAGCAACGATCCGCCAGGGAATGCCGGGCCGAAACAACCGGCAGCCCCAGGATCAGACCTCCTCGATGGAAGTGGCACCATAAGCCGGTTCACACTGGCCAAGGTGAGGGTATAAATGGCCAAGAAGAGGGAATGGCCCATGACACTGGACACAGGAATGCTCCCCGAAGGCATGGCTCCGGCCCACGGCCTCTATGATCCGCGCAATGAGCATGATGCCTGCGGCATCGGCCTGATCGCCAATATCCATAACGTTAAAAGCCACAAGATCGTCGCCGATGGTCTGAGCATCCTCAGGAACCTCGAACATCGTGGTGCCGTTGGCGCTGATCCCAAGGCCGGAGACGGCGCCGGCGTCATGATCCAGATTCCCCATGAATTTTTCGCGGCTGAAGCGAAGCGGCTGGGTTTTGAACTGCCCGGCCCCCAGGCCTATGGCGTCGGCTACCTGTTCATGCCGCGCGAGCCTATCTACCGCCAGGATATCGAGCGCATCTGGTGGGAAACCTCGCGCGAGGAGGGCCTCAAGGTCCTGGGCTGGCGCGATGTCCCGGTTGATCCCTCGGTACTCGGCTATTCGGTCAAGAGCACCGAGCCGGTTCACCGCCAGGTCTTCATCGGCAGGGGCCCGACCATTCGCGACGAGGCGCATTTCGAACGCAAGCTCTTCGTCTGCCGCAAGGTGGTTTCGAACCGCGTTCTCGAGGTGCTGGGCACCAAGGCGAGGGCCTATTATCCCGTGTCGGTCTCGGCCCGCACCATCGTCTACAAGGGATTGGTTCTCGGCAAGGAAGTCGGCAACTACTACCGCGACCTCAAGGACGAGCGGTTGCAATCCGCCTTCGCCATGGTCCACCAGCGCTTTTCGACCAACACTTTCCCTAGCTGGCCGCTCTCACACCCTTATCGCTATGTCTGCCACAACGGCGAAATCAACACCGTGCGCGGCAACTTCAACTGGATGGCGGCGCGCCAGGCCAACATGAAGTCGGACATTCTGGGCGAGGATCTCTCCAAGCTCTGGCCCATCTCCTATGAAGGCCAGTCGGATACCGCCTGCTTCGACAATGCCCTCGAGTTTCTCCACGTCGGCGGCTATGCGCTCCCCCACGCCATGATGATGCTGATCCCCGAAGCCTGGGCTGGCAACCCGCTCATGGATGACGATCGCCGTGCCTTCTACGAGTATCACGCTGCTCTCATGGAGCCATGGGATGGCCCTGCCGCAATGGTCTTCACCAATGGCAAGCTTATTGGCGCCACGCTGGACCGCAACGGCCTTCGCCCTTCGCGCTATATGACGACTGATGACGGCCATGTGCTGCTTGCATCCGAAATGGGCTGCCTGCGCTTTGCCGAGGAAAGCATCACCCACAAGTGGCGTCTCCAGCCCGGCAAGATGCTGCTCATCGATCTTGAGCAGAAGCGCATCATCTCGGATGAAGAGTTGAAGAAGACCCTTTCCGCCGCCCATCCCTACAAGGACTGGCTGCAACGCACCCAGGTCGTCCTCCGCGATCTCCCCAAGGCCAAGACGAAGCGTCCGAAGATCACCGTGCCGCTGCTCGATCGCCAGCAGGCCTTCGGCTACAGCCAGGAGGACCTGAAGATCCTCATGGCCCCCATGGCCCAGACCGGCCAGGAAGCCATTGGCTCCATGGGCAACGACGCGCCGATTTCAGCACTTTCCGACAAGCCGAAGCTGCTCGATACCTATTTCAAGCAGAACTTCGCCCAGGTGACCAACCCGCCGATTGATCCGATCCGCGAGGAACTGGTCATGTCGCTGGTGTCGTTTATCGGCCCCCGCCCCAACCTGCTCGACCTCAAGGGCACTTCGAAGCACATGCGCCTCGAGGTTTCCCAGCCGATCCTCACCAATGAGGACCTTGAGCGTATTCGCACCATCGGCAAGGTCGCGGAAAACCCCTTCCGCACCGCCACGATCGACATCACCTATGATGTCGCCAACGGTCCGGAATACATGGAAGCGGCTCTCGATTCGGTCTGCGCGCTTGCCGAACGTGCCGTTCGCGATGGCTACAACATCATCATCCTGTCGGACCGTGCCGTGTCGGCCGAGCGCGTGCCGATCCCGGCTCTGCTCGCAACCTCTGCAACCCACCACGATCTGATCCGCCGGGGCCTGCGCACCGCGGTGGGTCTCGTCGTCGAGTCGGGCGAGCCCCGTGAAGTCCACCAGTTCTGCACCCTCGCAGGTTATGGCGCAGAAGCGATAAACCCCTACCTCGCTTTCGAAACGCTGGAACAGATGCTTCCCGAACTCGAAGAGGCGATCACCGCCTATGAGGCGGTCAAGCGCTATATCAAGGCCATCGACAAGGGTATCCTCAAGGTCATGTCCAAGATGGGCATCTCGACCTACCAATCCTATTGCGGCGCGCAGATTTTCGATGCCGTTGGGCTCTCGACCAATTTTGTCCGCAAGTACTTCACCGGTACGGCGACCCAGATCGAAGGCGTCGGTCTCTACGAAATCGCCGAGGAATCCTTCCGCCGCCACGAGGATGCCTTCGGCATCAATCCGGTTCTCAAGACCTCGCTCGAAGTCGGCGGCGACTATGCCTTCCGGCTGCGGGGCGAAGCCCATGTCTGGTCGCCGGACGCCATAGCCAACCTGCAGCACGCCGTACGCGGCAATTCGCAGGACAAGTATCGCGCCTTCGCCCAGCACATCAATGAACAGTCCGAGCGACTGAAGACCATGCGAGGCCTGTTTCGCATCAGGAAGGCCGAGGAAACCGGCCACAAGGCGATACCGCTCGACGAGGTTGAATCGGCCCAGAGCATCGTCAAGCGCTTCTCGACCGGCGCCATGTCCTTCGGTTCGATCAGCCGCGAGGCGCATACGACGCTCGCCATCGCCATGAACCGCATCGGCGGCAAATCGAACACCGGCGAAGGCGGCGAGGAAGCCGACCGCTTCGTGCCGCTGCCCAACGGCGATTCGATGCGCTCCGCCATCAAGCAGGTGGCCTCCGGCCGCTTCGGCGTTACCGCCGAATACCTCGTCAACTCGGACATGATGCAGATCAAGATGGCTCAGGGCGCCAAGCCAGGAGAAGGCGGTCAATTGCCCGGTCACAAGGTCGATAGCGTCATCGCCAGGGTGCGCCATTCAACGCCGGGCGTCGGCCTCATTTCGCCGCCGCCGCACCACGACATCTATTCCATCGAAGATCTGGCCCAACTGATCTTTGACCTGAAGAACGTCAATCCGGCCGGCAAGGTTTCTGTCAAGCTCGTGTCAGAAGTTGGCGTCGGCACCGTCGCCGCCGGTGTCTCGAAGGCGCATGCCGATCACGTCACCATTTCCGGTTACGAGGGTGGAACTGGCGCTTCACCGCTGACCTCGATCAAGCACGCCGGTTCACCATGGGAAATCGGCCTGGCGGAAACCCAGCAGACGCTGGTGACCAACAACCTGCGCGGCAGGATTTCCGTGCAGGCCGATGGCGGCATCCGCACCGGCCGCGACGTCCTGATTGCAGCACTGCTTGGCGCCGATGAGATCGGATTTGCCACTGCACCATTGATTGCGGCTGGCTGCATCATGATGCGCAAATGCCACCTGAATACCTGTCCCGTCGGCGTTGTGACCCAGGACCCGGAACTGCGCAAGCGCTTCAAGGGCCAGCCCGAACACGTCATCAACTACTTCTTCTTCGTCGCCGGGGAATTGCGAGAGCTGATGGCGGCTATGGGCGTGAAAACATACATCGAACTGATCGGAGCGACCGAATGGCTTGACCAGGCCGAAGCCATTGCCCACTGGAAGGCCAAGGGTCTCGACTTTTCGCGTATCTTTGCCAAGCCGGATGTGCAAGGCCCCGTCGCCACCCGCAAGGTCGATGCCCAGGACCACGGCATTGACCATATCCTTGATCGCAAGCTGATCGAGGAAGCAAGGTTCGCACTTGAAAGTGGCACATCCGTCGAGATCGTATCGAAGATCAGCAATGTTGATCGCACCACCGGCGCCATGCTGTCGGGCGAGGTGGCCAGGCGTTATGGTCACACAGGGCTTCCCGAAGACACCATAAGGATAACGCTCACCGGCATTGCCGGACAGAGTTTTGGCGCCTGGGCCGCCCATGGCGTCACCCTCGACCTGACCGGCGAGGCCAATGACTATGTCGGCAAGGGTCTCTCCGGCGGCAAGCTCATCGTCAAGCCGCATGAAAAGGTGGGCTTTGTTCCCGAGAAGTCCATCATCGTCGGCAACACCGTGCTTTATGGCGCCATCACCGGCGAGTGCTATTTCCGCGGCGTTGCCGGTGAACGCTTTGCGGTGCGCAACTCCGGCGCCGTTGCAGTTGTCGAGGGTGTCGGCGATCACGGCTGCGAATATATGACCGGTGGCTGCGTTCTCGTCATTGGCGAGACGGGTCGCAACTTCGCCGCAGGCATGTCTGGCGGCATAGCCTATGTGCTCGACGAGGCCGGTGGCTTCGCCCAGCGCTGCAATCTATCCATGGTCGACCTCGCCCCCATCCCGGCCGAGGAAGCCACCATCGAGCGTCTGCACCACCATGGCGGCGATCTTGAAACCCATGGCCTTGTCGATGTGATGGCGGAAATGAACCGCCACGATGCCGAGCGCGTCTGGGAACTCTTGACCCGGCATTTCCGCTATACCGGTTCGGCCCGCGCCAAGGTGATTTTGGACAACTGGTCCAACTACCTACCGAAGTTCGTCAAGGTCATGCCCGTCGAATATGCCCGCGCTTTGGAAGAACTGGAGAAGGCCCAGGCCACCAGCAACGGCATGACCATCGGCATGAAGCGGAGCGCCTGATCCGATGATCGTCTATGGCGACATGATTTCAGGCAATTGCCTGAAGGTGAAATATACCGCCGACTATCTGGGTATTCCCTATGCGTGGAAGCCGGTCGATGTCGTGAAGGATGAAACACAAACCCCCGAATTCCTCGCCATGAGCCCAATGGGCCAAGTTCCGGTTGTCGTCTTTGACGATGGCCGAGTCCTGGCGCAATCGAATGCCATCATCCGCTATCTGGCGAGGGACAGTGCGCTTCTGCCATCGGACGCGTTCGCGGCAGCCAAGGTCGATGAGGTGCTGTTCTGGGAGCAATACAGTCACGAGCCCTATATAGCTGTGTGCCGTTACCTGATGCGCTTTCTTGGCAAGCCCAGGGAAGAGCGCGAACCCTGGAGAGTACGCCGGGGCGAAAGCGCACTCGATTTCATGGAAGCCTCGCTGATCGATAGGGAGTGGTTTGTCGGCGGCACCGTCACCGTCGCCGATATCGCACTGCTCGCCTATACCCAGTTCGCCGGCGAGGGCGGCTTCGATCTATCGCCTCGTCCCAACATCCGCGCCTGGCTCGCGCGCTGCAATGGGGCTTTGAGCCTAGAGGAAAGGCACCATGGCACGTAGGCGCAATCAGGCGAAGGGATTGCGGATGGTGACGCCGCCGATGCGCTGGCCGTGGTTCATGTCTTCGGTGTACAGAACATCGCAGCCCGCTAGTTCCGCAGCCGCAACAATGCAGGCGTCATATATGCGAAGACTGGTAGTTTTTGCGACAGACACAGCAAGTTCATGGGTGGCCTGGCTGACTGGCATCACATCGCAAGACGCTTTCGCCAATTGGAGGACCTCTTCGATTGCCGGCCAGCCAAGCCTGTATTTCAGTCTTGCTACTGCCGTGAACTCGTTGAGAACCTGCGCGCTGATGACCGGCCTCCTGGTGAAAATCTCGTCGGCTATCTCAGCTTTGGCAGTTTCGCCAGAAATCAGATACACGAGCAAGTTGGAATCGACAAAGAAGCGGTCAGTACTCATCGTCTTCGTAGGCATCCGAGCGCTTGAACTTGTATTCGGCAGGTATCAGACCGCGAAGCTTACGAACGCGATCGCGCAATTCCTCGATTGTATATTCCTTTTCGGCGACAAGTTTGCCGTCTTTGGACCCGACTTTGACCTGATCGCCTTCGGCAAGTCCAAGGTCTGCCGCAACGTCCGCAGGTATGCGGATCGCCAGGCTGTTTCCCCACTTCGAAACTTTCATCTTAGTCTCCATGGATATACATTTTCATGAATGTATATCATAAAGCACAAGAGGTGTAAACATGGGCAAAGTCACGGGGTTCCTTGAGATCGACCGGCAGGACCGCAAATACGCACCCGCCGCCGACCGCATCCGCAACTATAACGAATTCGTCATTCCGCTCTCCGAGGAATCGACGCGCAATCAGGCGGCCCGCTGTATGAATTGTGGCATCCCCTATTGTCACAATGGCTGCCCGGTGAACAACCAGATCCCCGACTGGAACGACTTGGTCTATCTCGGCAACTGGGAAGAAGCCTCGCGCAACCTTCACTCGACCAACAATTTCCCGGAATTTACCGGCCGCATCTGCCCTGCCCCTTGCGAGGCATCCTGCACACTCAATATCGATGACGTCCCCGTCACCATCAAATCCATCGAATGCGCCATCGTCGACAAGGCCTGGGAGAATGGCTGGATCAGGCCGGAGATCGCCGCCGAGAAAACCGGCAGGAAGGTCGCCGTCATTGGTGGCGGCCCCTCCGGCCTTGCCGCCGCCCAGCAGCTTGCCCGCGCAGGCCATAACGTCCATCTCTTCGAACGCCAGAGGAAAGCCGGCGGCCTGCTGCGCTACGGCATCCCCGATTTCAAGATGGAAAAGCACCTGATCGACCGGCGCGTTGCGCAGATGGAGTCGGAGGGCGTCACGTTTCACTATGACAGCCATATCGGCGTTACCCAGGATGCAGGCCAGTTGGTCGACAGCTTCGACGCCGTGGTGCTTTGCGGTGGCGCGGAAAAGCCGCGCGACTTGGCCATCCCCGGGCGCGAACTTGCCGGCGTTCACTTCGCCATGGACTTCCTGCCCCAGCAGAACCGCCGGGTTTCCAAAGAAGCGCCGCTCGACAATCGCCCGATCCTCGCGGGCGGCAAGCATGTCATCGTCATTGGCGGCGGCGATACCGGCTCGGACTGCATCGGCACCTCGGTGCGCCAGGGAGCGCTTTCGGTCACCCAGCTCGAAATCATGCCGAAGCCGCCGGACAAAGAGAACAAGATGCTGACATGGCCGGACTGGCCGTTGAAGCTGCGCACCTCGTCATCGCATCAGGAGGGTGCCGAGCGCGATTTCTCGGTGCTGACCAAGTCTTTCACCGGCGAAAACGGCGAAGTGAAGAAGCTGCATTGCATCCGCGTCGATGGCGCCATGAAGGATATTCCCGGCAGCGAATTCGAACTCAAGGCCGATCTCGTGCTGCTGGCCATGGGCTTTGTCTCGCCCGTGCATGACGGCATGCTCAAGAGCCTCGATCTCAGGATCGATCCGCGCGGCAATATCGAAGCCAATGTGAAAGACTATCGCACCAGCCGCGACAAGGTATTCTCGGCGGGCGACATGCGCCGCGGCCAGTCGCTGGTCGTATGGGCCATTCGTGAAGGCCGCCACGCAGCCCGCTCCGTCGATGAATTCCTCATGGGCGAAACGACGCTTCCACGATGAGCCCCGAGGAGATCGCCCGCTACCGCGCTGAAACAGGGGGCACGCCGCACGTCCTGCATTTCAACAATGCCGGGGCCTCGCTCATGCCCGATAACGTGTTCGAGGCAGTGAGTACGCATCTGCAACGTGAACGCGAAATCGGCGGCTACGAAGCCAGGGATGAGGCGGCAGATCGCATCAAGGCGTTCTATGCTGAAACGGCAGCCCTCATCGGCGCAAAGCCAACGGAGATCGCCTATATCGAGAATGCCACGCGCGCCTGGGATATGGCCTTCTATTCACTGCCGCTGAGTGAGGGCGATACCATCCTCACCGCAAGGTCCGAATACTCCAGCAACTACATGGCCTATCTTCAGCTTGCCAAGCGCAAGGGCGTCAACATCAGGGTCGTGCCCGATGACAACGAGGGCCAGGTCGATGTCGCGCAACTCGAGCGCCTGATCGACAGGACCACGAAACTCATTTCGATAACCCACATCCCGACCCATGGCGGCCTGGTCAACCCGGCGCGCGACATCGGCAGGATCGCCCGCAATCATGGCATCACCTATCTGCTTGATGCCTGCCAGTCGATTGGCCAGCTCGATGTCAACGTGGATGACATTGGCTGCGATATCCTGTCGGCGACCGGCCGCAAGTTCCTCCGGGGCCCGCGCGGCACCGGCTTTCTTTACATGAAGCAAAGCCTGGCAGACAGCCTGGAGCCGGTCTTCGTCGATCTCCATTCCGCCGACTGGATCACTGAAGACACCTATCGCCTGGCCGATGGTGCGCAGCGTTTCGAAAACTGGGAATGTTACTATGCCGGCAAGCTCGGCCTTGCCCAAGCGATCCGCTATGCACGGAGCATTGGCCTCAAGCGCATAGAATCCCGGGTACTCGGCCTCGCTAAGACGCTACGTGAAAATCTTTCCGGCATCCGGGGTATCGAAGTCACCGACGTGGGGCACGAGAAATGCGCCATCGTCACCTTCCGCCATGCAAATATTTCAGCCGATGCGATCCACCAGACGCTGCGCGGCATCGCCATCAATGTCTCCGTGTCGCGCAGCAATTCACAACGCCTCGACCTGCCCGCGCGTGGTATTGACACGCTGGTCCGCGCCAGCGTGCACTATTACAATACGCAGGAAGAAATCACCCGTTTCTGCGAGGCAGTTGCGGCGCTGCCAGCCGCCATTCAAGGCTGAGCCAGATCGGCGAAACTGAAATCGTCAAAGCGCCCCGGTTGCGATGGCGGCGCCTGGCCCTTGACGAACAACCGTTGCGCCGAGGTATCGGGCGCAAGTCCGGCATCCAGCGATCCGGCTGCCGCCGCCAGGTTGCCTGTCTTGGCGGGGCTCGCAGGCCGGATCACATTGACGATACCCGCTGAGGCCATCTGCCCGAAGATCGGCCCGGTGCCCGGAACCGGCGCCTCGCTGGGTGCGACCGGTGCAACTTCACCAACAACCGGCTGCCCCGCCTCGCCTTGCTCGATAACAACGCCGTCAAGCGCAGTCAGCACCAGCCGGGCAATCTTGTTGTTGCCAACCTTCATGAAATGCACGCCATCCCGGTCGCGCAGCTTGCGGAAGCTGCCGGTATCATCGGGGCCACGTTCCATGTAGCTACCATCGGCATTGAGCAGGTCCTTGCGGATGTCGATGAAATGCACTTGCGCCGCTTCGGCGCGCGCCTTCTGCAAATCCGCGATGATCGCGACGGCCCGGTCATAGTCCGGGCTCGCCATCGGCGGCAGGCTCACCCAATGCACCGTAGCGCCTGACTGCTTAAGGCTGGTGATCAACTTGTCGACCTCGGCGGAATAGGCGGCAATCCATCCGGGCGTGCCGAACTCATGCACCAGTTCTCCGGTGCGGATCGGGCGAACATCGTTCGAGCCTATCATCACGACAGCGACATCGACCTTGTTGCTTGCCGCGATCTTCGAGACTGCATCTGGCCAATCATAGAGTTCCGAGCGCGCCAGCCCCGACTCTTCCTGATAGCGCAATTGCACCGCCAGCCGCGGATCTTCCTGCGTCAGCCGCTTCATGCCCGCACCCAGTCCACCCGCCAGCGCATCGCCCAGCACGAAGACACTTGTCATTGAAACCTCGGGCGCCGCTTCGCCGGTGAGGGGATCGGCGTCTTGCGCCCGCGCCACCAGCGTCATGGCAAGAAGACAGAGGGCGATGGCGAGGATGCGGTTCATGGCGTCAGTCTAGATTCCCTTGCGCAGCCGCTCAAGCAGGGCGCGCGAGGGCTGCCCGTCGATCGGCATGCCCGCGGTCTTCTGGAACCCGATGATCGCTTCATAGGTGCGCGCCCCGAAGCGCCCGTCTGTTCCGCCGGGATTGAATCCATGCCGTCCCAGCAATCTTTGCATTTCGATCCGCTGTGCTGAAGAAAGGTCATAGCTCACATCCGGCCAGGCCTTGATAAACTCACCCTGGCCCCTGATCCTGTCGGCAAGGTGGCCGACTGCCAGTGCGTAGGAGTGCGACTGGTTGTAGGCCATGATGGCTGTGAAATTCCGCGTCACCAGAAAGCGCGGCCCGTTGAGACCCTGTGGCACCATCACGAAGGCATCGGCGCTGGCGGAGTTGAACGAACCGCCCGCAGCCGGCTTGATGCCGAGCTTGGCCCATTCCGAAACCTTTCGCCATTTCGACCGGCCAATCAGCGCCCGGTTGAAATTCTCCGGAAGGGTCACTTCCCAGCCCCATGGACGGTCGTTCGACCAGCCTGCCTTGCGGAGGTAATTCGCTGTTGAAGCCAGCGCGTCTTCCTTGGAACCCCACAGGTCGCGCGTGCCATCGCCCGTCCAGTCAACCGCATAGGCAAGATACGACGTGGGTATGAATTGCGTATGTCCCATCGCCCCGGCCCATGAGCCGACAAACTTTTCCGCCGGTACAACACCCTTCTGCAGGATCTTGAGCGCCGCGATATATTGCTCGCGCGCGTAATCCTTCTTGCGCCCGGCATAGATCAGCGTCGCCAGAGAACGCATCACCTTCATCGAGCCGAGGTCCTTGCCGAAATTGCTTTCCATCCCCCAGATGCCAAGAAGAATGTGCCGGTCCACGCCGTATTTCTTTTCGATGGCTGCCAGCAAGCTCGCTTCGCCGGATTTTTCTGTCTTGCCCGTATCGATGCGGATCGCCGTCACCGCCTTGGCCAGATAGGCGGATGTGGTGGAGTTAACCTCGGGCTGCGTGCTGGCAAGTTTGAGCACCGCCGGATCGGGCTCCGATATGCCCTGAAATGCTCGGTCGAACATTGTCCGGCTGATTCCCGCGGCTTTGGCCCGCGGCCACAGTGTTTCGATGAAACTCTCGAACTTCGCATCGGCAAAGGCCGGTGCGGCCAGGCACACGGAAAACGCCAGCGCGAAAAGAAACCTGTAACGCATCAAAAAGCTCCCTGCCCGGCGATTCGTCCGCCGGAACCACAATCTAACAGGAGGCTAGAGAGCCCGCCAAATGGGGCAATTTCACGCCGCGTTTTTACGGGCCAGCTTGTCTTCCCAGGCCAGCGCGGAAGACACGATGAAATCGAGATCGTTATAGCGCGGTTGCCAGCCAAGCACGCTGTGCACCAGTTCCGCCCCCGCAACGATGGCTGCCGGATCGCCCGGCCGGCGCTCCGCCATGCGCACATCGAACTCATGCCCAACCGCCTTTTCAACCGCCTTGACCACTTCGCGCACCGAATAACCCTTGCCGTAGCCGCAATTGAAAATGCCGCTCTCTCCGCCATTCCTGAGATAGCGCAAGGCATCCATGTGGGCGGTAATGAGATCGCTCACGTGGATGTAGTCGCGAAGGCAGGTGCCATCGGGCGTATCATAGTCGGTGCCGAACACTTCCATGTGATCGCGCTGGCCGAGTGCCGTCTGACACGCCACCTTGATCAGGTGCGTGGCGCGGGGCGTCGATTGCCCGGAGCGCCCTTCTGGATCAGCCCCTGCCACATTGAAATAGCGCAATGCCACATAGTTCAGGCCATAGGCGATCTGGCTGTCGCGCAGCATGAACTCGGTCATCAGCTTTGACGTGCCATAGGGCGACATCGGCGCTGGCGCAGCGCTCTCGAATACCGGGTTGGTCAACGGGTTACCGTAAACCGCCGCCGTCGATGAAAAGATGAAGCGCGGCACCTTGTGGCGCACCGCCGCTGCGATCAGGGCGCGGGATTTGACAGTGTTGTTCAGATAATAGCCAAGCGGGTCGGAAACCGACTCCGGCACCACGATCGAACCGGCGAAATGGATGATGGCATCGATCGGGCTTTCGCCCATGATCCGGTCAAGCAGCGCTTCGTCCGCGATATCGCCCTCGATCAATTTTGCGACGCCCGGCACGGCCCACCAGAAACCGGTGGAGAGATTGTCGAGCACAATGATATCTTCCTTGGCGTCCGTCAGGGCCAGAGCCATATGACTGCCGATGTAGCCTGCCCCGCCGGTAACCAGGACTGCCATGAGATTGCCTCCTTAACCTCCAATGAACCCACCATAGGTTACATCGCTGAACGCTATCATTGTGACGGCGATTGATCAAAAAGTCGTCTGGCACATTCAGTTTGGTTGAACAGGAGATTAATGCATGCACCGGAAGATCAGGAAGGCCGTGTTCCCCGTTGCCGGATTGGGCACGCGTTTTCTTCCGGCCACCAAGGCCATGCCCAAGGAAATGCTGACCATCGTGGATCGTCCGGTCATTCAGATGGCGGTTGATGAAGCCCGCGCCGCCGGCATTGAGCATTTCATTTTTGTCACTGGCCGCAACAAGGGCGTCATTGAAGATCACTTCGACAAGCAATTCGAACTTGAAGCCACCCTCAAGAGCCGCGGCAAGACCGCTGAGTTAACACTTCTCGAGGAGGACCTGCCTGTGGCCGGCCAGTCGAGCTTCACCCGCCAGCAGGAACCGCTCGGCCTTGGCCACGCCGTCTGGTGTGCCCGTGAAATCGTCGGTGATGAACCTTTCGCACTCATGCTGCCGGACATGGTGATGCATGCCAGTCCGGCCTGCCTCAAGCAGATGATGGATATCTATGACAGCAAGGGCGGCAACGTCATCGCCGTTGAGGAAGTGCCGTGGGAACACGTGCACCGCTACGGCATCGTCGGCGCCAAGGATTGGGATGGCAACCGCTTTCGCATCGACCAGCTGGTCGAAAAACCCAAGCGCGAGGCTGCCCCTTCCAACCTGATCATCTCGGGGCGTTATATCCTGCAGCCTGACATCTTTGCCGAGATCGAAAAGCAGGAGCCGGGTGCGGGTGGCGAAATCCAGGTGACGGACGCCATGATCCGCCTTCTTGCCCGGCAGGATTTCTGGGGCGTCAAGTACAATGGAACCACTTACGACTGCGGCGACAAGCTGGGCTTCCTCATGGCCAATGTCGTGTACGGCTTGGCCCGTCCCGATCTCGGCCCGCCATTCCGCGAGGCCCTGACCCGGCTCCTCGGCGGCAAGTCCTGAGCTTCAGCGCCGGATCTCGATTCCCGTCGTGACCCGGTGTTCGACATAGTCGGATGCCGGTGAATCGCTGTTGAAATAGGTGAAGTCGTAGCCGGCGGTCCATGCCAGCCACGGATTGAAGCGATAGATCGCGCCTATGTTTGCATCCAGCGTGAAATCGTCCGGCCCGTCCCGCATGTCGAATTCAACACCTGTGCCTGCATTGAGAATGATGTTGTCGCGCAGTCGATGCTCGGCATCGACCCGCAATTCATAAACGCGCGTACCGCTCGATCCTGCCGCAACAGTCTCGTCGATCGAGGTGTTGGCGGTATAGGTCAGCGTCGTCAGTTCCGTCGGGCGCCAGATCAGGTTGCCGATCAACCCGGGCGCATGGACTGTATCGAGCGAGGGATCGTCATAGCGCCGGATGGCATAGGCCACCGCCAGCTCTCCCGACCAGATCGGCGAGGAATCGATTTGCACGCCGGCCCGGAGTTGCACCCCGTGTGAATCGCGGTCGAGCCCGTTGCGGTCCGGACTGTCACTGTGAATGCGCGGCCTGTAGGCAATCTCGGCAAACGGCTTGATGGCAGGAGACGACTCGTAGGTTGCCCGCAGCGCGATTTCAGGCTCGACGTAGTTGCGGTCCGAATTGTCTTCGACACCGCCGCCGGAAAGATCGACATCCTCGAACAGCTTCAATCGTGCTCCGGTGCGCGCCCTGAGGCCAAGCCGTCCGAACTGGTGATTGAGCGCCGCAAATACCCCGATCTCATGTTCAAGCCGTGGACCGGTGGCTGAATCCGGAACCTCGCTGTCGGATGCCGCGGTGCGATCGATATCGTAGTTGGCGTCAAGATCGATGGTTGTCGAGCGCAGCACGTCAACGCGCGCCGCCGCCGTCACGCTGCCCGAACTCTCCGCCGATACGCCGCCGCTCGCATAATCGATGAACTCTCCCGCCGCGTTGAGCCGGAAGGAATGCCGCACCCAGTCGCTTTCCAGCCGCAGTGATGGTGCGATCCGGTAACCCAGTGCAGCATCGGCCCCGGAATTCTTCTGCTCCGGATTGCTTGAGACGATGCCGCCAATCTGAATTGTCGGAAACAGCCGGAAAGCCCCGGCTGCGATACCTTGCGGCGCGTAAGGATCGCCCTCCTCGGCCCGTTTCCGCCGAATCACCGGCGGCTCCTCTTCGGCTGGCGGCAGCTTGACCGCGGCTGGCGCTGCCTGCGTCGTCTCTTCCGTTGCAATCACCTCGGAATTGACCGGATCGAACAGGTCCGAAGGCCGCAATTCACCCGCCGTCTGACCAACCACAGCCCCGGGCCAGGCTGCCGCCGCCGTCAAAAAAGCCATATAAGTCAATAAATAACGGCGCATCGAAAGCGGCCCATCCTTCACCCGGCAAATTAGCGAAACTATGGTTAATGCCGTGTTGACGCCCTGTTCTGGACCGGGCTTCCCTTCTCCCGCCAATCGGTTTAGGAGGACCGAATGCCAGTCACCCCCCTGAAGCCGAAACCCTCAGGCAGCGCCAGTTGGATCGCCTCGGCCATTCGCGCCCTCGAAACCGAACACGCCGGCCTCGCCCAACTGATCGAACTCGCTGGCAATGGCCTGGGCGAAATGCTTTGTGAAGCGATTGAAGCGATCCGCAGTGCCAAGGGCCGCGTCATCCTCTCCGGCATGGGAAAAAGCGGCCATATCGCCCGCAAGATTGCCGCAACCCTGGCATCGACCGGCACGCCTGCCATGTTCGTTCATCCAGCCGAAGCCAGCCATGGCGATCTCGGCATGATCACCCGCGACGACGTGGTGCTGATGATTTCGAACTCGGGCGAATCCGCTGAGTTGAAAGATATTCTCGCTTATTCCCGCCGCTTCGGCGTGCCGCTCATTGCCATGACCGCGAAGCCCGACAGCACGCTGGCCCGCGAATCCGATATTCGCCTGATCCTGCCCCAGGCCCAGGAAGCCTGCCCCATTGGCCTTGCACCAACAACCTCGACGCTGCTGCAACTAGCACTCGGCGACGCATTGGCAATCGCCCTGCTTGAGGACAAGGGCTTCAGCGCCCGCGATTTTCGTGATTTCCATCCCGGCGGCAAGCTCGGCGCGGCACTCACCCATGTGTCGTCCATCATGCACGAGCAGTCCACACTGCCGCTCTGCGCGCCTGAAACGGTCATGAGCGAAGTACTGCTTGCCATGACCAAGAAAAGCTTCGGCTGCATTGGCGTGGTGGAGCAATCCGGCAGGCTCATTGGCATCGTGACTGACGGCGATTTGCGCCGCCACATGAGCCGCGACCTCATTGACCTGACAGCCGCCGATGTCATGACTCCTTCACCCAAGACCATCGAGCCGGACGCACTCGCCTCCGAGGCGCTGGAACAGCTCAATTCACTGAAAATCACCAGCCTCTTTGCCGTCGATGCAGAGCTGCGGCCGGTCGGCCTCATCCACATCCACGATCTGCTGCGCCTCGGCGTAACCTGATTGCTCTCAGGCGGCCTCGACCGTCAGCCGCGTGCCATCGACGCCGGTCACCCGGACCTTCTGCCCTGCCGCCGAATCGGGCCCCTCGACTTCCCACAGCGTGTCGTCGATGGAGAGCCGCCCGCGCCCGTTCACGATCGGGTACGCAAGCTGAAACGAATGGCCGACATAGTTCAGCATACGCTGGTTGAGATTGGGCTGGTCGCTTGAATGCATCCGGTCCTGGAAGCGCGGCCGCAAAACCACAACAAAGATCACCGAGAGTATGGCGAAGATCAGGAGTTGGACCTGCCAGCTGAGATCGACCGCAAAGCCGATGACGCCCACGACGAATGCCGCAAGCGCCAGCCAGATGAAGAATATGCCGGGCGCCGCCAGTTCGACGAGAAGCATGAGGCCCGCCAGGATCACCCAGTTCCATGACCCAAGACTGATCCAGAGATTTTCCATCGCTGCAAGTTCCTATCAGGTTTGCCTTGGCGCAATCGGCGGCACCGATGCGGCCGGCCGCCGCCGCGCTGGCTCCGGCGCACCGCCGTTCGAAGGCCGCTCGCCACCAAAGGCTTCACGCGCAATCTCGCTGATCCCGCCGATGGCGCCGATCACCGATGCTGCCTCGAGCGGCATCATCAGGATTTTCTGGTTGGGCGATTGCGCGATGGCTTCCAAAGCCTTGATATAGTTGTTGGCCACGAAGTAGTTGATCGCCTGCACGCTGCCAGCACCTATGGCCTCGCTCACCAGCATGGTCGCTTTGGCTTCGGCCTCGGCTGCACGTTCGCGCGCTTCGGCATCGCGGTAGGCTGCTTCGCGCCGGCCTTCGGCTTCCAGAACCGCCGCCTGCTTCTCGCCCTCCGCTTTCAGGATCGCCGATTGCCGCATGCCTTCCGATTCCAGGATGGCGGCGCGCTTCTCGCGCTCGGCTTTCATTTGCCGCGCCATCGCGTCAACCAGGTCGCGCGGCGGATTGATGTCCTTGATCTCGATGCGGTTCATCTTGAGGCCCCACGGCGCTGTCGCCTGGTCCACCACGCTGAGCAGCCGGTGATTGATCTCGTCGCGTTGCGACAGCAGGTTGTCGAGGTCCATCGAACCCATGACCGTGCGGATATTGGTCATCACCAGCGCCAGGATGGCGGTTTCAAGCTGCTGCACTTCGTAGGATGCGCGCGCCGCATCGATCACCTGGAAGAACGCGATGCCATCGACCTTCACCATGGCATTATCGCGGGTGATCACCTCCTGGCTCGGAACATCGAGCACCCGCTCCATCATGTTCAACTTGGTCCCGACGCTGTCGATGAACGGAACGATCAGCCCCAATCCAGGCTGCAGCGTCCGGATATATTTGCCGAAGCGCTCGACCGTATAATTGTAGCCCTGCGGCACCATGCGGATGGCCCGCAGCAACCCGAAAACCACCACCGCCAAAAGCACGATGACGGCAATGCTTGCACCTTCGAACATCTCAGCGCCCTCCCAGCGGCAAATCTGAACCAAACATGGCTTCGCCGTGGCAAAACTACAAGCGATTCCGGAGATCGTCCGGTGCTAAATCCACCCCGAAAGCTGTTCGGCGGCAAGCACCTCAAGCAGGTCGATCGATTCCGCCGAAGCGTTAAGGCAGGGCACCGCCGAGAACTGTTCCCCGCCGGCCTGGAGAAAAGTCTCTTTCAGCCCGATGGCCACTTCCTCCAGCGTCTCGACGCAATCGCTGGAAAATCCCGGCATGATCATGCACAGCGCTTTGACGCCCTTGGCCGGAAGGGCCTCCACGGTTTGCTGGGCATAGGGCTGCAGCCATTCGGCCTTGCCGAAACGCGACTGGAAAACCACTTGCAGTCTGTCCGGTGACAGCTTCATCGCCTCGGCCAGGAGCCGCGCCGTCTTCATGCAATGGCAATGATAGGGATCGCCCGCCAGCAGATAGGATTTCGGCAGTCCGTGGAAGGACGCGAGAATGAGATCGGGAGCCCGCGACAGACTGGCAATATGCGCCTTCAGGCTTTTCGCCAGCGCCTCGATATAGGCGGGATGGTCATGATAGGGCGGCAGCGTGCGGATCGCCGGCTGCCAGCGCATTTGAGCCAGTGCTTCAAAAGCCTTGTCCAGCGCCGTTGCCGTGGTCGTGGCGCTGTATTGCGGGTAGAGCGGCGCCAGAAGGATGCGGTCGCAGCCCTGGGCCTTCAGGTCCGCGATGCGCTCACCGAGCGCCGGCTTTCCGTAGCGCATGCCCCAGTCGACCACGATCTTGCTGTTCCCCGCCAATCGCGCCGCCAGCTTCCTCGCCTGCTCCCGCGTGATCGTCTTCAGTGGCGATTCGTTCAGCTCCCGGTTCCAGATCTGCGCATAGGCATGGCCGCTCCGGGTCGGCCGGAAACTGAGAATGATGCCGTTGAGGATAACCCACCAGAGCGCCCGGTTGGTTTCGATGACGCGCCGGTCGGAAAGGAACTCCTTGAGATAGCGCCGCATCGGCCAGTAGTCGGTCGCTTCCGGTGTTCCCAGATTGATCAGCAGCACACCGATCTTACCCGTGGCGAAGGTGGGATGCTGCGGCGGCAGTATGCTCGTTTCCTTGGCCTTTCTGGAATAATCGGTTCGAGAATCATTCACGGTTTGTTAATCCTTCTGGACCCAACACTCTTCGCCTGAGAGCTATTCCGGCATAACCCTCTGGCTCTGCTCATTTCAGCCAGCAGCAGGATCATTCGTCCTATGCACAGAGCTGCCCTGACACAAGAAAAATCCCAGCCCGTCGGAGCATCGGCGCGGCATCGCACGGCCATTGAACTGGCTTTGTCCGATCTCGATGCCGCTGCAAAGAATTCCGGCATTGATGCCGGGATGTTCCGCGCCGGCCAGATCGCCGCAACCTTGCGTCATACCCCCTTCATGATGACCGGCAACATTCTGGCAGCGCTGACTTTCGCCTGGATCGCCTGGGACGTGCTCCACCATGGCCTCATCACAATCTGGACCGCCGCCCTTTCCTTGCCCTCCCTCTATCTTCTGGTAACGGGCTGGATACGCCGCAAGCGCACCATCAGATCAGCCAGCAGCAATGCAATCCGCCGCGCCGAGCTCTATGCCATAATTCTTGGCTTCGCCTGGGCATCCTTCCCGGCGCTGTTCTTTGCCGGTGCTTCACCCAACCTGCGCCTGCTGATTGTCGCCATGCTATTGGCCGCCTGCGGCAGCGGCGCCTTCGCCCTCTCCAAGATTCCATCCGCCGGAATCATCTTTACACTGATGATTTGCACGTCGATGTCGGTCACCACCCTGCAAATCGGCGGCTACATGGGGATCGTCTTCGCCGTCATGTCGCTGCTCTATGGCATCATGACCGTCGCATCGATCCTCTCCACGCACAACAATGCCGTCGAGCGTGCCGCGGTCGCCGCCCGCATGGACCAGCAGCGCGAAATCATCACCCTGCTGCTGCACGACTTTGAGCGCGGCGCCAGCGACTGGCTGTGGGAAACCGATCGAGATGGCAGGCTCGTCTATTTCTCCGACCGCATGGCGGAGGTGCTGGATCGCGGCCGCCAGCGTCTCGAAGGCGCAACACTGGCGCAGGCCACTGCCGCGGACACGGAATCCGCAAGCTGGCGGGAATTCATTGCGCGGATCGCCAGTCAGGACAGCATCTCGGATCATCCTGTCGAAGTGGACGTCAACGGCGAAACGCGGTGGTGGATGATCAGCGCCAAGCCTCTGTTTGACGCGTCGAAGGAATTTACCGGCTATCGCGGGGTCGGCCGCGATATCACGCTGGAGCATCGCGCCCGTGAAGAACTGATGCGCGCCAAGGAAGATGCCGAGCGCGCCAGCGCCGCCAAATCGCAGTTCCTCGCGGTCATGAGCCATGAGCTCAAGACGCCGCTCAACGCCATTATAGGCTTTGCCGAGATTCTCGCCGCCGGCCCCAATGGCTATGCCACGCAGGCCGAGCAGGCCGACTATGCCCGCACCATCCTGCAGAGCAGCGATCATCTGCGTAGCCTGATCAACGACATTCTCGATGTCACCCGCATTGAAAAAGGCACCATGTCGATCATCGAGCAATCGGGCGATGCCGTGGAGCTGACTGAAGTCGCCGTGAAGATGTGCCGCGATCTGGCCCGCACCGGCAATATTGAAATCATCCTGCACTACAGCCGCAGCGCCGAGATCACCGGCGATATCACCCGAATCAAGCAGGTTGCCATCAATCTGGTGACCAATGCGGTAAAGTTTTCGCCGCATGGCGGCTCGGTGAATGTCACCATCGATGCCTCGGCGGATCGAGGTCTGCTGATCACCGTTCACGATCAGGGAATCGGCATCTCGCCCGAGGATTGCAAGCGCGTCTTCGAGCCCTTCGTCCAGGTCGATGAGGGAGCGGCCCGGCGCTTTGGCGGCCTCGGACTGGGCCTTGCCATCGCCCGCAAGATTGCCCGTCTGCACGGTGGCGACGTGACACTCGAAAGCAAATTGAGCCATGGCACCACGGCGAGATTTTCCTTGCCGCCGGACCGCGTGGCCTGGCAGGTCAGCCGCGATACAAAAGCTGTTGCCTGAGCCAACTCCATTGGGCAGTCTTGCCGCATGAGCGAAGATAACTCACGCCTCGCCTTTCTCGGCACGAAGGCCGCTGCATCGGCGCAGGGCTTCAAGGTGGCAATCTTTGGCGCGCCCCACGGCACACCCTATCCCGGCATTGACAATCGCGTGCATCAATCTTCGGCGAATGCGTTGCGTGCTGCCGTGGCGGCCGATGCCGAATGGCTGAGCCATTGGGATTTCGATTTTGCTGGGCCGCTGCTCGCCAATGGATTTGCCGCAGCCGATCTCGGCGACCTTGCAACCAGCCCGGATGACGGTCCCGGCAATCGCGACCTGATCCGCACGGCCACCGCCGGTATCATCACGGCAAACGCGGTGCCGGTCATGATTGGCGGCGATGACTCGGTGCCGATCCCGTTCATCGAGGCTTTCGCACTTCATGCGCCGGTGACGATCCTGCAAATCGATGCCCATATCGACTGGCGCGACGAGCGTTATGGCGAGCGGCAGGGCTTTTCCAGCACCATGCGGCGGGCTTCCGAAATGGCGCACGTAACCGCCATCGTCCAGGCCGGTGCGCGCGGCATGGGAAGCGCCCGGAAGGCCGAAGTTGACGACGCCGCGGACTGGGGTGCGAAGATCATACCCGCCCGCCACATCCATGATCGCGGCGTCAGTCTCGCGCTCGATCACATCCCGGAAGGCGTGAACTGCATCATCACGCTGGATTGCGATGCTCTCGATTCCGCCATCATGCCGGCCGTCGCATATCCGTCACCGGGAGGCCTGACCTATTGGCAGGTCGTCAAGCTGATCGAGGGCGTGGCCGCCAAGGCGAAGATCGTGGGCTTCGATCTGATCGAGTTCGTGCCCGAGCGGGACCACGACGGCACCTCGGCCTTTACCGCGGCACGCATCATCTGCAACGTGCTGGCAAGGCTTGCCCGCGCCTGATCATTCTGCCGCGAGGCGCACCTTCTGGACCGGAGAGGGCGATGCAAACTGTTCCAGCAGTTTTGCCTCGCGCGATTTGGCTTCCACCAGATGCCGCGCCTTCACGTGCCCATAGCCGCGGATATGCTCGGGAACTTCCGCGATCTCCACCGCAGTCGCAAGATTGTCGGCGCGAAGGCCGGCCATCAGGTGCTCCACGGTATCGCGGTATGCGCCGATCAACGCCCGCTCGGTCTTGCGTTCGGCGGTGCGCCCAAAGATATCGAAGGCCGTGCCGCGCAGGCCGCGAAGGCTGGCGAGCAGTTTGAAGGCATTCATCATCCATGGCCCGAATTTTATCTTGCGCGGATGCCCGGTAGTGGGATCGATGCGCGCAAATAGCGGCGGCGCCAGGTAATAGCTGATGGCGCCACCCTTGAACCGCTTGCCCACTGCCTCGGCAAATTTTCCGTCGGTATAAAGCCGGGCCACTTCGTACTCGTCCTTGTAGGCCATCAGTTTGAACAGATAACGCGCCACCGCAAGCGTGAGGGCCGTTGAGTTCAGCGCGGCCTCGCGGGCACGAACTGTTTCGACAAATTCCCTGTAGGATTGCGCATAAGCGTCGTTCTGGTAATCCGTGAGGATGGCCGCGTTGCGCGCAATGATGTCGTCCAGTGTTTCGGCCGCCTTGACCGGCTTCGTTGGCGCCACAAGCTTTTCGACTTCGCTTTGGTCATGGGCTGCAAGCCGCCCCCAGCGGAAGGCCGAGAGATTCATCTTGATCGCCGCACCGTTGAGTTTGATCGCCTCTTCGATGGCCTTTGCGCCGATTGGAATGAGTCCCTTCTGGAAGGCAAAGCCCAGCGTGAAGGAGTTGGCGGCAATCGTATCGCCCAGCAGCGCCGTTGCAATCCGCGTCGCATCGATGGCGTGAAGCCCATTGGGCTTCACCCGCTCGGCGATCTTCTGGCGCATGCGCTGGCCGGGAAGCCGGAAGTCGGCATTGTAGGTGAATTGCGCAGGCATCACCTCGGCAAGATTGACCACAGCCTGTGTCTGGCTTTGCGAAGCCCCGGAAAGAATGCGCTCCGAAGCCGAGGTCACCAGGTCGCAGCCGAGGATCAGGTCGGCGGAACCCGCCGGCACACGCACCGCCGCGATATCTTCCGGCCGTGCCGCCAGCTTGAGATGGGTGACGACCGCGCCATTTTTCTGCGACAGGCCGACCATGTCGATCATGGCGGCACCCTTGCCTTCGATATGGGCGGCCATGCCGAGCAAATGTCCGATGGTGACGACCCCGGTGCCGCCGATGCCGGTCACCAGGATGGACCACGGGCGGGCGAGAGCGGGCATCGCAGGCTCGGGCAAACCCGAAATATCGGCCTCCAGCCGTGGCTTCTCCGCCGTCACTTCAAGGCCGCGGATCAACTCGCCGCCTTCGACCGAAACAAAACTCGGGCAGAAACCCTTGACGCACGAATAATCCTTGTTGCACGCCGACTGGTCAATCTGCCGCTTGCGCCCGAACGGCGTATCGACAGGCGCAATGGCAACGCAGTTCGATTGCACGCCGCAATCGCCGCAGCCCTCGCACACCGCCTCATTGATGAAGATGCGCTTGTTGGGATCGGCAAAGGCACCGCGCTTGCGCCGCCGCCGCTTCTCGGCAGCACAGGTCTGGTCGTAAATGATCGCGCTTGTCCCGGATATCTCCATGAACTCGCGCTGCACCGACTGCAGGTCGTCGCGGTGATGAAAGCTGGTGAAGGGCGGAAATATGGCAGCCGATGTATATTTGTCAGGCTCGTCCGAAACGATGGCGATGCGTTCAACACCTTCGGCCCGCACCTGCTGCGCAATCTTGGGAACGCTCAGGTCGCCATCATTCGCCTGGCCGCCGGTCATCGCCACGGCATCGTTGAACAGGATCTTGTAGGTGATGTTGACACCGGAGTTGACCGTGGCGCGGATGGCGAGAAGACCGGAGTGGTTGTAGGTGCCGTCGCCGAGGTTCTGGAATACGTGCTTTCGCGTCGAGAATGGCGCTTCGCCAATCCAGTTGGCGCCTTCGCCGCCCATCTGCGTGGCACCTTCGGTGTGCCGGCCGGGCACGAACTGAACCATCCAGTGGCAGCCGATGCCGGCATAGCCGCGCGATCCATCCGGCAGTACGGTCGAGGAATTATGCGGGCAGCCTGCGCAGAAATAGGGCACCCGCGCGGCAAGATCAGGCTCGGCGGCACCCTGCCCCATGGCAGCTTTGACGGCGGCCAGTTCGCGCGCGATATCGGGCCATTGCCTGCGCTTCAGGATGCGGTCGCCGATCGCAACCGCTATCTGGTTGGGCTCCAGCGTTCCATAGGCCGGAAACAGCATGCGCCCTTCCTCATCATGCTTGCCGATGACGATGGGCCTGCTCTTTTCATTAAACAGCACCTCGCGCACATGGGTTTCGAGCAGAAGGCGCTTTTCCTCGACCACGATGATGAGATCGAGCCCTCTGGAGAACTCGGCGACGATATCGTGGTCGAGCGGCCACACCATGCCGACCTTGAGAAGCCGCACGCCGATTTTGGCGGCCTTGGCTTCGTCGATGCCAAGCTCTTCAAGAGCCTGCAGCACATCGAGGTAACTCTTGCCGGTCGAAACGATGCCGATTTTGGGCTTCGGTCCTCCCCGCATGGTGATGCGGTTGAGGCCATTGACCTGCGCGAAGGCGACAGCCGCCTCGCGCTTGTGAACCATCAAGCGCCGTTCCTGGTCGAAGCGATCATCGGGAGCCCGGATATTGAGGCCGCCCGGTGGAATGGCAAATCCAGCCGGAATGACCGGCTTCATGCGATCAGGACCAGCCTCGATCACCGCCGTCGATTCGACCGTGTCATGCACGCACTTGATGCCGACCCAGCATCCGGAAAAGCGCGATAGCGCGTATCCCAGCACGCCGTAGTCGAAAAGCTCCTGCAATCCGGCCGGGTGCAGCACCGGCATCATGGCATCGAGGAGCGCAAATTCCGATTGGTGCGGAACTGTGGATGACTCGGCCCCATGATCGTCGCCGGCAAACACCAGGACACCGCCATTCTTTGACGTTCCGGCGGCATTGGCATGGCGGAACACGTCGCCGGAACGGTCAACCCCCGGTCCCTTGGCATAAAAGCCGCCAAACACGCCATCAAATGCGCCTTCACCCCGGATCTCTGCCTGTTGCGTGCCCCAGAGCGCCGTGGCGGCGAGGTCCTCGTTGGTGCCCGACTGGAACTTGATGTTCTTGGGCTCTAGCTGGCCGGCGGCGCGTTGAAACGCCTGGTCCACACCACCTACGGGCGAGCCGCGATAGCCGGAAATATAGGCAGCGGTATTGAGGCCCGCCCGCTCATCGCGCAGTTTCTGCACCAGCATCAGCCGCACCATGGCCTGCGGCCCGGTCACGTAGACGCGCGATTTGGACAGATCGTATTTGTCGCCGAGGCTGCGGGTCTCTGTTGTCATGGCAATAACGTAGCACCGACGGGCTTAATGCAAAACTGCCACGGCAACATCGCAACTGTGTTTCACAATCAACCCATCAGGACTAAGGAAGTTGCGCCACGGAACTCATTCTTGACACGTTTCGCAGGCGAGGGGATAGTGCGGCCATGGGGAAAGCGATCTCCCCATCAGGCGACATGCCAAAGCATCGCGTCCCCCCAACATCAAGATACCAAGGACGCACGCATGTCTGCTCCCAACATGATACCGGCTGAAAAACTTAACCGCCTGATTGGCACGCCTTCCGCCCCGCTGATGGTGGACGTCAGCAATGACGAAGATTTCAACGAGGATCCCCGCTACATCCCGGGCTCTGTCCGCAGGCCCTTTGGCACCGTTGCCGAATGGGGTGCGGCACTGGCGGGCCAATCCGTTGTCGTTATCTGCCACAAGGGATTGAAGCTGAGCCATGGCGCCGCCGCCTGGCTCCGCCATCAGGGCGCTTCGGCTCAGGTTCTGGAGGATGGCCGCGTCGGCTGGGCCGCCGCAGCACTCCCCATGGTTCCGGCAAACCTCATCCCTGAACGCAATGCCGGAGGCCAGACCGTCTGGGTGACCCGCGCCCGGCCGAAAATCGACCGTATCGCCTGCCCCTGGCTGATCCGCCGCTTTGTCGATCCTTCGGCGGTGTTTCTGTTCGTCGCACCGGCAGAAGTGGCGGGTGTCGCGGCACGGTTCAATGCCGTACCCTTCGATGTCGAGGACACATTCTGGTCGCATCGCGGCGAGGACTGCACCTTCGATGTGATGATCAAGGAGTTCGGCCTCACCAGTGCTCCGCTCTCGCACCTCGCCAGGATTGTCCGCGCCGCCGATACCGCGCGCCTCGACCTCGCACCGGAAGCGCCGGGCCTGCTCGCCGCCTCGCTTGGCCTCTCCCGCATGTTTTCCGACGACCTGAAACAGCTCGACGCCGGCATGCTGCTTTATGATGCTTTCTACCGCTGGTGCCGAGATGCCACCGGCGAGACTCACAACTGGCCGGCGCCCCGCCCATGACCGACGTTACTTTCGCCGAGGCCTTCAAGGTCTGGACCCGCATCGGCCTCCTCTCCTTCGGCGGTCCGGCAGGCCAGATCGCCATGATGCATCGCGAGCTGGTGGACGAGCGGAAATGGCTCGACGAGAAAACCTATCTGCAGGCACTGAACTTCTGCATGCTGCTGCCGGGGCCCGAGGCCATGCAGCTTGCAACCTATGCCGGCTGGCGCATGCATGGCTGGAAAGGCGGACTTGCCGCAGGCCTCATGTTCGTCATTCCCGGCGCACTCGTGGTGTTGGCGCTGTCGATTGTCTACGCGGCCTTCGGCAACGTTCCCCTCGTGGCCGCCTTGCTGTTCGGCATCAAGGCCGCCGTCCTTGCCATCGTCGTCGAAGCCCTGCTCCGCGTATCGCACCGGGCCCTCAGGCACGCGAGCGACTGGTGGATCGCGGGACTGGCCTTTCTCGCGCTCTATGTTTTCGACCTGCCATTTCCCGTGGTGATCATTGCGGCGGGCATCTTCGGCTATTTCCGCATGAAGGGAACGGCATCGGCGGGACCTCTGGCCACAGCCGCACCCACCGGCATGATTGCCACGGCCTTCCTCTGGCTGGCGCTCTGGCTCGTGCCCGTGGCGGCGATCATCCTGGTTTTTGGCATGGATCATGTGTTCAGCCAGATCGCGCTGTTTTTCTCGAAGCTCGCCGTGGTGACCTTCGGCGGCGCCTATGCCGTGCTGGCCTACATGGCGCAGCAGGCCGTCGAAAATCACCACTGGCTGACCGCACCCGAGATGGTCGATGGCCTGGGCCTGGCCGAAACCACGCCCGGGCCCCTGATCCTGGTCACCGAATTCGTAGGCTTTCTCGCCGGCTATCGCCAGGCCGGCGGCCTGTGGGGCGGCATTGCCGGCGCCGCGATCACACTTTGGGTGACTTTCGCCCCCTGCTTCCTGTGGATCATGACCTTCGCGCCGTTTATCGAGCGATTGCAGAACAGGCCGAAGCTTTCAGGCGCACTTGCGGCCATCACCGCGGCCGTCGTCGGCGTCATTCTCAACCTGACCGTCTGGTTTGCCCTGCATGTGCTCTTTGCCAGCGTCGGCCGCTGGAACATTGGGATATTCAAGCCCTGGCTGCCGGACCTGACCTCAATCAACTGGATGGCGCTCGTCCTCAGCTTGATCGCTGCGGCGGCACTCCTGCGCTATCACCTTGGAATCCCGAAGACTCTCGCAATCTGCGCCGGCCTGGGATTTATTGTGCAAAAATTCCTTGACATAGGCTTGTAAGCGTTCTATCTATGTTCCATGAGCATAAGAACCTTGATAGACGCAATATTCCTCTTTTCCGTTCTGGCACTGAGCCTGGTTTTCGCGGGCCTAGCCCCATCGCCAGAAGTCGCGGCCGTCCTTGGCGAGATGGCGCGCCAGCACCATCTTGTGAACCTCGCTCGCCCCGTCGACCAGCCGGGCGCTGCGCGCGTAGCGGTAAATCCAGCTCAGTACGGTGTCCTTCGAGTAGCCCTTTGCTCCGCAAAGCTGGATGCCGACGTCGGCTGCCTTATGCAGAGTATCCGCGACATGGATCTTGGCCATCGAAACCTCGCGCTGGGCCCGGTCGCCCTGGTCAAGCTTCCATGCCGCGTGCATGGTGAGCAGGCGCCCGGTGTGGATGTCCTTGGCGACATCGCCCAGCATGATCTGGACGCTTTCGCGCTCGGCCAGCGTCATGCCGAAGGCGCGGCGCGCGGCCACGTAGTCCTGGGCCACTTCAAGGCAGCGCTTGGCCAGCCCGAGCCAGCGCATGCAATGGGTGAGCCGTGCCGGCCCCAGCCGCATCTGGGTGATGCGGAGGCCATCCCCTTCGCCCAGCAGCCGGTGCTCCTCGGGAATTTCCAGCCCGTCGAATTCAAGTTCGCATACCCCGCCATGCTCATCCGGCCCCATGTTGGCGATGCGCCTGACGATGCGCCAACCGGGCTGGTCGCGGTGATAGAGAAACGCGGTGAGGCCATTGCGCGGATCATCGCTGGTGCGCGCCACCAGGATGAAGTGGGTGGCAACTTCGGCACCCGAGATGAACCATTTTCGTCCGTGTACGACGTATTTCGCGCCGCGCTTCTCGGCTCTCGTCAGCATCATGCCGCCGGGGTCTGAGCCGCTGCCCGGTTGCGGCTCGGTCATGGCGAAGGATGACCTGACCTTGCCGTCGATGATCGGCTGCAGCCACATATCCTTCATTGCTTCGCTTTTGAGCGCCTTGTTGAGGACCGACATGTTGCCATCGTCAGGTGCGGCGCAGTTGATGATGACCGGACCGAAAATCGAGCGGTTCGCCTCCTCGTAGATCGCCGCCCAGCCGGTGATCGGCAGGCCGAGCCCGCCCCGCGACTGCGGCATCTGCGGCGCCCACAAGCCGGCGGCCCGCGCTTTCGCCCGCATCTCGTCAAGGACATCAAGCCGGATATTCTCATACGCATCATAGACCTCGGGCCGCGCTTCAAGCGGCATAACTTCGTCGGCAATGAACGCCCGGACCTTGAGCCGCAGCGCTTCGATCTCAGGAGAAAGCGAGAAGTCCATCTGTCACCCATTTGCTGGCTGTTGGCGGAAGCGTTGAGCGCCCCAGGCAACATGCCTTTTGCCATGGTTTTGAGGCGCTGACGACAGGCTTGGGTGCGGAGCGCGCCGATGGCGCATAGGTACCCCTGCCACCATATAAATTAGCAATAGACATATAAAAAAATAGGTAGTACATATAAAAAAGAGGAGAAAATCATGAGTACATACGAAAATTTGGAAAAATACCTAAGTAGTATAATAACACAGTCCGTTCCCATGACTTTTGCTGAAATCGAAAAAATTGTGGGCCGGCCATTGCCTCCCTCTGCCTATAAGCATCGCCCTTGGTGGAGCAACAATACAGCCAACAGCGCCATGACTCGCGCCTGGATAAAGGCAGGATGGGAGACCTCCCAGGTAGATATGGGGGCACGCAAACTCATCTTCAGGCGAGCCCGCCGATCCAGTCCCGCCGCAATAATGCAAGGCAGCGTTCACTCTCTTACGATTACCGGACTGAGCAGCGAGACCATCGGGCATCTTCAGCAACGCGCCAATCTCACGGATCAGACACTTGAAAAAACCGCCGCTGCGCTTCTTGCCGAGCATGCAAAGCCATCACTCAGGGAACGTGTCGGATTGGCAACACGCATCCGGTTGAGCGGAACGAAGCTCCACCACGTCGATATTCCCGCACTGATTCGCGAAGACCGTGACTCAAGATGACGCTTGTCATCGACGCCAACGTCGCCGTGGCACTGCTCATCGATCTATCATACTCGGAACGTGCGCGCGAAACTGTGTCAGGTGCAAAAAGTGCAATGGCACCCGACCTGATCCTGTATGAAGTCGCGAATACCTTCTGGAAGCTGGCGAGTGCGGGACAAGTTGACCCTGAGCATCTGCAAACTGCTTTAGCCTATGTCCCGAACCTTTTTGACCAACTCGTCCCTCCACAAACCCTCGCGGCAGAGGCCTTCGCGCTATCAAGGGAACTTCGTCATCCGGCATATGATTGCTTCTATATTGCCCTGACCCAAGCGACAGGGGGCACTCTGGTCAGCGCAGACCGAAGACTCGCAAATCTGCTGCAGGAAAGCTCAATTGGGGTCGCCATCACCTACGTCGGTGCTTGATCCTTGCCGCGGTGCCGCCTCACATCATCGCGTTGACTGAACCAAGCGAGCCGAGGAAGAGCAATCCGCCCAGCCCGGCAATGACGGCGCCGCCGCCGAGCCGCAGGCCGAATGCCGTCCAGTTCATCCAGCGCGTAGAGCGTGCGGCATAGCGCAAGGCGAGCTTCTTGGAATAGACGGCAACACCGGCGATGACCGACACCGTGATGAATGTGCCGAGCGCCATGACCAGCGCTGACGCGATGCCGGCCCAGTAGAGCCCGAGCGCGTTAGCGAAGACCAGAACCAGGATGGCGCCGCTGCAAGGCCTGAGGCCGACGGCAAAGGCGAGCGAAAACGCCTTGGCAAGAGACCAGTCGCCGCGAAGCTGACTTGCCTCCGGCACATGGGCATGGCCGCAGCCGCAGTTTTCATCGTGCTGGTGGTGATCGCTGGGGGCCGGGACGACCGCCGCCGCTGGTGCCACGCCGCTTTTGCGCTGAACGATCTCGAAGGTAAAATCCGGGCCGCTTCCGGTGCTGGCAGCGGCCACCGGCCGCGGCTGGAGCAAGGGACGAAGGGCCGTCCAGACGAGGTAAAGCCCCATGGCGCCGATCATGGCGTAACTCGCACTTTCGAGCAGGCCAGCCACGTTGCGCGCTGTCGATCCGACGCTGGACACGACGAGAAAAAGAACCGTCACGATCACGATCGCCGTCAACGCCTGCACAACGCTGCTCAGGAAGGCAATGAGAATACCGCGCCGCAACTCGTTTTCCGTTGCCAGCAGCCAGGCGGAAATGACTGCCTTGCCATGGCCCGGTCCCGCCGCATGGAAAATACCGTAGCTGAAACTGAGTGTAAGCAGCGTCCATGTGGCTGCATAGGCCGAGCCGCCCTTGATCTGCCGGATGGCGCCCGACATGGCGCCATAGAAGCTCTGTTGCCTGTCCCTGATCCACAGCACCGGATCTTCGAAGAACGACACCTGCTGCAGGCTTCCATCACTGTTGCGCGGCTGGACCAGCAATTTGCGCTTGTCGATCTTGGGCGCTGCCTGAGTTTGTGCCGCCGTATCTCCCGTCGATTGCGCCATGGACGTCTCGCCAGAGGCAAACACCGCAAACAGCATCATGGCGAACACAAGCAATATGCGGATCATGTTAGCTCTTGCAGGCAAGATGCACCGGCTGGGCGAACATGCCGCCAAAGTCCTCGTCCGTTGACGGTTGCCACTCCTTGCCCTTGGTCGCGAGGAAACTTCGCGTCTGCTCCACGTCCGCATCAGACGGGATCGGCTTGACGTCGAGCTTGCAGCTTGCCGGCAAACTTCCCACTACCGTCACCGGCGTATCGGCAACATAATCCATGGCGATGAAGAAGTCCGGGTCGTAGATCTTGTAGTAGAAGTCATGTTTCACGGGGTCGACAGGCGTCTTCAGCGGCACCACGAAATGCAGCGCCAGGCGG
>JANMMJ010000101.1:0-36065 GCA_031373255.1 Hyphomicrobiales bacterium
GCACCTTCGCCAACGATGTGCGCACCAAGAAGCCGCCGGTTTTCAAGGGAGAAGATGAGCTTCAGGAAGCCCGAGTTGACTCCCATGATGTGACCGCGCGACGTCTCGCGAAAGCGCGCCACGCCGCACTCGTAAGCAATGCCGCTGGCGCGCACCTGTTCTTCGGACTGACCGACCGTTGAAATTTCCGGCACCGCGTAAATACCATAAGGAAATGTCTCCGGCGCCGGGGGCAACGGAATGCCAAAGGCGTGGCATGCGGCGACACGGCCCTGTTCCATGGATGTCGAAGCAAGGGAAGGAAATCCAATGACGTCGCCCGCGGCGTAGATGTGCGGAACGGACGTCTGGAATGTGTTTGAGTCCACCTTTATGCGGCCACGGCTATCGGTATCGATCCCGATTTCGGCCAGGCCCAGGCTCCCGACGTTGCCGCTCCTTCCGGCCGCATAAAGCAGCATTTCCGTTCGCACTGTCCGTCCGTCGGAAAGCTGGGTTTCGACACCTTCCGGCTTGCTGACAACTTCCTTGACGGCGCATCCCAGGCGGACAGTCATTCCCCGGTCGCGCATCTGGTGAATGAAGTCATCAACCAGTTCCCGGTCGACGAAATCGAGAATGGCGTCGCGCGGCTCGATCAACGTAACGGGAACATCGAGTGCTGAAAAAATCGTGGCGTATTCCACGCCGATGACGCCGCCGCCAATCACCGTAAGGGTGCGCGGAAGCACCTTGAGATCGAGAATTTCGTCGCTGTCGAAGACGCGATTGCCGTCAAAGGGAATGTTGCCGGGACGGTGCGGATTGGTGCCCACGGATACGAGTGCGTGATTGAAACGTATCTCGCTGACCTCATCCTTGTCGGTGGTCAGGGACGCGGTATTGGGGCCAGTGAACTTCGCTCGCGCCTGAACATTGCTCACGCCGTTCCGCATGAACTGGTGCTGGAGCACTTCAACTTCGTGGTCCAGCGTTTTGCGCAGCCGCGCGATCAGATCCTGGGCCGAGATCGACTGTTTTACCCGGTAGCTGCGGCCGTAGAAGCCGCGCTCGCGCCAGCCGGAGAGATTGAGCACGGTTTCCCGAAGTGTCTTGGAAGGGATTGTTCCGGTATGGACCGAAACGCCGCCCAGGCGCCGCCCCTTGTCGACGACCAGCACCGATTTTCCGAGTTTCGCGGACTGAACCGCCGCCCTTCGTCCGGCTGGTCCGCTGCCGATAACCAGCATGTCGTAAGTGTTCATGGATGGAGAACTTTCTGGTGGTGTTTCGGCATGGGGATCATTGAACCAACGGAAGGCGGGCGCTGACAAAGAAATCGAGATAATGCTGTTGCAGCTGCTCGATGACCTTGGTGCGCTTCGCAAAGGTGCGTTCGAGCCGGATTGTCAGATGTTTCAGAACCGGAAATCCGTCTTCTTCGAGATATGCCCTTTCACCGGGGATCATGCTGCCCTCGACCAGGACCGCGACGCAGCGGCCCGTGGTTACCGCCACATGCTGGGCATGTACGCTCCGGCAGACGTAGGTAACGCGATGGCGGCGGCCTGAAGATTCGAGAAACCGGATCAAGGGAATTTCATCTTCATTGCGTTCGTCCCAAACGGCGAGCGGCAGAGGATCGGCCTTGTGGACCTCGCCCGCCACCGGACCCACGACCACCAAGCGGTCATTGAATGCGATCGGCCCGCGGGTCGGGCAATTGCCTTCAGTGACGAAGGCGAGATCGACGGAACCTTCGGCGATCCGCCTGGAAAGGCCGAGCGAATCGTCGATGATGACACTCATGGCCGCTTCAGGCAGCAGTTTCATGAATTCGTCCGTTACGTCCTTGAGTATGCGGTTTACATAAGCGTCCGCGACGCCGACGACCACGACACCCTGAAACGTGGTTGGCCTGAATATCTGCAAGATCTCCGACTGGGTTTCGAGCATCGACCGGGCCGGCCGCAGTATGGATTTTCCGTATTCGGTGGGGACAACCGCGCCCGTCAATCTTTCGAACAGCGGCTGGCCGAGCATATCCTCGAGCCGTCTCACCTGCTGGCTGACGGCGGATTGCGTAAGGTTCACATGGCGCGCCGCCGCAGTGAAACTTCCCGAATCGACGATGGCGAGAAACGTCCGATAGAGTTCAAGGTCCATTAGCAGTTCTTATCCCGTTCATTTGGACAATGCGTTAGACGTAACCGCCAGGTTGCGGGCATAAGCGAGGCCTCAACAAGAACCCTTAATCCCCGGATGCATACTTGCACAGCTTGCATCCGGCGTCAGTACGGCTTCGCGGAGCCGCATGATAACGGCTGGTTTTCCGGCAAGGCATGCGGAATGTCGCGTGGAGCCTTGAGGAGAAAAAATACTGTCTGAGGAAACGAACATGAATACCACACCAGTCACGTTCACGGCTTTCGGCAGGGCCGCCCTCGGCGGCACGGTTCTGCCGGGGATGCTGAAAATGGCACTTCGCCTGCTCAGCGCGCTTGTCGTGCGCCGCAGCATGGCGAAACTTCACCAACTCGACGATCACGTGCTGAAAGACATCGGGTTGCACCGGAGCGAAATCGAATCTGCCGTCCGCCAACGTCATGGCCGGCCCCCTTGGCGGACGTGATGGAAAGACAGTTTAGCTATCTTAAGCTGTATTTTTGTTGTTTGCTCTGTATAGGGGAATTTAATTCTATGGCACCTTGGAGGCCCGTAGGCGGCAAAGTGGCCCTGCGGGCTACCAACCCACCACATTGCGGTGGAAACGCAGCCACGGACCCTCCTGTTCGATTTAAAAGCCTATTGTATACTTATGATCCTAAATCAGACAAAAACGCCGGAAGCTTGGGGCTTCCGGCATAGTTCCAGGGAGTAAACAAAAAACCGATCAGACGGAGTAGTACATATCGAATTCGACCGGATGCGGGGTCATGCGGTAGCGGTCCTGTTCTTCCTGCTTGAGATCGAGGTAGCTTTCGATCTGATCCTTGGTGAACACGCTGCCCTTCAGGAGGAAGTCGTGGTCGGCCTTGAGCGAGTCGATGGCCTCCTGAAGCGAACCGCACACGGTCGGCACCTCAGCGAGTTCGGCGGGCGGCAGGTCGTAGAGGTTCTTGTCCATCGCGGGGCCCGGATGGATCTTGTTGGTGATGCCGTCGAGGCCCGCAATGATGATGGCGGAGAAGGCGAGGTAGGGGTTTGCCGTTGGATCCGGGAACCTGACTTCCACGCGCTTTGCCTTCGGATTCGACGTGAAGGGAATGCGGCACGAGGCCGACCTGTTGCGCGAGGAATAGGCGAGCAGCACCGGCGCCTCATAGCCCGGCACCAGGCGCTTGTAGCTGTTGGTCGAGGGATTGGTGTAGGCGTTCAGCGCCTTGGCATGCTTGATCACGCCACCGATGAAGTACAGGCAGAGTTCCGAAAGATCGGCATACTGATTGCCGGCCATCATCGGCTTTGAATCCTTCCAGATCGAGAAATGGCAGTGCATGCCCGAGCCATTGTCGCCGAAGATGGGCTTGGGCATGAAGGTGGCGGTCTTGCCGTAGGCATGCGCCACGTTGTGAATCACATACTTGTAAATCTGCATGTGGTCGGCCGCCATGGTGAGCGGCTGGAACTTGGTGCCGAGCTCGTGCTGGGCGGACGCCACCTCGTGATGGTGCTTTTCAACCGACAGCCCCATCTCGCCCATCACCGAGAGCATCTCGGAGCGCATGTCCTGGGCCGAGTCCATCGGGTTCATCGGGAAATAACCCCCCTTGGTGCGCATGCGGTGACCCATGTTGCCAGTTTCATATTCGCGGTCCGAGTTCACCGGAAACTCCACCGAGTCGATCTTGAAGCCGGTGTTGTAGGGTTGCGTCGCGAACTTCACGTCGTCGAAGATGAAGAATTCGGCTTCAGGGCCGACGAACACGGTGTCGCCGATCTTGGTCGACTTCAGATAGGCTTCAGTGCGCTTGGCGATCATGCGCGGATCGCGGCCATAGCCTTCACCCGTGCCGGGATCGAGAATATCGCAGAACACCGACATGGTGGTCTGGGCGTAGAAGGGGTCCATGTGGGCGCTGGAGGCATCGGGCATCAATACCATGTCCGACTCGTTGATGGCCTTCCAGCCTGCGATCGAGGAACCATCGAACATCAGGCCTTCCGCCCAGGCATCCTCGCCCATCTGCGATACATCCATGGTGAGATGCTGCATCTTGCCGCGCGGATCGGTGAAGCGAAGGTCGACGAATTTCACGTCCTTTTCCTTCATCATCTTCATTACGGATTCTGCGTCTTTTGTCTTTGCCATGGCTTAGTCCCCTGGTGTGATGATTGCTGTTTGTTGATTGATCTAAAGCGCCTCGGTGCCTGACTCGCCGGTGCGAATGCGGATGGCTTGCTCGACGGACGAAATGAAAATCTTGCCGTCACCGATGCGGCCGGTACGGGCGGCGGCCTGAATGGCCTCCACGGCCTTGTCGACAAGTTCGTCAGACAGGACGATTTCGATTTTCACCTTCGGCAGGAAATCCACGACATATTCGGCGCCGCGATAAAGCTCGGTATGACCCTTCTGCCGCCCGAAGCCCTTGGCCTCGGTCACGGTGATGCCCTGAAGACCGACCTCCTGAAGGGCCTCCTTCACCTCATCGAGCTTGAATGGCTTGATGATCGCCTCGATCTTTTTCATGAGGTCTCCGCCGATTAATCGTAAATTAACGATTGCACGGCCTATGCCAAGTTTGTTACCCCATAATTTCAATGACTTAAGGCTGCGATGATGAATGACAAATGGGGCGAATGCCTAAAAAATAGGCGTTTTGCCTAAATAATATGCAGAAATATTCCTTCCGGATAAGCTCTTTTTGACGCCCGAACGGTTCTATGATCATCCTGCCGGGGCCTGATCTCGAAAATGGAGGATCGGATGACCGCGTATAATGCCGTTAGGTTTAAAGTGAAGCCGGGCCGGGACGAGGAGTTCGTTGCTGCTCACCGGAAAGCCAATCCGAATTGGTCCGGATTCGTAAAGGGCGCTTTGGTGAAAACTGGAGATCGCTCTTACTGTTTCGTCGGAGAATGGAAGGATTTTGGCAGTATCGTTGCCGCCAGGTCGGAGATGATCGGATTGCTCGATAGCATGAGGGACTTGCTTGAGGATCTCGGTCATGGATTGGGTCTGACTGATCCCGTTTCCGGCGAAGCGGTTGTCGAATTGACGGCCTGATCAAGCGGCAGCGACCGCAAATTCCTCGGCTGCTGCCGCGATAGTCTCGCGGGTGGGCAGGCCCGCCTCGTTTCCAAGATATTGAATCTTGTGGGCCGAGGCGGCTCTTGCCCATTCGAAATGCTCGCGCCAGGACGCCGCGGGCCGTTCGAGGTATGAGGCGACATAGGTGCCATGAAACATGTCGCCGGCCCCTGACGTGTCGATTATGCGCTCTGGCGGGACCACAAGCGCCTGTTGCTGGTGAACAGTGCCAGTCTCATCATACCAGAGCATGCCGCGCTCGCCCTGGGTTATGCCGCCAATCTTGCATCCCCGTGTTTTCAGGTAGTCGAGCATGCCCGAAATCGACAGCTCCATTTGCTCGCAAAGACGCTCCGAAACGATCGCCACATCGATGAAGCCAAGCAACTCATGTGTATTGCTGCGCAGGCCGCCGCCGTCAATCGAGGTGAGAATGCCTTGCTCGTGGCACAGCCTGGCATAGTGAATCGCCGCGTCAGCCTGATGGCCATCCAGGTGCAGGGCCCGGCAATCGCCGAGATTGAGCAGGGGGAAGGGATGGAGATAGGTATCATCACGGGCGCGCAGTATCGCCCGCTTGCCATTGTTGGGCAGAATGAAGGACAGGGATGAGCGCTCGACCTTGCGCCCGTGCACAGGCAGCCGGTATTTTGCTGCCATGTCGAGAAACATGCGGCCGAGCCAGTCATCGGCAACCGTTGCGAGAAGATCCGGCTTGTGGCCCATGCTGGCGCAGGCAAAGGCCGCGGACACGGCATTGCCGCCAAATGAAACCGCGTAGTCGCGGGCAACCGCCTTTTCATCGCCCGACGGAACGACATCGGTGACAATGGTTACGTCGATATAGGTCTGGCCGATGAAAAGCGCTTTCATGAATTCGGTCCGTTTCGCACGCGTTCAGCGGAGCGACTGGCACAATTCATACAGTTTCGCCTCATCGAAATCCCGGCCTATATTCCTCACCATTGTAGGCATTGTGATTGAATCTTGGCAAGGATGGGCGGGTCCATAGCGGAAATGAATGCTCTCGATGCCCTGTTGACCCCGGTTCAGATGGCCGAGGCTGATCGGCTGACGGTCGCAGGCGGTGTTCCATCTCTCTCATTAATGGAAAATGCCGGACGCGCGGTTGCCGAGGAGATCATCCGGCGATTTGGGGCGCGGCCGACACTTGTGCTTTGTGGGCCAGGCAACAACGGCGGCGATGGCTTTGTGGTGGCCCGGTATCTTGAGCGGTGGGGCTGGCCGCTTCGCGTGTCTTGTCTCGTCGATCCCTCGCGCCTGTCCGGCGATGCTGCCAGGATGGCTGGGTTGTGGGTCGGCGAGGTAGAAGACGAAATCAGGATTGGTGATGCGCAACTGATCGTGGACGCGCTATTTGGCGCAGGCCTGTCACGCGACTTTCCCTACGAACTTGCTGCGCGGATCAACGACGCATCCGTACCGGTTGTCGCTGTCGATGTGCCATCGGGCCTAGATGGTGCGACTGGCCAGGTTCGGGGTGCTGCAATCGAGGCGGATCTGACGGTCACATTTTTTCGCAAGAAGCCTGGTCACGTGCTGCAGCCGGGCAGGGATCTGTGCGGGGATTTGGTCGTGGCCGATATCGGCATACCCGCAACCGTTCTTGATGGATTAGGCCCGAAGCTGTTTGAAAACCGGCGGCCTGTTTTGCCCGTGCTACAAACGGCGGGGCACAAGTATCACCGCGGCCACGCTGTTGTCGTTTCGGGAGATCGATTGCATACGGGTGCCGCACGGCTGGCCGCCCAGGCAGCGCTCACTGTTGGAGCAGGGCTTGTCACCATCGCTGGCGACAAAGATGCCCTGGCCATTCATGCAATCCAGACCACAGCGATCATGCTTTCCAGCATGGCAATCCCGGAGCTGCTTCGGGATCGGCGCAAGAACGCCGTGTGTATTGGACCGGCATTGGGTATTGGCGCGGGGGAAAGAGAGTCTGTCCTCTCGGTGCTCGCGAGCGGATCAGCTGTCGTTCTCGACGCGGACGCATTGACCAACTTTGCGGATACAAGTGCTGAACTTTTTTCCGCGATTGCCACTTTGTCCAATCGACCCGTTGTCGTCACACCGCATGGTGGTGAATTTTCTCGACTTTTCAGCAGCATAAGTAATGTTTCGAAAGCCAAATATGAAGTTGCACTTGCGGCTGCTCGTGCGTCGGGTGCGATTGTCGTTTTCAAAGGTTCCGACACGGTGGTTGCAGCGCCGGACGGGCGGGCGGTAATCAATAGCAATGCGCCGCCATGGTTGGCGACCGCGGGCTCGGGCGACGTTCTGGCGGGCCTTATCACCGGGCTCCTCGCCCAGGGGATGGATGCATTTACGGCGGCTTGCGCGGCGGTCTGGATTCATGGCGAAGCATCCAGGCGGCATGGGCGAGGCGGGTTCACCGCCGAAACACTCATTTCCTTTATCGGCAAGGTCATATGAACCGCCCGGTCTTCTTGCTGATCGGGACAGGGACGGCGCTCGGGTTGAATTTCCCAATCGGAAAACTCGCAATGGCGGCTGGCGTGCATCCGGCACTTTGGTCTGCGGTCATATCGCTGGGTGCGGGAATTGCGGTGTTGCTGATCTCCATGATCTTTGAAGGCGGGGGCGAGAAAAGCGGCCCAAAGGCGAAGTTCGCTATCATTTCTGGGCTTGTGTCTTATGTCGTCCCGAATTTTCTTACGTTTTCCGCCGTCCCCAAGATCGGGAGCGGTTTGGCCGCCATCATGTTTGCCCTGTCGCCCGTTGTGACAGCGCTGCTGTCACTGGCTTTGCGGGTGCGTCCACCCCGGCTTCTGGAGATGGCTGGCATCGGTGTCGGTCTGATTGGCGCGCTGATCATCATCGCTTCGCGCAACCTGAATTTCTCGACCGGGAATTCGGCCTGGCTGTTGATTGCGCTCCTCATCCCGCTTTTTCTTGGCATCGGGAACATCTACCGCACGCTTGCCTGGCCGCGCGGGGCAGGGCCAATGCAGCTTGCGGCGTTGACCAACCTTGCAGCAGTGCCGCCGTTGCTTGTGCTTACGCTTTTGATGACAGGAACCGTAGATATCGCACCACTTTATGCACATCCCGGGCTTGTCGTGGCGCAGCTGGCCGTTTCCACCACCATGTTCGTGATGTTCTTCCAGCTGCAGCAAATTGGCGGGCCGACATATCTCAGCCAGATCGGCTATGTGGCCGCCGCCGTGGGGGCCGGCATTGGTATCCTGCTTCTGGGCGAGACCTATCCGGCGATGGTCTGGATTGGCGCGAGCACGGTTGGACTCGGCGTTGCAATTTCTACCGTGGCGCAGTTGCGAAGACCGCCGCCGCAATAGGTTGTTGTTTTCTCCGCTAGCGTCGCTCAAACCCCTCTGCTATAGACCGCGCCCATTGCAACACCCGGGGCCATTGGCACGCGCGGGCGTGGTGAAATTGGCAGACACGCAGGATTTAGGTTCCTGTGGGGAAACCCGTGGGGGTTCAAGTCCCTCCGCCCGCACCAGGCCTGTTTTTGTCCGGATGAACATGAGTGAGCAGGAAAAATGCAGGTTACCGAAACGCTGGCAGACGGATTGAAGCGCGAATTCAAGGTGGTGATCGACGCCTCCGATCTTGACAGCGAATTGAACAAGCGGCTCGGCGATCTTGCCAAGCGCGCCAACATCAAGGGGTTTCGACCAGGCAAAGTGCCGGTGCCGCATCTCAAGCGGGTTTATGGCAAGTCGCTGATGGCGGAAGTGCTGCAGGCGCAGATCGACGAGGGTGCGAAGAAAGTCGTCGAAGAGCGCAATCTGAAGCCTGCCTATCAGCCGGAGGTCAAGCTGCCGGAAGATGAGAGCGAAATCGAAAACATCTTTTCCGGAAAGAGCGATCTTGCCTACACGATGAGCTTCGAGCTGGTGCCAAGTTTCGAACTTCAGGATGTTTCCGGCGTCGAGTTGACCAAGCATGTTGTCGCCGTCAGCGACGAGCATGTGAGCGAGTCACTCAAGCGGATCGCCAGCCAGTCCAAGAGTTGGAAAGGCAAAGGCGAGGACGCGAAAATCGATAGCGGTGACCGTGCGCAGGTTTCGTTCGTCGGCAAGATCGACGGAGAAGTTTTCGAGGGCGGTTCGGTTGAAGACGCTTATGTGGAAGTTGGCTCGGGACAGTTTATCCCGGGCTTTGAAGACCAGTTGATCGGAGCCAAGGCGGGCGACGACGTCAAGGTGAATGTGACGTTCCCCGAGTCCTATGGCGTGCCGACGCTCGCGGGCAAGCCGGCAGAGTTCGACGTGAAGGTCAAACTTGTCGAAGCTCCTGAAGAAAAGGTCATCGACGATGCGCTGGCCACGACGCTTGGCTTTGAATCTCTCGCCAAGTTGAAAGAGATGATTTCCGAGAGGCTGAAGAGCGAATTCGATCGCATGACCGCGATGAAGCTCAAGCGCGATGTGCTCGATGCGCTGGACAAGACCTATTCCTTCGAGCTGCCGGTCAAGCTGGTTGAATCGGAATTTGGCGGCATCTGGAATGCGCTGACCGCCGAAATGCAGCGCGCCAAGAAGAGCTTCGAGGACGAGGATACGACCGAAGAAGCGGCCCGCAAGGAATACCAGGCGATTGCCGAGCGCCGTGTGCGGCTCGGACTTGTGCTTGGCACGATGGGCGAACAGGAAGGCATCAAGATTGCCGATGAAGAGTTGCAACGTGCCTTGATCGATAGGGCGCGGCAGTTCCCCGGTCAGGAAAAGCAGGTTTTCGACTATTACCGCAAGAACTCGCGAGCCCTTCTCGAATTGCGCGGGCCGATCTTCGAACAGAAGGTGGTCGAGAGCATCATCGGCAAGGCGAAAGTCGAGGAGAAGACGGTCTCTCGCGACGAATTGCAGGCCATGGTCCAGGATGAAGACGAACATGACCATGCTCACGATCACGAGCATGATCATGACCACCATGATCATGACGGACACGACCACGACCACGAGCATCACACGGCCTGAGTGGGTTACCCAAACCATTGCCTGGCAAAGTACCAGGAGCTTGCGTTCAATTTATCCGGCGATGAGTTTTCAGGGTTGGCCTTGCGACAAGAACCTTGTCGACGCGTCGGCCATCCATATCGACGACTTCAAAGCGCCAGCCTTCGTAAGTGAAACTTTCCCCAGGCTGGGGCAGGCGCCCCAGCTTCTCCAGAACCAATCCGGCAACCGTATGGTAAAGCCGTTTTGATGGCAGGGTGAGGCTGAGGAGGCTGGCCAGTTCATCGGCCGGCATTGATCCCGCGATCAGCCAGGAGCCGTCGTCGCGCTGGACGGAGTCTGGTTCAGGTTCGCCCTCGCCCGTGTGGAAAGTGCCTACGATCGCTTCAAGGATGTCCGCGCTGGTGACAATGCCTTCGAAGTGACCGAATTCGTCATGGACGAGGCCCATGTGAACCTCGGACTCCTTCAAGCGCATGACGGTATCCAGGGCATCCATGGTATCGGGAATGACCGGCGCTTTTCGCAGATGGCGCCTGGGATCTGGTTTTCGCCCTTTCAGGTATGCATCCAGCAGGTCCTTGGCCTGGATGACGCCGGAGATTTCATCGGGATTGCCCGCGTGGGCCGGCAGTCTTGAATGGACACTTTCCGTGATCGTCTTGCGGATCTCGGCAGCGCTGAGACTGAGATCGATCAGGTCGACTTCCGGTCTTGGCGTCATCACGGCGCGCACCGGCCTGTTACCGAGGTGCATCACGCCGGAGATCATCTGGCGCTCATCTGAATCAAGCACGCCGGCACTCTCGGCCTCGGCGATGAGCATTCTGATTTCTTCTTCTGTAACGACAGATTCCGACGCGCTCTTCCGGCCAAGTAGAAAGAGAACGGTACGGCCCGATGCATCCAGGAGGTCTACGGCCGGGGAGGCAACTTTGGCGAGAACGGTCATCGCGGGGGCGACGAAACAGGCGATGCCTTCGGCATTTCGCAATGCCAGCTGCTTTGGCACCAGTTCACCGATGATCAACGAGAAGTAAGTGATGATGGCCACAACGAGACTCAGTCCCATCGGATCGGCCCAGCCACGCTCCATGCCCATCGACGTCAGCCAATCGGCCAAACGGCCGCCGAGCGAAGCGCCGGAAAATGCACCCGCCAATATGCCTACGAGGGTGATCCCGATCTGCACCGAGGAAAGGAAGCGCCCGGGGTTCTCCGCGAGTTTCAAGGCACGCCTGGCGCCCGGAACCTGGCGCTCGGCCATGGCCTGAAGCCTGGCGCGCCTGGCGGAGACGACGGCGAGCTCGGACATGGCAAGAATACCATTGATAAGTATAAGAAAAACGACGATCAGTATTTCGACGACAGGCATATTTACTTCAGTTCCGGCGGTGAATGGCAGACATGATCTTTCGGAGCCCTCTTTCCGTTAACACATGCATTGCCTATCTAATGGCAGAATAGACTTATCCCGATTCGTTCAACAGACCGGAACTTGCATGCGCGATCCCATCGATACCTATAACAGCTTTGTCATACCTTCAGTCGAGGAGAGCACCTCTCGGGGCAGCTACCGCTACGACATATTTTCACGTCTGCTGAAGGAGCGGATCATCTTTTTGACCGGTCCAATCAACGACGAAATTGCGACACTCACTGTGGCGCAACTGCTTTTCCTTGAGGCTGACAATCCCAAGAAAGAGATCGCGATGTATATCAATTCGCCCGGCGGTGTGGTGACATCCGGGCTAGCAATTTATGACACGATGCAGTTCATCCGCTGTCCGGTTTCGACACTTTGCGTAGGGCAGGCCGCCTCGATGGGCTCGCTTCTTCTGGCCGCAGGCGAGAAAAACATGCGTTTTGCCTTGCCAAATGCCAGAATCATGATCCATCAGCCCTCTGGCGGCTATCAAGGACAGGTGACGGATATTCTCATTCACGCCAAGGAAGTCGAGAGCCTGAAAGCCCGGTTGAACGAGATCTATGTTCACCACACGGGCAAGGACATCAAGGCGATCGAGAATGCCCTGGAGCGCGACAACTTCCTGACGGCGACCATGGCCCGGGACTTTGGCATCGTCGACAAGGTCGTCGACAAGCGTGCCGCGGTGGCCGATTCGAAATAATCGGCGCCAGACGACCGTTAAGAAGCCGATGCTGCATCGCGATCAAATCTGGTCTATGTTGGCTTCGTTCTTGAATCAATTCTTGATTAACCATCACGTCGCATGCTGAATTGATACAGATGCGGCTTTGTTTAGGCCTAGTCAGGCAAATCTGCGGTCTGCCGGTGAAAGCCCGTTAATCCGGGTGGCGTATACTGCAGTTGCAAGTGCAAGGAGATACCATGAGTAAGGCAAGTGGCGGCGACAACAAGAACACGCTGTACTGCTCCTTCTGCGGCAAGAGCCAGCATGAAGTCCGCAAGCTTATTGCCGGGCCGACCGTGTTCATTTGCGATGAGTGTGTCGAGTTGTGCATGGACATCATTCGCGAGGAAAACAAATCCTCGCTGGTGAAGTCGAAGGACGGCGTGCCGACACCGCACGAAATCAGGAAGGTCCTTGACGATTACGTCATTGGCCAGGACCACGCCAAAAAGGTTTTGTCGGTGGCGGTTCACAACCATTACAAGCGCCTGAACCATGCGCAAAAGAACAACGACGTCGAACTGGCAAAATCGAATATCCTGCTGGTCGGGCCAACCGGTTGCGGCAAGACATTGCTTGCGCAGACGCTGGCGCGGATTCTTGATGTTCCATTTACCATGGCCGACGCGACAACGCTGACCGAGGCCGGCTATGTGGGCGAGGATGTCGAAAACATCATCCTCAAGCTGCTGCAGTCCGCGGATTACAATGTCGAACGGGCCCAGCGGGGCATCGTCTATATCGACGAAGTCGACAAGATCAGCCGCAAGTCCGACAACCCTTCGATCACGCGGGACGTGTCCGGCGAAGGCGTTCAGCAGGCGCTGCTCAAGATCATGGAAGGAACAGTTGCCTCCGTGCCGCCGCAGGGCGGCCGCAAGCATCCCCAGCAGGAGTTCCTGCAGGTCGATACCACCAACATCCTGTTCATCTGCGGCGGCGCCTTCGCAGGCCTCGAGCGGATCATCAGCCAGCGCGGCAAGGGCTCAGGAATCGGATTTGGCGCCGACGTGAAATCGCTCGATGACCAGCGCATGGGCGCTGTGTTGCGCGAACTCGAGCCGGAAGACCTCCTGAAATTTGGACTGATCCCGGAATTTGTCGGCCGTCTGCCGGTCGTGGCCACCCTGGAAGACCTCGACGAGGAAGCGCTGGTGCAAATCCTGATGGAGCCCAAGAACGCCCTGGTGAAGCAGTTCCAGCGCCTATTTGAGATGGAAGGCGTGAAGCTGACGATCCCGGAGGATGCAATGCGTTCCATTTCGCGCCGGGCGATCGACCGGAAGACCGGGGCCCGTGGTTTGCGCTCCATCATGGAGTCGATCCTGCTTGACACAATGTTCGACCTTCCAGCCATGAATGGCGTTGAAGAGGTGGTGATCTCCAAGGAAGTCGTGGACGGCGACGCCAAGCCGCTTCTGATCTATGCCGACCGGGATGAAAGAAAATCATCTAAATCAGGGGCTGTCTCGGCCTAGAAATTTCATTGCTGCAGCAGCCGGGAAGGACGATCCTGACGGCTGAAGCTACGCATTAAGGATATCCATCAGCGCCCATTATCCGGGCATAAGCTGGTCCAGAATTTGCACCCTTCATGAAAGTGCCATTTTTGTTAAGCCACAATGGACTATGCCTGAATTTAGGTTCAATAGAATGCTGAAAGGCCGGGAACCCTGCGGTTCCCGGCCTCTCCTAGCTCTGGCCGGTCTAAGTGAGTGCCGTCACTTGGCCTATACTCTCCAGAGCTTTGAGACACGCCGTAGCGAAGTCCAGCAACTGACAACGCAGCGAATTTCGTTTTTCCGTCCCGGTTTGAAAGCAGCGTTGCAGCGATCAAACCCGTCATTCACCGCGCTGTTTGTTGATGTGACGAATCCTGCCGATTCCCTACGTTACGGCGGGAAATTTACGTGTTAAGTTCGGATAGCAAAGGGTAAAAAGCGTGGAAGCTTCGGCACCAGCCATGGAATTGGATCAGCCACAGGCGGCGGGTGTCGTGTCTATCGCGCCGGACCGGGTGCGCAGCCACGTCGCGCGAATTTTGGCATCACCCGATTTCGCCGCCGCGCCCCAGTTGGCTGCATTTTTACGTTATATCGTCGACAAGAAGCTTTCGGGTGAAGAGGACATCATCAAGGCCTACACGATCGCCACGGAGGCACTTGGCCGGTCGCAAGACTTCGATGCCCAGAATGACCCTATCGTGCGCGTACAGGCCCGCCGGCTCAGGCAGTCCCTTCTGCTCTATTACGCAAGCCCCGGAGCCGACCTGTCGCTTCGCGTAGTCTTGCCGGTTGGTGGATATGTGCCGGAATTCGTGTCTCCGGAACTGGCTCCGGTGGTGACAGTGCCGGTTGCCGAGCCCGTTGTGGCCAAGAAGGAATCACGGCCCATTTTTGAGACCAAATGGATTGCTCCGGTAGCGTTAATCCTGTCGACGCTGTCGATGGTGCTGAGCCTCTGGCCAGAATTGATCCGGTACATTCTGGGGCCCTGAGCCCGCTTTGCATGGCCCCATGCGATTTTAGAGGGGCATTGAAATCCGTTAACCGGCTATCCATTTTTACCCTTCAGGTTCGAGGTGTGTTCCATTCGATTTCGGCTTATTGTAGGGTTGAATCAGACGGTAGATCCCCGAGCCAGGCGCCGCAGGTCCGCGGCCAGAATGATGATCAACAGCGTCTATTGGCCCTTTTGGGAAGTAGGCGTTCAGGAGCGGACCTCAACCGCGGCCTAACCCGCGAAAGGAAACGATAGAATGTCTGCAGACTCGCCCCGCACCACCAGCTCCGAAGAGGGACCTGACGTCCTGCCGGTTTTGCCGCTTCGCGACATCGTGGTTTTTCCGCATATGATCGTGCCGCTATTCGTCGGGCGGGAAAAATCAATCAAGGCGCTTGAGGAAGTCATGCGCGAGGACAAGCGCATCCTGCTCGTCGCGCAGAAGAATCCGGCTGACGATGATCCGGCGGAAGATGCGATCTTTGCCGCGGGCACCGTTGCACAGGTTCTTCAACTGCTGAAACTGCCGGACGGGACCGTCAAGGTTCTGGTCGAAGGCTCCGAACGCGCCAAGATCGTGAACTTCACCAAGCGCACGGACTTTCACGAGGCCGAAGTCGAGATTGTGACCCATGAGGACGCCGATGCGTCGGAAACGGAAGCCCTGGCGAGGGCAGCCGTGTCGCAGTTCGAGAGCTACGTGAAGCTCAACAAGAAGGTGCCCCAGGAGGTCATGGCGTCGATCGGCCAGATCACCAACTACGGCAAACTTGCCGACACAATCGCGGCGCACCTCGCCATCAAGATCCCCGAGAAGCAGGAACTTCTGGAAATGACCTCGGTCGCCAAGCGGCTGGAGAAGGTCTATGCTCTGATGGAAGGCGAGATCTCCGTCCTGCAGGTCGAGAAGCGCATCCGCTCGCGCGTCAAGCGCCAGATGGAGAAGACGCAGCGCGAGTACTATCTGAATGAGCAGATGAAGGCGATTCAGAAAGAACTTGGCGACGGCGAAGAGCGCGATGAAGTCAGTGAACTCGAAAACAAGGTCAAGAGCCTCAAGCTTTCCAAAGAAGCAAAAGAGCGGGCCGAACAAGAGCTCAAGAAACTTCGGCAGATGAGCGCCATGTCGGCCGAGGCAACCGTCATTCGCAACTATCTCGACTGGCTGCTTTCAATACCGTGGGGGCAGAAGAGCAAGATCAAGCGCGACCTGAATTTCGCTCAGGACGTGCTCGATCATGACCACTTCGGTCTCGAGAAGGTCAAGGATCGCATTGTCGAGTATCTCGCGGTGCAGAGCCGTACCAACAAACTGCGCGGACCGATCCTGTGCCTTGTCGGCCCGCCCGGTGTCGGCAAGACATCGCTCGGCAAGTCCATCGCCAAGGCAACCGGCCGTGAATTCATCCGCATGTCACTTGGTGGTGTGCGCGATGAAGCGGAAATCCGCGGGCATCGCCGGACGTATATCGGTTCCATGCCCGGCAAGGTCATTCAGTCGATGAAGAAGGCCAAGAAGAGCAACCCGCTTTTTCTGCTGGATGAAATCGACAAGATGGGCATGGATTTCCGCGGCGATCCATCTTCGGCGTTGCTGGAGGTGCTCGATCCTGAACAGAACCAGAGCTTCATGGACCACTATCTTGAAGTGGAATATGACCTTTCCAACGTGATGTTCGTGACGACGGCAAATACGCTGAACATTCCGCCGGCCCTGATGGACCGCATGGAGATCATCCGTATCGCCGGCTACACCGAAACGGAGAAGGTGGAGATTGCCAAACGGCATCTCTTGCCCAAGGCCCTCGAGCATCATGGCCTGCAAAAGAAAGAGTTCGAGATGACCGATGCCGGTCTTCTCGAAGTGGTTCGCAGGTACACGCGTGAAGCCGGCGTCCGGAACCTTGAGCGTGAGATCAATTCACTTGCCCGCAAGGCGGTGAAGGACATCATGATGTCCAAGAAGAAGAAGGTGAAGGTCACCGAAGAGCAGGTGCACGACTATCTGGGCGTTCCGAAGTTTCGCTACGGCGAAGTCGAGCGCGAGGACCAGGTGGGTGTCGTCACCGGGCTGGCGTGGACCGAGGTCGGCGGCGAACTGCTGACCATCGAGGCGCTCATGCTCGGCGGCAAGGGCCGGATGACTGTTACCGGCAACCTGCGCGATGTGATGAAGGAATCGATCTCTGCGGCGTCGTCCTACGCACGCTCGCGGGCCGTCGATTTCGGCATCAAGCCGACCTTGTTCGACAAGAAGGATATTCACGTCCACGTGCCCGAAGGTGCCACACCGAAGGACGGTCCTTCGGCAGGCGTCGCCATGGTAACGGCGATTGTCTCGGTCATGACCGGAATTCCGGTCATCCGCGATGTTGCCATGACTGGCGAAATTACGCTGCGCGGCAGGGTTCTGCCGATTGGCGGGTTGAAGGAGAAACTGTTGGCGGCATTGCGCGGCGGCATCAAGAAGGTCATCATTCCGGAAGAAAACGCCAAGGATCTGGCAGACATCCCGGAGAACGTGAAATCGGGCATGGAGATCATTCCGGTTGTGCGCATGGATGATGTTCTCAAGCATGCCCTGGTGCGGTACCCGGAAGCGATTGAATGGGATGAAGCTGCCGAGGAAGCTGCGGCGGCAGCCAGAGCTGCAGAGGACCGTGCGTCGGGCGTCACGGCGCATTAGCAGCGGACCCCGTTCCGGAGAAAATGCTGAGCAGGCGGAAGAGCGATCTTCCGCTTTTTCCTTGGGCCCGGGAGATCGCTGCTCCTCACTTGCATCGGAAGTTGAGAGCCGATAAGGAGTGCGGCAGGGCGGGCGATTAGCTCAGTTGGTAGAGCGCTTCGTTTACACCGAAGATGTCGGGAGTTCGAGTCTCTCATCGCCCACCAGAACCTCCGAGACACGTGGGCGAATGACCGTCACCGACCTGCAAACCCGCGCTTTGTCGATCGCCGAGACTGTTCTGGGCTGGCTCACGAGCCCACAATTTTACGCACAACTGGGGGCCATCCTTGCCGCCGCAGCAGCGGCCTGGTTTCTTGCCCGGCTTGTGCGGAACAACCTCAGGATCTTCCAGGCAGAACCGTCCGAAGGCCGGTTTGGCAAGCTCTGGTCGCTGCTACTCGCCTGCCGCGACCTGCTGTTCCCGATCCTGTTGGTCCTCGCACTGGTAATCGCCGAAGCGGTCACGGATGCAGCGGTACATTCGTCCTGGCTGGTGCTCTTGGCGCAAAGTGCGGCGGTGATCGGCGTGCTTTACACCGCGATCAACCGGTTCATCACCCATCCGATCATCAATGCGGCCTGCCGCTGGATTCTTATTCCGGTCGCGACCCTGCATGTGTTCGGTTTTCTCGACGACGCCACCAGCTATTTGGATGGCGTCGCCATCGAGGCCGGAAATATCAGGGTGTCGCTGCTTGCCCTGGTCAAGGCTGCCCTGTTTGGCGGCGTGCTGTTCTGGCTGGGCAGAACGTCCACCACGGCGGGCCAGCGCGTCATCCGCGAACAACAGGCCATCGACATCCAGACGCGGGAACTGTTCGCCAAGCTGTTTGAAATCATCATCTTTTTTGTACTGGTTGTGCTTTTGCTGCAGCTTCTGGGACTGGATCTTACGGCACTCGCCGTTTTTGGCGGCGCGCTTGGCGTGGGAATTGGCTTCGGCCTGCAGCAGATCGCATCGAACTTCATCTCGGGCATCATCATCCTTCTCGAGCGTTCCCTGAAGGTTGGAGATTACATCGAAATCGACGGATCGGGTGCCGGCACGCTCAAAGAGATCAACATGCGGTCCTCGACGCTGGCCACTTTCGATGGCAAGGAAATTGTGGTCCCGAACGAGAAATTCATAACGTCCGCCTTGGTCAACTGGACCAAAACCGATCCGTTGCAGCGTTATGAAGCGGCGTTTTCGGTCGCCTACGAGACCGATATTCATCGGGTGCCGCCGATTATCGAGGCAGCGGTCAGCCTTCATCCCGCCGTGCTTAAAAATCCCGATCCGCCGGACTGCGCCTTGCGGGGGTTTGGCGACAACGGCGTCAATTTTGCCGTGGAGTTTTGGGTTTCCGGAATCGATGGCGGAAAAAACAGCTTTATTTCGGATGTGCATTTTCTTGTCTGGGATGCGCTCAAGGAAAACGGCATCACCATGCCATTCCCGCAGCGCGACGTCAGAATCATAGGGAGAATGGCCGATCCTGCCTAAGCCAATGATGTAGCGACGCTATTGCCCGCCCAGTGCTTACTGGCCATTGTTTGCTTGACTTGATACGGGTGGTTCAATAGAGACAGCGCCGCAAGAGAATTGCGGGTGTAGCTCAGTTGGTTAGAGCGTCGGCCTGTCACGCCGAAGGTCGCGGGTTCGAGCCCCGTCACTCGCGCCATTCGTGGCGAACCCTTCTTGATCGCCTGCCTGTGCCAGGCTGATACAGCTAATTTATCGCAAATTGTCATTGGCACTTGCGGCATGTTCTGGCCGGTCCTAGCGTGTTGCCGTGCGGGAATGTCCGTTCGATGGTCGCTTGACGGGAGGTTGTTGTCCGTCCGGCGAAGTGGCCAACTGTCGTGGAGGATTTTTGGATGATTGGTAGCGACGTGACTATGATTGCCGGTGAGGCCGTGTTGAATCTTGTGCGCGGACTTGACGGCGAGGGGCTGATGCATCGCGGCAGCGAGAAGGCGATGACCCGCGGCGAGTTCCGTGGAATGCATCGGGGTGCGGAAGTGCGTGGCGCCGAGAAGTTCCGTGGTGAATTCCGTGGGATGCATCGGGGTGCGGAAGTACGTGGCACCGAGAAGTTCCGTGGTGAGTTCCGCGGCATGCACCGGGGCGCTTTCCGGGGCTCGGCCAAAACCGCCTGACCACATTCTGTAGAATCGAAATCCGGCGCAGTTTACTGCGCCGGACTTGTTTGTAGCGACCCATTTTGAGGTCCGATGCTCAAAATAGGCAGTGCCATAGCTTGGTGCTTGCAGACTATTGTGCACTGCGCTACCAACGCCTCGGAATCTCAAGCGCGTTGCGAAATTGAGACGGGGTGGCATGCCTGATCTGTTGAGAGACTACCTGCCTATCGTGATTTTCATGGCCATCGCGGCTGGGCTCGGCATTGCCTTGATGATGTCGGCATTTGTCATTGCCATTCGCAAACCTGACCCAGAGAAGCTTTCGGCCTATGAATGTGGATTCGACGCATTTGACGATGCGCGCATGAAATTTGACGTGCGTTTCTATCTTGTATCGATCCTTTTCATCATATTCGACCTGGAAGTTGCCTTCCTGTTCCCCTGGGCCGTCAGCCTTGGAAAAATCGGAGTATTCGGATTCTGGTCCATGGTGGTGTTCCTGGCCGTACTGACCATCGGGTTTATCTACGAATGGCGGAAGGGAGCACTTGAATGGGATTGATCGCGCCAGGCACGGCCGGTCTTGCGCCCGGGCAGCAAGAGTACTTTTCCTCGATCAGTGCTGAACTGGCCGACAAGGGTTTTCTGGTCACGACGACGGACGATCTGATCAACTGGGCCCGCACAGGCTCATTGATGTGGATGACCTTCGGACTCGCGTGTTGCGCGGTCGAGATGATGCAGGCTTCGATGCCGCGCTATGACGTGGAGCGGTTTGGATTTGCGCCGCGTGCGTCGCCGCGGCAATCGGATGTGATGATCGTTGCCGGGACTCTGACCAACAAGATGGCGCCGGCGCTGCGCAAGGTCTACGACCAGATGCCGGAGCCGCGCTATGTCATTTCCATGGGTTCCTGTGCGAATGGCGGAGGCTACTACCACTATTCCTATTCTGTCGTGCGCGGCTGCGACCGCATCGTGCCTGTGGACATCTATGTTCCGGGCTGTCCTCCCACCGCCGAGGCCCTGGTTTACGGTATCCTGCAGCTTCAGAAAAAGATCCGCCGCATCGGAACGCTGGAGCGCTGACCGTGGAGGAAGCCCTTCTTCAACTAGGCGAACATGTTGCCGGCGCGCTTCCGGAGGCTATCCGATCATCGCGTGTTGCGTATGGCGAACTGACGCTCGAAGGAAATGCTTCCGAAATCGCTAAGGTCCTGCGTTTCCTGCGCGACGACCCTGAATGCCGTTTCGTGTGCTTCATCGATATTTGCGGCGCTGATTATCCGGAACGCGAATTCCGGTTTGACGTGGTCTATCACCTGCTTTCGCCCTACAAGAACTGGCGCATCAGGGTGAAGGTGCAGACCGACGAGGATACGCCCGTTCCGAGCGTAATCGATGTATTCCCGGCGGCCAACTGGTTCGAGCGCGAGACCTTCGATCTCTTCGGGGTGCTGTTTGCCGGTCATCCCGACCTTCGCCGCATTCCCACCGACTACGGGTTCTCGGGGCATCCGCTCCGTAAGGATTTTCCGTTGACGGGCCATGTTGAAGTGCGGTTTGACGATGAAGCCAAGCGGGTCGTCTATGAACCGGTGAAGCTGGTTCAGGAGTTTCGTTCATTCGATTATCTCTCGCCCTGGGAGGGCACTGAATACATTCTTCCCGGTGATGAGAAAGTAAAACCATGACCGAAGCTTCGGTTCGCAATTTCAGCATTAATTTTGGACCACAGCACCCGGCGGCGCATGGCGTGCTGCGGCTCGTGCTGGAACTGGACGGCGAGGTTTGCACGCGCGTCGACCCGCATATCGGACTGCTGCATCGCGGCACCGAGAAGCTGATCGAATACAAGACCTACCTGCAGGCTGTGCCATACTTCGACCGGCTCGATTATGTCGCGCCGATGAACCAGGAGCATGCCTTTGCCCTGGCCGTCGAGCGATTGTTAGGTATCGGCGTGCCAAAACGGGGGCAACTGATCCGGGTGCTTTTCTCGGAGATCGGCCGTCTGCTTTCGCACCTGCTTAACGTCACGACGCAAGCGATGGATGTCGGCGCGTTGACGCCGCCGTTGTGGGGCTTCGAAGAGCGCGAGAAGTTGATGGTCTTCTACGAGCGCGCGTCGGGCTCGCGCATGCATGCGGCTTTCGTGAGGCCCGGAGGGGTGCATCAGGACCTTCCCCAGAAGCTGATCGACGACATTGGTGTGTTCTGTGCCGGACACAACAAGGTGCTGGATGACATCGAAGGGCTGCTTACGGGAAACCGCATTTTCAAGCAGCGCAATGTCGATATCGGCGTCGTTTCGCTTGAAGATTGCTTTGCGTGGGGATTTTCCGGCGTCATGGTGCGAGGATCCGGAGCGGCCTGGGATTTGCGAAAGTCCCAGCCCTATGAATGTTATTCCGAGCTCGATTTCGACATTCCGATCGGCAAGAATGGCGATAACTATGACCGCTACCTGATCCGGGTTCAGGAAATGCGCGAATCCATCAAGATCATGAAGCAGTGCGTCGAGAAGCTGTCCAGCGCAGAGGGGCAGGGGCCGATTTCGACTTCGGACGGTAAGATTGTGCCGCCGAAGCGCGGTGAAATGAAGCGCTCGATGGAGGCGCTTATCCATCATTTCAAACTCTACACCGAAGGCTACAAGGTTCCGGCCGGTGAAGTTTATGCCGCGGTCGAGGCACCCAAGGGCGAGTTTGGCGTCTATCTTGTGTCCGACGGGAGCAACAAGCCATACCGGTGCAAGATCAGGGCGCCGGGCTTTGCCCATCTCCAGGCGATGGATTTCATGTGCCGGGGACACATGCTGGCCGATGTCAGCGCCGTGCTCGGTTCTCTCGATATCGTATTTGGTGAGGTCGACAGGTGAGCGTCCGCCGTCTTGATCCGGTTCAGCCCGAGAGCTTTGCGTTTACACGTGACAATCTTTCCTGGGCAAAAGCCACGATTACGAATTATCCGGCCGGAAAGGAAGCCTCCGCGGTCATTCCACTATTGTGGCGGGCGCAAGAACAGAACGACGGATGGGTTTCCCGCCCGGCCATGGAATACATCGCCAGAATGCTGAATATGGCCTTTATCCGGGTGTATGAGGTCGCAACTTTCTACACGATGTTTCAACTTTCGCCGGTGGGCAAGAAAGCTCACATCCAGGTTTGTGGAACCACGCCCTGCCTGCTGCGCGGTGCCGAAGACCTCAGGAAAGTGTGCGAGCGCAAGATCCACCACGATGCACATCATGTGTCGGCGGATGGCAATTTTTCGTGGGAAGAGGTCGAGTGCCTGGGTGCATGCGTCAATGCCCCGATGGTGCAGATATTCAAGGACACCTACGAGGATCTCACCCCGGAAATCCTGGAAAAGCTGATTGACGATATTTCAGAGGGCCGTGCGATCAAGCCAGGCCCGCAGAACGGCCGCCAGCTGTCAGCGCCACTCGGCGGATTGACGTCGTTGACGGACAAGTCCCTTTATAACGGTGTGCGCACCTTCAAGCGCCAGGCACCGCCCGCTCCCGCCGCACCGATCCCCGCTACAGAACCTGCCAAAGCCACGGAAATCAAGGAAGTCACCAAAGCGCCAACTCCCGTTGCGGTGAAGGAAACGGCCAAGGCCGCGGCTGATGACCGGATCAAGGTTGTAAAGTCAGCGCCGTCGAGTTTGACCGAAGTGGTGAAGCGTCCGGTTGCTTCGAAGAAAGTTGCGCGGCCCCAGGCGGCAGATGGCAAACCGGCGCTGCTGAAGAAGCCCAAGGGTGGCAAGGGCGATGACCTGAAACTGATCTGGGGTGTTGGACCCAAGCTTGAGACCATGCTGAACGCCATGGGCATATGGCATTTCGCGCAGATCGCAGAATGGTCCAAGGCGGAGCTGAAATGGGTGGACGAGCGTCTCGAAGGTTTCAAGGGCCGGGCCCAGCGCGACGAGTGGATCAAGCAGGCAAAGAAGCTTGCCAAGGGCTGGCGGCCAAGCAGTGCCGTTGGCGAGAAGCCCAAGTGAGGATGACCGATGCTCGCCGATAAAGACCGGATCTTCACCAACCTCTATGGCCTGCATGACTGGGGGCTTGACGGGGCGAAGAAGCGTGGCTGCTGGATCGATACAAAATCGTTCATCGACAATGGCCGCGACTGGATGGTGAACGAGATCAAGAATTCCGGACTGCGCGGCCGCGGCGGCGCCGGCTTTCCGACAGGCCTCAAGTGGTCGTTCATGCCGAAGCAGGTTGGCGAGAGGCCACACTATCTTGTGGTGAACGCCGATGAATCGGAACCCGGTACCTGCAAGGATCGGGAAATCATGCGGCATGACCCGCATCTCCTCGTTGAAGGGTGCCTGCTGGCGGGTGCCGCCATGGCTGCCAATGTCGGGTACATCTATGTCCGCGGCGAGTTCATCCGAGAGCGTGAGCGCCTGCAAGCGGCCATTGACCAGGCCTATGAAGCCAAGTTGATCGGCAAGAACAACATCCACGGCTGGGACTTCGATCTTTACGTGCATCACGGTGCCGGGGCTTATATCTGCGGCGAAGAAACGGCATTGCTGGAAAGTCTGGAAGGCAAAAAGGGGCAACCCCGCATGAAGCCGCCATTTCCGGCCAATGTCGGGCTTTATGGCGCGCCCACAACGATAAACAATGTAGAATCGATCGCGGTTGCCGGCACCATCATGCGGCGCGGTGCTGCCTGGTTTGCCGGTATCGGGCGGCCCAACAATGTCGGGACCAAACTGTTCTGTATCTCGGGCCACGTGAACCGGCCGTGTAATGTCGAAGAGGAAATGGGAATTCCATTCCGGGAACTGATTGACAGGCATTGCGACGGGGTGCGCGGCGGCTGGGACAATCTGCTGGCGGTCATTCCGGGCGGCTCTTCAGTGCCTTGCGTGCCGGCAGAACAGATTGCCGACTGCCCGATGGATTTCGACTCGCTCAGGTCCCTCAAGTCGGGCCTGGGGACGGCCGCTGTCATTGTCATGGACAAATCGACCGACATGATCAGGGCAATCGCGCGGCTGGCCTATTTCTACAAGCACGAGTCATGCGGCCAGTGCACGCCGTGCCGCGAGGGCACAGGCTGGATGTGGCGGGTGCTGACACGCATGGCGGACGGCCGGGCGGAAAAGCGCGAGATCGACATACTGCTCGACGTTTCCTATCAGATTGAAGGCCACACCATATGTGCGCTGGGCGATGCGGCGGCCTGGCCGGTGCAGGGTTTGATACGCCACTTCCGGCACGTGATCGAAGAACGCATTGACCAATACTCCGCCAACTCCGATCATGACGGCGCCGTCAGCCGCGCTGCTGCGGAGTGAGTCCATGCAACTTGCCGAACTCAATATTGGACGCCTCACGCACGCTCTGGACGATCCCGAGATTGCAGAGTTCAAAAACAATCTGGACCGGGTTAACGCACTTGCCGAACGCGCTGCTGGTTTTGTCTGGCGGCTCAAGGGCGAAAGCGGCGACGCAACCGCATTCAAAGTGGATGACTATCCACGAATGATCGTCAAAATGTCCGTGTGGGAAACGCCCAAGGACCTGGAAAATTATGTCTTCCAGACCGTGCACGCGCAATTTTACAAGAAGCGCGGCAACTGGTTTGAGAAGACGGACAAGCCCCACATGGTGTTCTGGTGGGTTAAGGACGGTTACCAGCCGACGCTCGATGAAGCGATGCAGCGGCTCAGGCACTATGCCGAGCATGGCGCATCGGAATTCGCGTTCGGCTGGGCCGAGGTGATCGATGTCGAGCGCTGGCGCGCACAACGGTGTGCGTAGGGAAGAAAGCCGATGCCCAAACTGAAGATTGACGGCACAGAAATCGAAGTGGAAAGCGGTACGACGCTGCTGCAAGCCTGCGAGATGGCTGGCGCCGAAGTTCCGCGCTTCTGCTTCCATGAACGGCTCTCGATTGCCGGCAATTGCCGGATGTGCCTGGTCGAAGTGAAGGGTACGCCGAAGCCGCAAGCCTCCTGCGCAATGTCGGTCAATGACCTGCGCCCCGGCCCGAATGGCGAGCCGCCTGAGCTTTTCACCCGGACCAAGACGGTAAAGAAGGCGCGCGAAGGCGTGATGGAGTTCTTGCTTATCAACCATCCGCTGGATTGCCCGATCTGCGACCAGGGCGGCGAGTGCGATCTGCAAGACCAGGCAATGGCTTATGGCATCGACAAGAACCGCTTTCACGAAAACAAGCGGGCGGTTGAGGACAAGTATATCGGGCCGCTGGTCAAGACGCGGATGAACCGCTGCATCCAGTGCACGCGGTGCGTGCGGTTTACGACGGAAGTGGCGGGGATCGAGGAACTCGGCGCCACGGGGCGCGGCGAAGACATGGAAATCACGACCTACCTCGACAAGGCGATTTCTTCGGAACTGCAGGGCAACATCATCGATCTCTGCCCCGTTGGGGCACTCACATCGATGCCTTACGAATTCAAGGCCAGGCCGTGGGAATTGCGGAAGACCGAGACGATCGACGTCATGGATGCGATTGGCTCGAATATCCGCGTCGACTCGCGCGGGCGCGAGGTGATGCGCATTCTTCCGCGTGTGCATGAAGACGTGAACGAGGAATGGATCTCCGACAAGACGCGGTTTGTGTGGGATGGCCTCAGGACGCAAAGACTCGACAAGCCCTATATCCGTGAGTTCGGCAAGCTCCGCCCGGCTACGTGGGGCGAGGCTTTTTCGCGCATTGCCCAGAAAATCAAAGCTTCGCCGGTGGAGCGGATGGCGATTTTGCTCGGCGACCTTGTCAGCGCCGAGGAAGCATTCGCGGTCAAGCAGCTGGCTCTGGCGCTGGGCATCCAGAACATCGATTGCCGGCAGGACGGCTCACCACTGGGCGAGCGTGGCGGCAGGGCGGGCTATCTTTTCAATAGCGGGCTGTCCGGCATTGAACAGGCCGATGGCCTGATGCTGATCGGAACAAACCCGCGCGTGGAGGCGCCGGTTCTCAATGCGCGCATCCGCAAGCGCTGGCTGCGGGGCAATTTCCTGGTCGGCGTTATCGGCGAGAAGGCCGATCTCACTTACGGCTATACCTATCTCGGTGCTGGACCGGAGAGCCTGGCGAAGTTCATGGAGCATGCGCCGGCAAAGATGGAGAAACCCGCCTTTATCGTCGGGCAGGGTGCTCTGGCGCGGCCTGACGGTGCTGTCATCCTCGCCATGGCAATGCGCGCGGCGCAAAATATCGGGGTGGTCAAGGATGGCTGGAACGGGTTCAACGTCCTGCACACTGCAGCGGGGCGGGTTGGCGCACTTGACGTTTGTGCCCTGCCTGGGGCCGATGGCGGCAAGGGGACACGGGATATCCTGGCGGCGGCCAAGGCCGGGGAACTGGATGTGCTCTGGCTTGTGGGCGCCGACGAATTGAACACCGCGGCTCTGGGCGAAACTTTTGTGGTCTATCAGGGTTCGCATGGCGACAATGGCGCGCACCGCGCCGATGTTATTCTGCCTGGCGCTGCTTACACGGAAAAATCCGCGACCTATGTGAACACCGAGGGGCGGCCGCAGATCGCGCGCCGGGCGATATTCCCACCCGGTGAAGCGCGCGAGGACTGGTCGATTGTCAGGGCTCTGTCCGACATCCTCGGACACCGGCAACCATGGAATTCGCTCGAAGGTCTTCGTGCCGAGATGTACAGGATTGCACCACACCTGGCCCAACTGGACCAGGTTGTTCCCGCCGATGCGGCGCAACTCGCAGAGTTGATGCAGGGTGGCGCCCGATATTCGCAGGATGCCTTCGCAGCCTCGGTCAGTGATTTCTACCTGTCGAACCCCATTGCGCGGGCCTCGCGCACCATGGCCGAATGTTCGGCGCTGCGGCAGCAGCGTCACCTTGAAGCGGCGGAGTAGACGATGCAGGAAGCCATCTGGACTGTCGGTCTGATCGCGCTGCAAAGCATCGCTTTGCTGGTCTCGCTCCTGATCATCATTGCCTACCTGCTGCTGGCTGACCGCAAGGTTTGGGCTGCTGTACAAATGCGCAGGGGCCCCAATGTCGTCGGGCCGTTTGGATTGTTCCAGTCTTTTGCCGACCTGCTGAAATTCGTACTGAAGGAAGTGATCATTCCGGATGGCGCCAACAAGGGTGTATTCCTCATTGCGCCGCTGGTGACCTGCATTCTGGCCTTGTCCGCCTGGGCCGTCATCCCCATCGCGGAAGGCTGGTCGATTGCCGATATCAATGTCGGAATCCTGTTTCTTTTCGCAATTTCCTCGCTCGGCGTTTACGGCATTATCATGGGTGGATGGGCGTCCAACTCCAAGTACCCCTTCCTTTCGGCGCTGCGCTCAGCGGCGCAGATGGTTTCCTACGAGGTGTCGATCGGTTTCGTCATCATCACCGTGCTTCTGTGCTCGGGCTCGCTCAACCTTTCGGATATCGTGATGAGCCAGAAGGATGGGCTGGGCACCATGGTTGGATTGCCCAATTCCTTCCTCGACTGGTACTGGATTCCCTTGCTGCCGATGTTTGTCGTGTTTTTTGTTTCGGCACTCGCAGAGACCAACCGGCCGCCCTTCGACCTGGTCGAGGCCGAGTCGGAACTGGTTGCCGGGTTCATGGTCGAATATTCGTCGACGCCCTACCTGTTGTTCATGCTGGGCGAATACGTCGCGATCACCACCATGTGCGCCATGACGGTCATCCTGTTCATGGGGGGATGGCTGCCAATCATCGATATCCCGCCATTGAACTGGATACCCGGCGTACTCTGGTTCCTGCTCAAGGTATGCTTTGTATTCTTCATGTTCGCCATGGTGAAGGCCATCGTGCCGCGCTACCGCTACGATCAGTTGATGCGGCTTGGCTGGAAGGTGTTCCTGCCACTGTCGCTGGCCTGGGTGGTCATCACGGCGGGTGTACTCGTTACGTTTGGGTGGGCACCATGATACGGGTGAGGCATGACGCTCTCGATCTGGAATCTCGTCGGACTGATCCTCGGGCTGGGCGTGGGGATCGCGCTGCTGGCGGGCTATCAGAGATTTGTCTACTGGAGCCTGAGCCTCCGGCACGAGCGGGCCAAGCTGACCGGGGCATGGGCGCCAGATCCCCGTACGGTGTCGCTGGCCGCATGGGTCTTCATGCTCATCCTTCTTCCAGCACTCGGGTTTTTGCTCGGACACGTCTTGCTTGGATCTTGAGAGAAGGAATCGCGCGATGAAACTTGCCGGCGCAGCGCGGTCGCTCTTCCTGCAGGAATTTCTATCTGCAACGGTCATGGCGATGCGGTACTTTTTTGCACCAAAAGCCACGATCAACTATCCCTTCGAAAAGGGGGCGGTGTCGCCACGCTTTCGCGGTGAGCATGCGTTGCGGCGCTATCCCAATGGCGAAGAACGCTGCATTGCCTGCAAGCTTTGCGAAGCAATCTGTCCGGCACAGGCGATCACCATCGAGGCGGGGCCGAGACGCAATGATGGAACGCGGCGGACCACGCGGTACGACATAGACATGGTGAAGTGCATTTACTGCGGATTCTGCCAGGAGGCTTGCCCGGTCGATGCCATCGTCGAGGGACCGAATTTCGAATTTGCCACAGAGACACGCGAGGAGTTGCTCTTCAACAAGGAAAAACTGCTTGATAATGGCGACAGATGGGAGCGCGAGATTGCGCGCAACCTGGCGCTTGATGCGCCATATCGCTGAGAGGGAAGAATGACGATTGCAGCTTTCTTCTTCTACCTTTTCTCGGCCGTGGCTGTTGCTTCGGCGGTCATGGTGATTTCTTCGCGGAACCCGGTGCATTCCGTGCTGTTCCTGATCCTGTGTTTCTTCAACGCGGCGGGTCTGTTTATCCTGCTGGGGGCTGAGTTCCTGGCGATGATCCTCGTGGTTGTCTATGTCGGCGCCGTGGCTGTGCTGTTCCTTTTCGTCGTGATGATGCTCGATGTCGATTTTGTCGAACTCAGGCAGGGCATGCTGGGCTATCTCCCGATTGGGGGAACCATCGGGCTGGTTTTGCTGGTTGAGCTTGCGCTGGCACTGGGAACCTGGGCCTTTGCGCCTGGCGGCGTGAGTATTGCGGCCCCGGCGGCAACGGGCGTCTCCAATACGCAGTCGCTCGGCCTGCTGCTTTATACCCAGTACATCTATTATTTTCAGGCGGCTGGACTGGTTCTGCTTGTCGCGATGGTCGGTGCGATCGTGCTGACGTTGCGCCACAAGGTGGGGGTGAAGCGGCAGAACATCGCGGATCAGGTGGCGCGTTCACCTGCGACTGCCATAGAGATCAGGCAAGTCAAACCCGGTCAGGGAATATAGCCATGGCAATCGGACTTTCACATTACCTCACGGTTGCGGCCATCCTGTTCACCATAGGTATATTTGGCATCTTCCTGAACCGGAAGAATGTCATCGTCATCCTCATGTCGATTGAATTGATGCTGCTGGCCGTGAACATCAATCTCGTTGCTTTTTCGGCGTTCCTCGGGGATCTGGTGGGGCAGATCTTCGCATTGCTTGTGCTGACGGTCGCGGCCGGCGAAGCGGCCATCGGCCTTGCCATCCTCGTTACGTATTTCCGCAACCGTGGCTCAATCGCGGTCGAAGACATCAATCTCATGAAGGGCTGAGAGACGGCAATGTATCAAGCGATCGTCTTCCTGCCCCTGATCGGCGCTCTCATTGCGGGGCTTGCCGGAACCAAGGCCTTTGCCCAGCTTGGCGCCGACCGCGACGTTTATGGCGTCAATCATGGTCATGGCCACCATGGCCATGCTGCCCATGCGCATGACGGTCACCACGGCCACTATGATGGACCGGCCTGGCCAATGTATGTGACGACAGCACTTCTCATCGTCTCGGCGATCTTGTCGTGGGTGGTATTCACCCATTTTCTGCATGAAGGAACGACCGAGAAGGTTGAAGTTCTTCGCTGGGTGAATTCCGGTGCGCTGACGGCAAACTGGGTGTTGCGCATCGATACGCTGACGGCCGTCATGCTGGTTGTGGTCAATACAGTGTCGGCATTGGTTCACGTCTACTCGCTTGGCTACATGAGCCACGATGAGCATCAGCCGCGTTTTTTTGCCTTTCTGTCGCTGTTCACTTTCGCGATGCTCATGCTGGTGACTTCCGACAACCTGTTGCAGATGTTCTTTGGCTGGGAGGGCGTTGGCCTGGCTTCCTACCTCCTCATCGGCTTCTGGTACACGCGGCCATCGGCGAATGCCGCTGCCATCAAGGCATTTGTCGTCAACAGGGTTGGCGATTTCGGGTTTGCGCTCGGCATATTCGGCGTCTTTGCCGTGTTTGGATCAATCGAGTTTGATGCGATATTTGCCGGCGCTTCCGGCATGGTTGGCAAAACCATGCACTTTCTGTCGTGGGATTTTGACGTTCTGACGGTGATCTGCCTGTTGCTGTTCATGGGCGCCATGGGGAAGTCAGCGCAGTTTCTTCTGCATACGTGGCTGCCGGATGCGATGGAGGGCCCGACACCGGTTTCGGCACTCATTCATGCGGCGACCATGGTCACGGCTGGTGTATTCCTGGTGGCGCGTCTTTCTCCGCTTTATGATCTCGCGCCCATCGCGCGTGATGTTGTCATCATCATCGGTGCGGTCACTGCGTTCTTTGCGGCAACGGTCGGCCTGGTTCAGAACGACATCAAGCGGGTCATCGCCTATTCGACGTGCTCGCAGCTTGGCTACATGTTTGTTGCTTTGGGCACGGGCGCATACGGAGTAGGTATTTTTCATCTTTTTACCCACGCGTTTTTCAAAGCGCTCCTGTTCCTCGGATCAGGTTCGGTGATCCATGCCATGTCGGGCGAGCAGGACATCCGCAAGATGGGTGGCCTCGCACCGCATATTCGCACGACATGGTTGATGATGCTGATCGGAACACTGGCGCTCACCGGCTTTCCCTTGACGGCCGGTTACTTCTCCAAGGATGCGGTGATCGAGAGCGCTTTTTCCTCTCATGCCGGGCCGGGACTGTTTGCCTTTGTGCTCCTGGTGATCGCGGCGTTCTGCACCTCGTTCTACTCCTGGCGGCTGATGTTCCTGACATTTCACGGCAAGACGCGTGCCACCCCGGAGGCAATCGAGCATGCACATGAATCGCCGCAGGTGATGCTGGTGCCGCTCTATGTTCTGGCTTTGGGCGCACTGATTGCCGGATTCGTGTTCAAGGATTTCTTCATCGGACACGAATATGAGGCCTTTTGGCGGGGTGCAGTCGTCAAGAACGAGATCATCGAAGAAATGCATCATGTGCCACTGTGGGTGGTCTGGTCGCCATTTGTGGCGATGGTGCTGGGCTTTGGACTCGCGTACCTGTTCTATATCAGGCGGCCCGAGCTTCCTGCCGCCCTCGCGGCGCAGCATGAGCCGCTCTACAAGTTCCTTTTGAACAAGTGGTACTTCGACGAGCTATACGACTTGATCTTCGTCCGTCCCGCCATGTGGCTGGGGCGCTTCTTGTGGAAGAAGGGCGATGGCTATGTCATCGACGGCTTCGGTCCTGACGGGGTATCTGCACGGGTGGTCGATGTCACCCAGCAGGTCGTGCGGCTGCAAACCGGGTACATGTATCACTATGCCTTTGCGATGCTGATCGGTGTCGCCGCTCTCGTCACATGGTTCATGTTCGGGAGCGCTCACTAAATGTCCGAGTGGCCAATTCTTTCGGTTGTGACCTTCCTGCCGCTCGCCGGTGCGCTGTTCGTTCTTGTGGTGCGGGGCGATGATGCCATCGCGCTCCGCAATATCAGGTGGGGGGCGCTGTGGACGACCGTCGTCACCTTCGGTCTTTCGCTGTTAATCTGGGTCAATTTTGACCAGGGCAGTTCGGAGTTCCAGTTCGTCGAGAAGTCGGAGTGGCTGGCAGGCTCGGCGTCCTACCATATGGGCGTGGACGGCATTTCCATGCTGTTTGTCATCCTCACGACACTGCTCATGCCGATCTGCATTCTGGCGAGCTGGCATGTCGAGAAGCGCGTCCGTGAATACATGGTAGCGTTCCTGGTTCTTGAATCGCTGATGATTGGCGTGTTCTGCGCGCTGGATCTGGTGCTGTTCTACCTGTTCTTTGAAGCGGGCCTGATCCCGATGTTCCTGATCATCGGTGTCTGGGGCGGAGCGCGGCGTGTCTATGCGAGCTTCAAATTCTTCCTCTACACGCTGCTCGGTTCGTTGCTGATGCTCTTGGCCATGATGGCGATGTACTGGCATTCCGGCACAACCGATATTGTCCTGCTGCTGAAGAACCCGGGCTTTCCGCCATCCATGCAATTCTGGCTGTGGCTGGCTTTCTTCGCATCATTTGCAGTGAAGATGCCAATGTGGCCGGTACATACCTGGCTGCCGGACGCCCATGTCGAGGCCCCGACCGCGGGTTCGGTCATTCTGGCGGCGATCCTCCTGAAAATGGGCGGGTACGGCTTCCTGCGCTTTTCGCTGCCGATGTTTCCCGATGCCTCGGAGAGTTTTGCACCATTTGTGTTCGTACTGTCTATCGTGGCGATCATCTACACTTCGCTGGTGGCGTTGATGCAGGAGGATATGAAGAAGCTGATTGCCTACTCGTCGGTTGCCCATATGGGCTTTGTGACGATGGGTATCTTCACCATGACACGGCAAGGCATTGATGGCGCCCTGTTCCAGATGATTTCACATGGTCTCGTTTCGGGCGCCTTGTTCCTCTGTGTCGGCGTTGCTTACGACCGGATGCACACACGCGAGATCGCTGCCTATGGCGGGCTGGTCCACCGCATGCCGCTCTATGCCTTCATCTTCATGATCTTCACCATGGCAAATGTCGGGCTTCCGGGCACGAGCGGATTTATCGGCGAATTCCTGACGCTGGTTGGCGCCTTCGCAAGCAATACCTGGGTCGCCTTCTTTGCCACGACGGGTGTGATCCTGTCGGCCTGCTATGCGCTTTGGCTGTACCGGCGGGTGATTTTTGGGGCACTGGAAAAGCCTGCATTGATGCACATGCCGGACATCACGCCGCGCGAATTGCTGACGCTGGCGCCGTTGGTGATCCTGACAATTTTCTTCGGGGTTTACCCGGCACCCATTCTCGATGTTTTTGCGGCTTCGGTCGAAAATCTGATGTCTGGTCTCAAGACCGCTCAGGCTGCGAGCCTGCCATGATGCAAGGATACGCACTGTTATGACATGGTTGTTCGATCCATCTGGCGCGGGCCTGGCACTGCCCGAATTGTTCCTTGCGGTTTCCGCCATGGCCCTGCTGATGCTCGGGGTTTTCCGCGAAAAGACCTTCGGACTGGTGTCGCTGCTCTCCATCGGCGCCATCGCGGTTGCGGGGCTTCTTGTCATGGCAACGGGGGGCGGGGTGCGAACCGCCTTTGGTGGCGCGTTCATTGCCGATGATTTCTCCCGCATACTGAAGATGCTGACGCTTTTTGGTTCGGCGGTGGCGATCATCCTCTCGGTCAACTTCATGAAAGCGGAGCGGATGGAGCGCTTCGAGTATCCGATCCTCGTGCTGCTTGCGACCGTCGGCATGATGATGATGATTTCCGCCAATGGGCTTATCGCGCTCTACATGGGGCTCGAGTTGCAGTCCCTGGCGCTCTATGTCGTCGCTTCAATCGATCGTGACTCGGCGCGCTCATCCGAGGCTGGCCTCAAGTATTTTGTGCTGGGCGCATTGTCATCGGGAATGCTTCTCTATGGCGCCTCGCTGATCTACGGCTTTACGGGTGCAACGGAATTTGCGGCCATCGCGAAGGTCCTGCAGGGAGGCGAGGCTTCGCTTGGACTGACATTCGGCCTGGTGTTCCTGATCGCCGGACTGGCCTTCAAGGTCTCGGCCGTGCCGTTCCATATGTGGACGCCCGACGTCTATGAGGGATCGCCAACGCCGGTCACGGCCTTCTTCGCAGCTGCGCCCAAGGTTGCCGCGATGGCGCTGTTCGTGCGAGCGATGGTCGCTCCGTTTCCTTCCATCATTCCAGACTGGCAGCAGATCCTTGTGTTCATTTCGATTGCCTCGATGCTGCTTGGCGCTTTCGCCGCGATCGGCCAGAGCAATATCAAGCGGCTGCTTGCCTATTCGTCTATCGGGCATATGGGGTTTGCGCTGGTGGGTCTTGCTTCCGGCAGCCAGGAGGGGGTTCGCGGCGTGGTGATCTACATGATCATCTATCTCATGATGACACTCGGTGCATTTGCCTGCGTCATCGCCATGAAGCGCCAGGGCAAGCAGGTGGAGGAAATTGCCGATCTCGCCGGTCTGGCGCGGAATGACCGGTTGCTGGCTTTCGTGCTCGCCGTACTGATGTTTTCGCTGGCGGGTATTCCGCCGCTCGCTGGCTTTTTCGGCAAGTACTTTGTCTTCCTCGCCGCCATCAAGGCCGACCTGATCACGCTTGCCGTCATCGGCATGATCGCCAGTGTGATTGGGGCCTTCTACTACCTGCGGATCGTCAAGATCATGTATTTTGATGAGCCGGCCATGGCGTTTGAGCAAGTTTCGACGGAGGTTCGGGTCGTAGCCGTGCTGTCTGGCCTGTTTACGCTGATCTTCGCGGTGATTGCGCAGCCTCTCATTGAACTCGCCAGCACTGCCGCCGCTTCACTCTATTGATCACACTCCAGCTTCCTACCGGCCATCGCCTCGTTCATTTCGAGGCGATTGATTCAACCAATGCGGAAGCACACAGGCTTGCTGCAAGCGGCGGAGATGGACCGTTGTGGATCTGGAGCGATGTACAGACAGCGGGGCGGGGGAGGCTCGGCCGGCATTGGGATTCACGGCGAGGCAATCTCTTTGTGACGTTCCTGTTTACTCCTCAAGTTTCTGCACCTGTGGTTTCGCAGCTTGGGTTGGTTGCCGCACTGGCGGTTCATGATGCAGCGGTAGCGGCTACCGGTAGCGCCAAGATCCAGATCAAGTGGCCTAATGACCTGCTGATCGATGGCGCCAAGTTTTGCGGCATTCTAGCCGAAGTGCTGGGCGAAGGGCGGGTCGGCATAGGCATCGGCGTCAATCTTGCGCATGCACCAGAGGATGCTCCATATGCCGTGGCTGCACTTGGCGCAGGAAACCCAGCGGCGTTTTTGCAGCAATTGATGGGCGCGCTGGTGAACAGGCTGGCGCAATGGAGCAACGGCGAAGGTTTTGCTGCGACACGGCAGGACTGGATGGCAAGGGCATTAGGGGTCGGCGAGGCGGTTTGCTCCGGCGAACTGCACGGGCTATTCAAAGGCTTGGCGGCAGATGGCGCACTGGTGGTGCAATCGGCCAGTGGCGATGAAAAGCATGTTCATGCCGGAGAAGTGCGGTTCTCCTCGCTTGAGCGGATAAGGAATGACAAACGATGAACGTCCGCAAGCGGTCTCCCCG
>JANMMJ010000112.1:0-18792 GCA_031373255.1 Hyphomicrobiales bacterium
GCTGGATCGACATCGGGCCCATCAATCTTCAGCCATCGGAAATAGCCAAACCGGCGTTCGTCGTCGTGGTGGCGTGGATTATGGCGGAGCACACCAAGCGGCCGGAGATGCCCGGCCTGAGGCTGTCCGTCGCTGTTGCCACGGTATTTATCGGGCTGCTTATCCTGCAACCGGATTTTGGCCAGACGGTGCTGATCGTCGCAATCTTTGCCGCCATGCTGCTGCTTTACGGTATCCCGTGGGTCGTGGTTTTCGGACTTGCCGGACTTGCCTTCACCGGCGTGATGGCGGCCTACAAACTGGTGCCGCATGTCGGCTCGCGCATCGATCGATTTCTCGATCCCGAGAAAGGCGACACGTTCCAGGTCGATACGGCCATGCAAGCCTTTCAGAATGGCGGATTACTCGGGACAGGGCCGGGAGGCGGCGAGGCCAAGCAGATCCTGCCCGACTCACATACCGACTTTACCTTCGCGGTCGTGGGTGAAGAGTTCGGCATGATTGCCTGCGTGGTATTGATCATGCTGTTCGGGTTCATCGTGCTGCGGGTATTGCGCCGCGCCATGGATGAGCGTGAGCCGTTTCCGGCGCTGGCAATGAGCGGGCTGGCGATGGTCTTCGGCCTGCAAGCCATCATCAACATGGGGGTGAATGTTTCGCTGCTTCCAGCCAAAGGCATGACACTGCCCTTTATCAGCTATGGCGGCTCGTCGCTGATCGGCATGGCCTTTGCCATGGGGCTGATCCTGGCGCTTGGGCGGCGGCGGCCGATCGCAAAGGTTCCGCGCTACCAATGGCAGCCGGCGGGCGCATGAGCCTGAAGATCAAAGGCACTGGCGGCAGGACCGTAGTTCTCGCAGCGGGTGGCACCGGGGGGCATCTGTTTCCCGCTCAGGCCCTTGCGGAGGAACTGGTGCGGCGCGGCTATGCCATCCACCTGATGACAGACGAACGGGTGAAGGATTACGGCAAATCCTTTCCTGCGCTTGAAGTGCATCAGATTCCATCGGCGACATTGTCATTGTCGAAGCCGTGGCTGGCACCGGGACGGGCCCTGACTCTTTACAAGGGGTATGGACGGGCGAAGACCGTGTTACAGAAGCTGCGACCTGTGGCGGTTGTGGGATTTGGCGGGTATCCGTCGTTTCCGCCGATCCTGGCCGCGGCCAAGCTCAAGATACCATCAGTCATTCATGACCAGAACGCGGTGATGGGACGGGCCAACCGGATGTTGGCGAAACATGCCACGCGCGTTGCCTCGTCATTTCCGGAGCTTGCCAATCTGCCGGCGCACGCAAGATCGAAACTGGTCATAACCGGCAATCCGGTGCGCGATGTCGTGCTGAAGGAGCGTGCATCACCCTACCGCGCGCCCAATGCGGCCGAGACGTTCAGGTTGCTGGTGTTTGGCGGCAGCCAGGGTGCCCGGTTCTTTGCGGAGTTCATGCCCGACGTCATGAAAGAGCTTCCCGAAGCGGTGCGGCGCAATATCCATGTGACGCAGCAGTGCCGGGTTGAGGATCTCGACAGGGTGAAGACGGCCTTTGCCCAGCTTGGCTTTGCTCATGAACTGCAGCCCTTCTTCATGGACATGCCGAGCCGCATTGCTTCCTCACACCTCGTCTTCTGCCGTTCAGGCGCTTCAACGATTGCCGAATTGGGCGTCATCGGCCGGCCGGCGATCATGGTTCCGCTACCTCACGCGCTCGACAACGACCAGCTCCGCAACGCGGAGAGTTTTGCCAATGCGGGAGCTGGATGGATCAGGCAACAGGGCAATCTCACCGCGCCCGATCTTGCCGCATTTCTGACACGGCTGAGGTATCAGGAAAACGAATTGAATGCCGCTGCGGCCGCAGCGCTCGGGCACGGGAAGCCCGATGCCGCGCGCCGCCTGGCGGATCTGGTGGAAAGTATTGCTGCGCCTCAGGCAGCAACGGGGGCTTGAAGAAGGACTGACAATGAAACTACCGCGGGACGTGGGGCCCATTCATTTCATTGGCATTGGCGGTATCGGCATGAGCGGTATCGCTGAAGTCATGGCGACGCTGGGCTACAAGGTGCAGGGTTCCGATCTTACCGACAACTACAATGTGGCGCGCCTGCGCAAGCACGGCATTGAGGTGTCCATCGGGCATCAGGCGGCCAACCTTGGTGATGCGCAGGTCGTGGTGGTGTCATCTGCCGTGAAGGAGAACAACCCGGAACTGGCGGAGGCCAGGGCGCGGTTCCTACCGATCGTGCGGCGCGCCGAAATGCTGGCGGAGCTTATGCGATTCAAGTCCTGCGTTGCGGTTGGCGGAACGCACGGCAAGACAACAACGACATCGCTTGTTTCGGCGCTGCTCGATGCCGGCGGTTTCGATCCCACCGTCATCAACGGCGGCATCATCAACGCCTATGGCACCAATGCCCGGCTCGGAAAGGGTGACTGGATGGTGGTCGAATCGGATGAGTCCGATGGAACTTTCGTCAAGCTTCCGGCCGATGTCGTGATCGTCACCAACATCGATCCCGAGCACCTCGATCACTACGGCACCTTCGACAAGGCGAAAGACGCATTCCTGGCTTTCGTCGAGAACATTCCGTTCTATGGCTTTGCGGTGATGTGCATCGATCATCCCGTGGTTCAGGAACTGATCGGGAAAGTGCGCGACCGCCGCGTCATCACTTACGGCCGCAGCCCGCAGGCCGATGTGCGATTGATGGAACTGAGCTATGCCGGGGCTGAAACACAGTTTTCGGTGCGCTTCACCAACAGGCCTAGCGGAGCGACGCATGATATCACCGGCCTGACGCTGCAGATGCCCGGCGAGCACAACGCTCTCAACGCCACCAGCGCGCTGACGGTGGCCAAGGAACTCGGCATGTCCGACGATGACATCCGCAAGGGCTTCAAGAGCTTCACCGGAGTGAAGCGGCGGTTCACCAAGACGGGTGAGCATGGCGGCATCAGCGTGTTCGATGACTATGGCCATCATCCGGTGGAGATCGCGGCGGTGCTGAAGGCGGCGCGGCGGGTAACAAGCAACAAGGTCATCGCGGTCATGCAACCGCACCGGTACACGCGCCTCTCCAGCCTGTTCAACGAGTTCTGCAGTTGTTTCAACGATGCGGATACGGTGATTGTCGCGCCAGTCTATACGGCCGGTGAAACGCCGATCGAGGGCGCCACGCATGAGGCGCTGGCGGATGGACTGGTCTCACGCGGGCATCGTGGTGTTCACCGCATCCAGGGCCCCGAGCAGCTGGCACCGCTGGTACACAATCTGGCAAGGCCGGGAGATATCGTCATCTGCCTCGGTGCCGGCACGATCACCCAATGGGCCTATGCGCTGCCGGGGCAACTCGCCGTTTACAACGAAAAGCCGGTCAATGCCTGATGGCGCGTCTTGATGGGCAAGCCCTGCTCAAGCGCCTGCCGCCAGCGCGCGGCCGGCTTGAGCCCGATCATTCACTTGCGGACCTGACATGGTTCCGGGCCGGTGGCCCTGCAGAAGTGCTGTTCAGCCCTGCCGATGAGGCAGATCTTTCTGCCGTGCTCAAGGAGACGCCGCGCGACACTCCGGTGACCGTCATCGGCGTCGGGTCCAACCTTCTGGTGCGCGATGGCGGCGTAGCCGGTCTGGTGGTCCGGCTAGGCAAGGGATTTTCCGCAATCCGCCTTGAGCCCGGCAACAGGATATCGGCAGGAACTGCGGCGCTTGACGTTCGCGTCGCCCGGTTTGCGCAGGAACATGGTATCTCCGGATTAACCTTTCTGAGAGGTATACCGGGCACGATTGGCGGCGCGTTGCGGATGAATGGCGGGGCCTATGGTGGGGAAACCAAGGACGTTCTTGTTCAGGCGCGCGCTGTCGATCGATCAGGAAGAATAAGCGTGCTTACCAACGCGGACATGAAATACAGCTACAGGCATTGCGGCCTGGCAGAGGACTTGATCTTTACCGAAGCGCTGTTTCAGGGGGCTGCGGGCGATCCGGCCGAGATTGCCTCAGCCATGGACAAGATTACCGAGAGCCGCGAATCAACCCAGCCGGTCAAGAGCCGGACGGGGGGATCAACTTTCAAGAATCCGCCCGGCAACAAAGCCTGGCAACTGATCGACAAGGCTGGCATGCGAGGCTTTTCCGTGGGGCCGGCAAAGGTGTCGGAGTTGCATTGCAATTTCCTCATCAATGAAGGCGGCGCCACGGCGCAGCAGATCGAGGAGCTGGGCGAGACGGTGCGGGCGAAAGTGATGGAGACCTCCGGCATCATGCTTGAGTGGGAGATCAAGCGGATCGGTCAGACGATTGAAGTGGCGCGCACATGAGGCAGCGTGATCCGGGTATGACCCATGTTGCCGTGCTGATGGGTGGATGGTCAGCGGAACGCGAGGTCAGCCTCAAGTCGGGCGAAGCCTGCGGCGAGGCGCTGCAGCGCGCCGGGTTCAAGGTGACGCTGCTTGATGTGCGGCGCGACATTGCCGCGGTGCTGGCCGATCTGCAGCCCGATGTGGCCTTCAATGCGCTGCACGGCAAATGGGGTGAGGACGGCTGCATGTCCGCCGTTCTCGAAACCCTGCAAATTCCCTATACGCATTCCGGCGTACTTGCCTCGGCGCTCGCCATGCATAAGGAAAAATCGAAGACGGTGTTCCGGGCGGCGGGCTTGCCGGTTGCCGAGAGCAAGCTTGTCGACGTTGAGGAAGCCGCGCAGCAACACGCGATGGCGCTGCCCTATGTGGTGAAGCCGGTGGCCTCGGGATCGAGTGTTGGGGTTTTCATCATCGACCACACGTCGAATGGTCCGCCGGCAATGATCCTTGAACATCGCCAGCACTACGGCACGCATGTGATGATCGAAAAATTTATTCCTGGCCGCGAACTTACCTGTGCGGTGATGGGCGATGTGGCGCTTGGTGTCATTGATATCGTTCCGGCGACGGGCTTCTACGACTACCGCGCCAAGTATGAGTCGGGCGGATCGCAGCACATCCTGCCGGCGGATATTCCCCACGAGATCTACCGCAAGTGCCAGATTGTGGCGCTACAGGCGCACCATGCATTGGGTTGCCGCGGGGTGACGCGGGCGGATTTCCGCTATGACGATTCGCCGGCGCAGGAAAACCCGCTCATCCTTCTCGAAATCAACACGCAGCCCGGCATGACCGACACATCGCTGGTTCCCGACCTGGCCGCGCACGCGGGGCACGGATTCGATGAACTGGTCGTGTGGATGCTGAACGACGCCTCGACCGACAGATGAACATGCAAGCGAAACCACAGGCGCGCCGCGGGCGCCGCCCCCAATTGCCGGGATTTCTCGGTTTCGGCAACCTGACGGCGGTTCGCATCGCCGCGCGCACCGGCAGTGTACTGTTCCTCGCCGGGGCGCTGCTGCTCGGGCTCTCGCATGGCGGACATCTCGACCAGCAAGACGGCCCGTTTCGCAAGGTGACCGGCAATCTTTCCGGGCTGATCGGATATGCGGCCGAAGACATCCGGATTTCCGGGCTGGTCCGGCAGGATGCCCAGGCGGTGCTAACGACAATCGGCGTGCAGCCCGGCGGGTCGTTGATCGGTTTCGATGCAGCACAGGCGCGCAGGCTTCTGGAAAATGTCGACTGGGTGGCATCGGCCAAGGTGATGCGGCTGTTTCCGAACCAGCTTGAGATCGCGGTGGTCGAACGTGAGCCCTTCGCAGTGTGGCAGCGAAATGGACGCTATTACGTGATTGATGAAAGCGGTGCCGCTATAAGTTCCCTGCCGCCCAGCCACTTCGGCGATCTGCTTCTTGTCACCGGTGAGGGGGCCCAAAAGGCGGCCGCAGGCCTGGTGAGGGAAATTGCTGCACACCCAGCGCTTAAACCACGGATCAAGGCAGCGGCCCGTGCCGGCCAGCGGCGCTGGAACGTGGTTCTCGACAATGGCATCAGCATCCAGTTGCCTGAGTCGAACCTGAACGAGGCATTCAACGAAGTTGAGCGTCTCGACACAACGTATGGCCTGCTGTCGAAAGGCATCACCCGCATCGATCTCCGCATTCCCGGGCAGACCGCCATTGAGATTGCGGAAGTGGATCAGGAAAAGGCTGTTGCGGCACCGAGTTTCAAGCTTAGCCGGCAATGATCCGGCGATCTAAAAGGCAAGAAGTCATATGACAGTGGTTCAGTTCAACGGACGGGCGGGGCAGGGAAGGGGTTCCGCCGGGGACAAGGCCAAAATCGTTGCGGCCCTTGATATCGGAAGCACGAAGATTATTTGCGTCATCGCGCAGATCGTGCCCGGGCGGCACAAGATGCCGGGCGGCGAAGCGCAAGCGCTGCTCAAGGTGCTGGGCGTGGGGCACCAGGCTTCGCGGGGCGTCAGGGCCGGGGCCGTCATCGATGTGGATGAAGCGGAACGGGCTGTCAGGGTTGCCGTAGATGCCGCCGAACGCATGGCGCAGACAACCATCAGCGATGTTCATGTGGCGGTATCGGGCGGGCGGCCGATGACGCATTCATATGCGGCCTCGGTACGGACCCGGAATGGCGAAGTTGGCTATGGCGACATTGACGCCGTGATCGGCGAAGCGACGACGCAGATCGAGCCTGGACGGCGCACCATCCTTCATCTGACGCCAGTGCAATTTCATCTCGACGGGGTGCGCGGCATCAGGGCGCCTACGGGCATGTTCGGAGAAGTTCTCGGGACGGACGTCAATGTCGTAACCGTGGACCAGACGGCGATCAGGAATTTGGCGCTGGTGATCGAGCGCTGCCATCTCACTCTGGCCGATACGGCAATTTCGCCTTATGCAGCCGCAAAGTCTGTTCTGGCCGACGACGAAATGACGCTGGGCGTGACATTGATTGACCTCGGCGGCGCAACAACCGGCGTTTCGGTTTTCCAGGACGGCAACATGGTTTTCGCGGATGTCGCGCCAGTGGGCGGGCAGCATGTGACGAATGATATCGTGCGCGGACTTTCTACAACGGTTGCCCATGCCGAGCGGATGAAGACATTGTGGGGCAGTGCCCTGGCCTCGGTGCTGGACGAGCGCGAGATGGTGGCCGTGCCGGCGCTTGGCGAGCGTGGTGTGGACACAGTGCACAAGGTGCCGAAATCAATGCTGACCGGCATCATCCGGCCAAGGCTTGAAGAAATCTTCGAGATGGTGCGTGAACGGCTGAAGAAGGCAGGTCATGACTTGCCGGGCGGTAGCCGCGTGGTGCTGACCGGTGGCGCCAGCCAGATGACAGGCATCCGTGAAATGGCGGGTCCGCTTCTCGACGCGCAGGTGCGCATTGGTGCGCCGCACCAGATTGCCGGGCTTCCGGAAGTTGCGCGTTCCCCGGGCTTTGCCGTTGCGACAGGCATGCTGCTCTATGCGCTGCGGCCGGACCGGCATTATGCCATCCCACGAACGCTGCAGGGCAACACCATCGATGGTGGCGGCTATATTCGCCGGGTGGGCCGCTGGATTGCCGAGAGTTTCTGACACCCGCTCCAGCTAAAATTCGACGCGGTTTGTAGGAAAGCCATTGACCGCCCATGAACCGCGTTGCGGGTAAGCGGCAGTCATTGGCGCGCGGTTGTCTTATTGTGGGGCTGAGTTTTTACCAGTCACACGAGGAAACCATCACATGAAACCTTATTCTTCACGATCGCTCGTGGCACTTTCGCTGGGCGCGCTCCTGGTTGCGGCTCCGGCATTGGTGAGCAGCAGCGGCGTGCTCTCCTATGATCAGGCGCTCGCCGGAAAGGGCGGCAATGGCGGAGGAAATGGTGGCGGCAATGGCGGAGATCACGGTGGTGGCCATGGCGGCGGCAAGTCGGACAGCGGCGGATCGAAAGGCGATGGAAAATCACACGGCGGTGGGGGAAAAACCAAGTCCTCGAGCCAAACCTCCACTGAAACCGCCAGTGTCGATGATGGTGAAACAGAAACAACCAAGGTCAAGGGCAAAGGCAAGATCTCGAGCAAACTCGGCGCCCTGAACGCGGCCCACGCATCTGCCAAGGCACTGGCCAATGCATCGCCCAACTCGCGCGTCGGCAGGATTGCGGCCTACAAGGCGGCGGCAGAAGAGGCGGCCAGGACGGCGGACGAGTCTACGGCGCTCAATGATGCTGCCGCAACCGCCCAGTCGGAAGCCGATGCGGCAACAGCCCTGGCCGAAGAAGCAACGACCGCGGCTGCCACTGCGGCCGAGGCGGTGACTGAGGCCCAGAAGGCAATCGACGATATCAATACGGCCCTTGAAGATGCCGGGCTCACCGACGAGGAAAAGCAAGCTCTGGAGAGCGATCTGACGGAAGCCGAGTCCAAGCTGACGGATGCACAGACCCAGGCGGGCACATCGGCGACCGAGGCGGCAACCGCCGCAGCAACTGCTGCGGCCGAGGCTGCTGAAGCCACGGCTGCGCAAGAGGCTGCCGCTGCCGGCGCGACTGCTGCAGAAGCCGCTGCTACGGCAGAAGCCGATGCATTGAATGCGGCTGCGAACAAAACCCCGGTAGATGCAGAAACCAAGGCAGCGCTGGACGCGCTTCTCGCGGGGAAATAATCAGTCATTCGACCGGAATGCGGTTTGGCGAAGCCAACGCGTCGCTGGTCAGCATTCCGTTGGCGGCGAGGTGCAAACTTGTGAGCAGTACCTCTTGACAATTGTTCTCTTTTTGTTCTAGCAAAACAGGAAGAGGACTTTGTCGAACACATGGATTGGGCCGAGATCATAACGCGCAACCAGGCAGCGCTCACCCGCATCGTGGCGATGCTGATCGCGATGGTGGAAATGGGAACGGGCAACATGTTGGCGTTGCTTCCGCCGTCGCTCCACCGCGAGGTATTGCGCATGCTGCTTCCAGTGGAATCGGCGGTGCGCCGCCTGATTGCCATGGCGGCGCGCGGGCTCAAGGTCAAACTCCCTCCGGTGCGTCCGATGCCAAGGGGGCTTCTCCTCGCCGGAAAGGGCGGCGGACAGATTTCGTTTCAGCTGTTCGACACGCGCCAGCGGTTCAGCCGCAGCAGCCGAATACATGCTGTCGCCAGAACGGAGCCTCGCATTCACATCTTTTCCGACAGTCCGCTCGTCCCGTTGTTTCATCAGCCACGGCTGGCCGAAAATCCCGTCCCAAAGCCCATTGATACCATCGATGCGACGCGCCTTGGCCGCCGTCTCGCCGCGGTCAGGATGGCGCTCGAGAACCTGCCGCGGCAAGCGAAACGCCTGGCGCGCTGGAAAGCCCGGCGCAACCAGATGCAAAAACCGGCTTTCCTGTCGCCGCTCCGTCCCGGTCCGCCGCCCGGCCATCGCAAGGAGGCGATAGAGGAAATCGACTTTGTCTTGCGCACGTGCCACGGGCTGGCCCGGGACGCGCTAATTGGCGACACATCCTGACCATATCCATCCATCGCAGAGGTGGCGGGTTCGCGGTTGATTCCTCGACGCAGCATTCCGCTGTAAACGGCCGTTCATTCAACATGCCTGGACCCGGTGTCCGGGCATTTTTGTGCGACATGAAAGCAACGCTGCAAAAGGAATTGCAATTTTAGGTCGGTTTTTCTGTGCCAAAACGGGAAGATCGCATAAATTCAGCGAGTCTGGTTCTGACTGGGGGGATCGTCGCATGAAAAACCGGTATTTGAGTCTTGCCGTTTCGCTGCCGTTGGGTCTCCTTCTGGCTGCCGGGCCGTCTCTCCTGAGCAGCTCTCCATTCTTCCACCACGACAATGCCCTTGCCGACAGAGGCGGGCACAGTGGCGGTAAAAGCGGTGACAAAGGCGGGTTCGGCGGTGGCAAAGGCGATCACGGCAAGGATCACGACAGCGGCAAGAGTGATCGAGGCAATGGTCATGGCAAGAAGGATGGCGGTCAAGGATCGGGCAAGCACAGCGGTTCAGACAGGGGAAGTTCGGGCAAGGGAAGCTCAGGTAAGGGCGGGACAGGAAAAACTGGCGGTTCGGTAAAATCGTCTGGAACGACCGACAAGGGGCAAGCGCCGACGCAAACAGATGCACCGGCCAAGCCCGCCAAGACTCCGGAAAAAGTCGGACATGTAGAGCCAACGGCAGCCGTCGATGACAGCAAGGCCAAGCCACAAACGGTGACCCGGCAAACGAACTCCGTTACAGCGCCGGAGAAAGCCGCGACAAGCGTGGTGGCCACAGCCCGTCAGGTCAAATCGAAAGCGAGTGCCGCGCCATCCCAGGATGCGATCATTGCCGACATACTCGCACGTCTTGCTGGATCTGGATTGAGTTCCGAGGATCGGCAAAGGCTACAAAATCAGCTCGCCGCTGCACTGGCGCCATACCCCGGTTCGGGTGGCAATGAATCCGGCGGGTGGCGCATCAGGCGCGAAGTGGCAGGTTTAACTTCAGGTTTTACGGCACAGGACACGAGTGGCGCCGAGGTGAATGTCCAAGCGCTCGCAGCCGGAGTGCTGCCAAGACTGCCGACAGTCGCAAAAACGGGTGATGTTCCCACAGTGGCCATTACATCGTCACCGGTTGACACGACCGCGATCTATAGTGCTGCGGTAGAAACGGCCATACGGACTTCGCGCGAAGCCTGGCTGCTTGCAGACCAGGCCAGCGGCGCACGCACTCGTGCTGACGCTGCGCAGGCCGCGGCGAGAGACGCCGCCGGGGAATCCGCCAATGCCGCACGGGCCTTGTCCGATGCGCAGAAAGCAATCGATGTCATCAAGCAAGCGCTTGCCGACGACACGCTTTCCTCGGCGCAGCGGCTCAATCTCCTTGCCTCACGGGCCGGTGCGGAGATCACGCTTACGGAAGCCATTGATGAAGCCGCGGCTACAGAGAGCAGGGCGGCTTCGGCACAAGCTCACGCTCTTGCCAGAACAGCCGAGGCCTTGGCGGCGGAGAAAACCGCAGTCTTGGCAAAGACAGCAGCCGAAGCGGCGGAACGGGAAAAGAACCGTGCCCGCAACGCGGCATGGCCGCCCCTCCCGCCGGGAGACCGGGCAATGGCCACGCCGCGAATTCTTGTCGCGGGCCGTTAGTTCACCGGAGTTATTTGATACAGCAGTTCCGGGTTCGGTTCATCCCTTGTTCATCTCCTGGTCTCTATTGAAAGCATCAGTCGATGCAATCCAGATGGTGACGCCGTTGTCGCTGTCTGGAGTCTCTTGTTTGCGTGAGACCGGAAGGTTCGAGAGAATAATCAGTCAACGGATGAAATTCCGGAATAGAGCCCGGTCATCTCTTGTATCAATGGGAGAAGGTTGCGGCGATCGATATTGTGCCCGGGGGCTCTCCGGAACTTTAGGCCGTTCGATACGTTTAATGAGTTGATCCAGGAGACTGTCTGATCCTGTCTCCTATTGTTGCCGGCGGAACTCCACCGGCAAATGAGTTTGAATTTTTTGCTGAAAGGAAAGCAATGTCAAAGAAATCCATCCTGTTTGGTTCGGCAGCCGTGGCGGCCCTCGCGGTCATTGGAAGCACCGTACTTCCTGCAGGTTTTTCGCCCGTGGCTCCGGCGGCGGCAGCGGTGAATGTGTCGATTTCCATTGGCACTTTCTATGATGACCTGCAGCCGCACGGCGCGTGGACGCGTTACGATGGCGACTATGTATTCGTTCCACGCGGCAGGCGTGCAGGCTGGCGACCCTATACCGAAGGTCACTGGGTCTTTACGGACCTTTATGGCTGGATGTGGGTGTCGGACGAGCCCTTCGGCTGGGCAACCTACCATTATGGCCGCTGGGGCTTCGGCAACGATATCGGCTGGTACTGGATTCCGGGCACGCGCTGGGCGCCGGCCTGGGTTTATTGGCGGCGTGGATCGGACTACACGGCGTGGGCACCCTTGCCGCCGCTGCGGCGGGACCGCTATTCCGATTTCAGCATCAACATCGGTGTTGGCAGCATTCCGGACTATTACTGGGCCGCTGTTCCGACACGGGGCTTCCTTTCGATCAACCTGTCGAATGAACTGGTCCGCGATGACGACGAGCGGCGGCGCATTATCCACCGGTCGGAACCGCGCGGCGGCGTTCGGGTACGCAACAACATCATCGTCAACAATGTCATCGATGTCGATGTGATCGAGCGCGAGACCCGGCAGAAGGTCAAGCGCAAGCGCGTGGTCGAGTCAGATCGCCGCGGCCGGATCATCGAAAGGAACGGCGATGAAATCGAGGTATTTTCCCGGCCGGTGAAAGCCGAGCGGTCAGCACGCCCGAAGGCCGTGGAAGATATCGAAAAGGTCCGCTCCGAACGGAAGGCTGAGCGCGTCAGGAACCGTGAAAAGGTTGAAGACACCAAAAAACTCGACCGGAACAAGGCGAACGTTGAAGGTTCTGAAAGCGGCGATCCCGCGGTGAACATCGTGAAGCCGCGCGACCGGACTCAAGCCAATGGAAAGAAAAAGCCTCAAGTCAATCAGCAGGGCAATGCCGGCCAAGCTGACGATGTCGAGGTTACGGCTCCCGCAAAGAAGCGACTCAATGCCAATCAGGAGCAGAAGCGCAAGCAGCAGCAGATCAAGGCGGAGCGGCGCAAGGCTCAGCAACTGAATGCGAAAAAGAACCAGAATGCCAAGCAGCGCGACAATGTTCAGGTCAACAAGCGCAAGCAACAGCAGAACCAGCAGCAGTTGAAGCGTCAGCAGAAAAAGAAGCAGCCGCAGGAGGAGGAGAATCGCAACAACGGCAAGAAGAAGGCGCCGCAATGCGATCCTCAGGTGCAAAACTGCATGCCGTAGCCGATCGGCAATAGATGGAACAGCCCCGGATTTCCGGGGCCGTTTCGTTATTTGTCCTTGTCGCTATCGCCGAGGCGGGGTTCATCGCGGCCGATGGGCCTCAAAGCTGGCGAGCGGTCGCCGAAAACCGCCGGGCGTGGGGCCGGACGAAGCGGGATCGGCTTGCTATCGTCATCATCAAGGCGTGCTGCGGTTTCGCGCCGGTAACCGGTACGGCGCAAGCGATCCTGATGCTCACTTTCGGTTTCAACCTCAATTCCTGATTCGACGACTATATCCTGATTTCCGCCGATCAGCAGAAGGTGTTCGCGATCATCGCGGCGCACCAGGATCAGCCGCCGTTCATTGTCGATCTCGTGATATTCGCTGACACCGAGGCGCGACCCGCGGCGGCCGCTGACCTTGCCGCCTACGGCCCGGAACACCATCATCGCCAGGATCAGGGCGACGACGACGGCGACAGCCGTTATGATGTAGCTCAAGTATTGATTGACGAAGTCCATCATGTGCGCACCCTGCAGAAGCCATTTTACCTGTGGTCTTCAGCATAATCCGGGCACGCCGGGCGGCAAGCGCTTTTTACGGCTTGAGCGATTCCCTGGGGCGGCAAAATCCCTATACTCCAACTGATTCGTGAGGGGCAATCAACGCGCAATGAGCGGGCAGAGCGGCGCCGATAACTTGATTCTGGGGGAGGCGCCTGATCGCAATGCGGGGTCGGCGCGCGCCGGGCTTGCCATCATGCTGGCGCTTCTCGCCGCCATCGCTTCGGGTTTTGCCAGCTTCCGGCTGAGCGGTTTTCAGCCGTTTTGGCTGCTGGCCGGCGGCGCCGTACTTGCGGCGATAGGGCTGTTCGGCATGGTGGCCTGGATATCGGGGCTGTTCCGGCTGGGGCGGTCTCCTGCCGAAAACACCCTGCTTGACGGGTTGATGGATGCTATCGGCGAGGCTTGCCTGGTAACGGACGACAAAGGCCGCAAGATCTACGCCAATGCCGGTTTTCTGAAGCTTGCTTCAAATGCCGGGAGCGGGCGGTCATCGAGTTTCGAGTACCTTTATTCCGGTTATCCCGACATTGCCGATGCGATTTACAGGCTGGCGCAGGCGGCGCGGGAAGGTGTGCCTGCCAGCGAGGAAATGCGGCTTGCGGCGGGATCTTCGGCCGCCGGAGCACGGCCTGACCTGCCGACGCTCATCCGCCTCAGCGTTTCGCCGATCAAGAAGAATGGCGAGACCCTGGCACTCTGGCGGCATGCGGATATCTCACAAGAGCGCCTGAAGCAGGAAAATGCCTTTGCGCAGCTCCAGCACATCATCAATTCCCTCGATAATGCGCCAGCCGGGTTTTTCGCCGCCGATGCGGGGGGCCGGCTGACTTATATCAACGCAACGCTGGCCGGCTGGCTCGGGCATGATCTCGACAGCACGAGCGACGGGCGTCTCCGCCTTGAGGATATCGCCTCCGAAAGTGCTGTGAAGGTGCTGCGCAATATCTCGCTGAAACCGGGTGAATCGCGCTCCGAGGTGTTCGACATCGACCTCAAGGCGCGGAATGGCGAGGCGATCCCGGTGCGCATCATCCAGCGCAACGATGCCGACGCGCAGGGCGTATTGCAGCCGATGCGGGCGCTGGTGATCGCCAAGACGGCGCAAGGAGGAGGAGACGGTGCCGCCAATGGCAGCAATGCGCGGCTGGCCCGCTTCATCAATACGGCGCCCATCGGCATTGCTGAAATTGACCAATCAAGCATCATCACCAACGCCAATGGCGCGTTCGTGGAACTTTCGCCGCACGCCAAGCGGGGGGAATCACTTGGCGCCATGGTGGTGGAGGCGCAGCGGCAGAAGCTGGCACAGGCTATCCTAGGGGCAGGGCGCGATACCGGCGATGTCGTAACCGTCGATGTGACGCTCAATGCGCATCCGCCACGTCTTGTGCAGTTTGTCATTTCGCGGATGCCCGGCGCGGAAAACGGCGGGTTCGTTGTCTATGCGGTCGACACCACCGAAAACAAGGCGCTGGAAGTGCAGCTTGGCCAGGCGCAGAAAATGCAGGCCATCGGACAGCTTGCCGGCGGCGTGGCCCATGACTTCAACAATGTGCTTACCGCCATCATCGGCTTCTCCGACCTGCTGCTGACCCGCCACAAGGCCACCGACCCGGCTTTTGCCGACATCATGAACATCAAGCAAAATGCCAACCGCGCCGCCAATTTGGTGCGGCAGCTTCTGGCTTTCTCGCGGCGGCAAACGCTGCGCCCGGAAATCATGTCGCTGACCGACGTGTTATCCGACCTCGGCAACCTGCTGCGGCGGCTTCTCGGCGAAAAGATCGATCTGAAGATCACCCATGGGCGCGATCTCGGGCTGGTCAAGATCGACTTGAACCAGTTCGAGCAGGCGATCATCAATCTTGCGGTCAATGGCCGCGACGCCATGACGAACGGTGGATCGCTTTCGGTTCGCACCGCCAATGTTTCCTTCGACGAGTCGGCGAACATCAGTCCGCTGATGCCGCCCGGCGACTATGTGCTGTGCGAAGTCGAGGACACCGGGACGGGCATCCCCGAGGATATCCGCGACAAGATCTGGGAGCCGTTCTTCTCGACCAAGGAGGTTGGCAAGGGCACGGGGCTGGGGCTTTCCACAGTCTACGGATTTGTGAAGCAGACCGGTGGGTTCATTTTTTGCGATAGCGAGCTGGGCCGGGGCACGATATTCCGCATGTACCTTCCGCGCCATCAGGCCGAGGCGGTGGTGGCCGGGCCCGAAATCAAGGACGAGAAGAAGGATGCCAAGCGCGCTGATCTGACCGGCAAGGGCACCATCCTGCTGGTCGAGGACGAGGATGCGGTGCGTTCCTTCGCGTCACGGGCGCTCAAATCCCGGGGCTATACGGTGCTGGAAGCCGATTCGGGCGAACGGGCGCTGGAAGTGGTGGATGCCACGGAAACCATCGACCTGATCCTGTCGGATGTGGTCATGCCGACCATGGACGGCCCGACAATGCTGAAGGAACTGCGGCGGCGGGGCAACATGACCAAGGTCATCTTCATTTCCGGCTATGCCGAAGACGCATTCGAGAAAAACCTCGAAGGACAGACCGACTTTGCCTTCCTGCCCAAGCCATTCACGCTCAAGCAGCTGGCCGAAATGGTCAAGGATGTGATGGAATCGTGACCGGGCAATCGTTTAAGTTTCCTTAAGGATGGGCTGGTAGCGTCGCGTTATGAGCGATGGCGTACTGAAGTTCCTGTTCGTCGTGACGTGGCTGAACGTGTTCATCCTGCTTGAGCCCTTCCTCAATCGCGACGGCTACAGGGCGATGATCTGGGTCAAGGGCGAGAACTGGAAGAAGCGCGCCGCTCTTTTCGTGGCAGTCAATGCCGCGATTCTTTTCTGGGCCGTGGCGCTCAGCGTCCGCCTCTAGCGAATCATTCCCGGTAACCACTTCCGCCCGGCCCTCCAGTTGCTGGAATGCCGTGTTTTTGTTGTGTTCCGGAGGCGGATGTAGGCGGTTCATTCCATTCCACATATGTTCCATGTAAGTTCTATTCACCATTAAAATTAATCCACTAAATCAATGTATTATCGAAAGGCTTGCAATGAGAACAAAATTAGTACATATTGTGTTCATCGGCACGGCGATCTGTTCATTTGCGCCAGCCAGAGCCATGTGAAATAAGGAGTCACCCCATGGGGCAAGCTAATCTGCGGGTTGTTGAAAACACATCGACGATGGATAAAAGCAAGGCACTGGACGCGGCCCTGACCCAGATTGAGCGGGCTTTCGGCAAGGGCGCCATCATGAAGCTCGGAGCGCGCCAGGCTCTGGAAATCGAGGCCATCTCGACGGGCTCGCTGGGGCTCGATATTGCCCTTGGCATCGGGGGATTGCCGCGTGGCCGGGTTATCGAAATTTTCGGCCCAGAATCCTCCGGCAAGACGACTTTGGCGCTGCAAACCATTGCGGAAGCCCAGAAAAAGGGCGGCATTTGCGCCTTCGTCGATGCCGAGCATGCGCTCGACCCGATCTATGCCGGAAAGCTGGGCGTCAATGTCGATGACCTGCTGATTTCACAGCCCGATACCGGCGAGCAGGCGCTGGAAATCGCCGATACGCTGGTGCGCTCCGGTGCTGTCGAAGTGCTGGTGATCGACTCGGTGGCGGCGCTGACACCGCGAGCCGAACTCGAAGGCGAGATGGGCGACCAGTTGCCGGGACTCCAGGCCCGGCTGATGAGCCAGGCGCTGCGCAAGCTCACCGGATCGATTTCCAAGTCGAACTGCATGGTGATCTTCATCAACCAGATCCGCATGAAGATCGGCGTGATGTTCGGTTCGCCGGAAACCACATCGGGTGGCAATGCCCTCAAGTTCTACGCCTCGGTGCGTCTCGATATCCGGCGCATCGGCTCGATCAAGGAGCGCGAGGAGGTTGTCGGCAACCAGACACGTGTCAAGGTGGTCAAGAACAAGGTTGCGCCGCCGTTCCGGCAGGTTGAGTTCGACGTGATGTATGGCGAAGGCATTTCCAAGGTGGGCGAGCTGCTCGATCTGGGCGTTACCGCGGGCATCGTGGAAAAGTCCGGCTCGTGGTTCTCCTACAATGGCGAGCGGGTCGGCCAGGGCCGCGAGAATGCCAAGTCTTTCCTCAAGCAGAATCCCGATATCGCCAACGAGATCGAGGCTGCCATCCGGGCCAATGCCGGGTTGATCGTAGGCAAGATCACCGGCGAGCCGGCAGGAGATGAAGCGGCAGAATAGCCGCTCGTCCGTACTTAGTTTCTTATCAGAATCCGGCCCCCATCCCCACATGGCCGGTGACCATGCAGGTGTTGCCCCACACGCTGCATACGGCGCCCTCCTGCGTATCGGGGGGCGCCACTCCATTTGGGCGGATGGTTCCCAACATCCGCTGGACAGGAGGGGGCCCGAACCATAAAAGAGCCCCGAATTTGAGGCGCGCTGATGCGCCGGCATCAGGAAGGTTGCTTTACGCCCATGATCGGACTTGCCCAAATCCGCTCCACCTTTCTCGAGTTTTTCAAGCGGCAGGGGCATGAGATCGTCGCTTCCTCACCGCTGGTGCCGCGCAACGACCCGACACTCATGTTCACCAATTCCGGCATGGTGCAGTTCAAGAACGTCTTCACCGGCATGGAGAGTCGCCCCTCCAGCCGGGCGACGACGGCGCAGAAGTGCGTGAGGGCCGGCGGCAAGCACAACGATCTCGACAATGTGGGCTATACGGCGCGGCATCACACGTTCTTCGAGATGCTCGGCAATTTCTCGTTCGGCGATTATTTCAAGGCCGATGCGATCGAGTGGGCGTGGACGCTGGTCACCAAGGAATATGGGCTGCCCAAGGACAAGCTCACGACCACCGTCTATTCCGAGGACAATGAGGCTTTCCAATTGTGGAAGAAGATTGCCGGCCTGCCCGACAGCCGGATCATCCGCATTCCCACGTCGGACAATTTCTGGGCGATGGGCGACACAGGGCCCTGCGGCCCATGCTCCGAGATTTTCTACGATCATGGCGACAAGATTCCCGGCGGTCCTCCCGGCTCTCCGGATGCCGATGGCGACAGGTTCATTGAAATCTGGAACCTCGTTTTCATGCAATACGAGCAGGTGACGAAAGACGAGCGCGTCAGCCTGCCGAAGCCGTCGATCGATACCGGCATGGGGCTGGAGCGCATTGCGGCCGTGCTCCAGGGGACGCATGACAACTATGAAGTCGACCTCTTCAAGGTCCTGATTTCGGCCATTGTCGACAAGACAGGTGTTCCGGCCGAAGGCAAGAACAAGGCTTCGAACCGGGTCATCGCCGATCACCTGCGGGCGTCATCGTTCCTGATTGCAGATGGTGTGCTTCCTTCCAACGAAGGCCGCGGCTATGTGCTGCGCCGGATCATGCGGCGCGCCATGCGCCATGCCGAACTGCTCGGCATGAGGGAACCGCTGATGTGGCGGCTGGTGCCGTCGTTGACGCGTGAAATGGGTGCCGCCTATCCGGAACTGATCCGGGCGCAGGACCTCATTACCGAAACACTGCGTCTCGAAGAGACACGGTTTCGCAAGAC
>JANMMJ010000156.1:0-26809 GCA_031373255.1 Hyphomicrobiales bacterium
GGCACGATTTGGCGGTGATGAATTCGCCATTGTCACAAGGCCTATCGAAGAACGAGCCGAAGCCGAAGCGATTGCGGAGCGCATCGCCACGAAATTCGATACGCCCTTCATGGTCGGTTCGGCCGACGCCACGATCCGCGCATCCATCGGCCTTTCACTGTTTCAGCCAGGCGAGCAAAGTGCTGAAAACGTGGTGCGCGAAGCCGACGTGGCACTTTACCAGGCAAAGGAAGATTATTTGGCGCCGTTCTGTTTCTTCGATCCGGCGATGGACGAACAATTGCGGCGGCGCAAATTGATGGAGCGCAAACTTCGCACCGCCATCACGCAGAAAACCGTCAAGCCTTTCTTCCAGCCGCTGGTTGATCTCAAGAGCAACCAGATCATCGGGTTTGAAGCACTGGCACGCTGGAACGATGCCGAGTTCGGCAATATCCAGCCGGACGAATTCATTGCCCTTGCCGAAGAGACCGGCCTCATCACCGACCTCAGCATGTGCCTGTTGCGGGCCGCCTGCCAGGAGGCCGTGCGCTGGCCATCACATCTCAAGCTGGCGTTCAATCTTTCGCCAAAGCAGTTCAAGGACAAGATCATCAGCTTGCGCATCCTTGGGGTGCTTGGCGAGACCGGGCTTTCGGCACAGCGGCTCGAAGTCGAGATTACCGAAAGCTGCCTGGTGGAGAACAAGGACCAGGCGCGCGAGGCGCTGGCCAGCCTCCGCAATGCCGGCGTCAGGATCGCCATCGACGATTTCGGCACAGGCTATTCAAGCCTCTATCATCTGCGCGAGTTCAGGTTCGACAATCTGAAGATCGACCGATCCTTCATCCAGGCAATGGAACGCGGAAACGACGATGCGGTGATCGTCAATGCCATCCTCAGTCTCTCGAAGGGGCTCGGGCTGGTGGCAACGGCGGAAGGGATCGAGCGGCTCGACCAGCTTTCATCGCTGCTCAGTTCAGGCTGCCAGCATGGACAGGGCTATCTGTTCGGCAAGGCCATGGCCGGGGACGAAGCGCTGGCGCTCATCGAAGACCGGACCCGGAGCGCACTCCGCGCATAAGACGCGCTGTCCTCAGGCTGCGAGCCCGCCACCTGCCGTCTTGCTCCAGGCTTCGCAGCAGCCTTTTGCCAGTTCCCGCACACGCAGAATATAGGCCTGGCGCTCGGTCACCGAGATGACACCGCGGGCATCCAACAGATTGAAAGCGTGCGACGCCTTGATGCACTGGTCATAGGCCGGTAGGGCGAGTTCATGGCGGGTGCCGGTCGCGCCTTTGTCAAGCAGGGCCCGGCACTCCTTCTCGGCATCCTTGAAGTGCTGAAACAGGATTTCGGTATCGGCGTGTTCGAAATTGAAGCGTGAAAATTCCTGCTCGGCCTGAAGGAAGACATCGCCATAGGTGATGCGGCCCTTGCCCTCGGGAAGCCCGTTGAAGTTCAGGTCGTAGACGTTGTCGACATTCTGCACATACATGGCGAGGCGCTCGAGGCCATAGGTGAGTTCGCCGGAAACTGGATGGCAATCGAGGCCGCCCACCTGCTGGAAGTAGGTGAACTGCGATACTTCCATGCCATCGCACCAGACTTCCCAGCCCAGGCCCCAGGCGCCAAGGGTCGGGCTTTCCCAATCATCCTCGACAAAGCGGATATCGTGAAGCCTGGAGTCGATGCCGATGGCGTAAAGGGAGCCCAGGTAAAGGTCCTGCAGGTCGGGCGGCGAGGGCTTGATGATCACCTGGTACTGGTAATAGTGCTGCAGCCGGTTGGGATTTTCGCCATAGCGGCCATCCTTGGGACGCCGCGACGGCTGGACATAGGCAGCAGCCCACGGCCTTGGCCCGACCGAGCGCAACGTCGTGGCGGGATGGAAGGTGCCGGCCCCCACTTCCATGTCGTAAGGCTGCATGATGACGCAGCCACGTTCACTCCAGTATTGATGGAGCGTCAGGATCAGGTCTTGAAACGATTTGGCGGGATTGAGGGCCATGGCAGCGCGATCATTGTTGCGGGCGCAAACTATGGGCCAGTTTTCAGCGGGTCAAGCAAAACCCCGCCGCTCAGGTTTCAGGATAATAGACGCCGGTTCCGGGGTCCTGGCGCAACCTTGTCACCGCCGGTGCCGGTTGTGTACCGGTTGACTTCACACGGGCCTTCTGGGCCTGCAGCTGCTCGAAAAGGCGCTTCATCGTCACGATGGTGAGCACACCGGCCACGGCCACAGTCAGGATTTTCAACATGATCTCGCCTCCACGAACCGTTCATCATGAGGTGAATTGCGGCTTTTGTAGGCCAAATCGGGACCGGCAATTGCGTCCTAGCGCAGGCGCCAGGCCATGCCATCGCGCAGGATGGCCTCGGCTTCAGGCGTAAAGCTGTTGGTCTTGTCGTGAAGCACAAGGCCCGGAAGCAGCTGCATGGGGGCCCTCGACCCCTTGATCCCCTGCACGATGATACGCGACGCCGCCGTGCCTTCGCGGGCGTAAAGCGGTGCAACGCGGATGTCGCCGAAGCGGCCTTCCATGCAGCCGAGGAGTTTCCCCAGTGATTCGGCGCGATGGATGAATGTCACACTGCCCCGCAAGGTGACCATGGTCGCCAGCACCTTGACCCAGAGGTCGAGATCATCGGGACCGAAGCTGTGAGCCTGGGATTTCAGCAGCGTGGGTGAAGGAGTGACCTTGCCATCCTCAAAGTAAGGCGGATTGGCGAAGGCATGGCTGAAGGACCCATGCGACGGCATCTGCGAAAGATCGCGCCGCATGGCTTCCTTGACATCGGCGTGGATAACGCGAAGGGCGTTGCCGAGATTGTTGCGCTTGGCATTTTCCTCAGCCAGCACGGCATAGCGGGTGGCGATTTCCATACCCGTGACGTGAACCGTGGGCACACGCGCGGCGAGGCACAAGGCGGCAACGCCGGTTCCGACGCCGGCCTCAAAAAGCGTTTCACCGGACGATGCCGGAATGGATGCCGCCAGAAAAACCGCGTCAATGCCTGCCCGGTAGCCCTTTTCAGGCTGGAGCATCCGCAGTTTTCCGCCCAGGAACCCGTCCTCCGTTAGAGAAGCTGGAACCGCCGAAGCGGGCGGCGGGGGAGTCGGGGCCACTGGCATTGTTGGCAAGGTATTCATCTGCATGAGCACCCAATATGAGGCAGTGATGGTTAGCGAGGGGTTACCAGAGGTCTCCTCTTAACTTCCCAGCTGCAGCAAAGCCATGCATATCAAAAATCCTGTGTCGTGGACTTTGAGCTTGCCTGCAAGCGCGGAAAAGCTCCACAACATCCCTCATACGTGCTTCATGAATAGTTGTTGCGAGCGGCAACGGGTCGCGCTCACAATGGCGCGGCAATTGATTACTCATGTGTTAACCGGTGGCGTGGGTGGGACCAAAATTTGGGCATTGTTATCCCTTTTGAAAGCAATGAGGCGCCGAAGCCTTCGCTCAATGCACTGATTCGGCTGACCGCGGAGGACATGGACGAGGTCAACAAAGCGATCCTCGCCCGGGCGCAATCGCATGTGGACCTCATTCCAGAACTTGCCGGCCATCTGATCAATTCCGGCGGGAAGCGCATCAGGCCGATGCTGACGGCGGCGGCGGCGCGAATGTGCGGTTTCGAGGGGCAGCACCATATCAAGCTCGCGACCTCGGTCGAATTCATGCACACCGCCACGCTATTGCACGATGACGTGGTCGATGAGAGCGACTTGCGGCGCGGCAAGGCGGCAGCGCGGAAAATCTGGGGCAACCAGGCCAGCGTGCTGGTGGGCGACTATCTGCTTGGCCAGGCGTTCAAGATGATGGTCGAGACCGGCTCACTCGAATCACTGCGCATTCTCAGCCATGCAGCGGCTGTCATTGCCGAAGGCGAGGTTCTGCAACTTGCCGCCGCGCATGATACGTCGACCACCGAAGACGCCTATCTCGAAGTGATCATCGCCAAGACGGCAGCGCTGTTCGCGGCAGCCGCCGAAGTCGGCGCCGTGATTGCCAACCACCCGAAGGAAGAACAGGAAGCGCTCGAATCCTATGGCAAGAATTTGGGCATCGCATTCCAGCTGGTCGACGATGCGCTCGACTACTCCGGAAAACAGGCCCTGATGGGCAAGAGTGTCGGCGATGATTTCCGCGAAGGCAAAATCACACTTCCGGTCGTTCTCGCCTACCGGCGCGGCACAAAGGAAGAGCGGAACTTCTGGAAACGCACGCTGGAAAGCGGCGAACAGACCGCAGACGACCTGCTTTATGCGCAAAAGCTGATGGAACGTCATGGCGCCATCGCCGATACGATCGACAGAGCCAATCACTATGGCGATATCGCGCGCGATGCGCTGGCGATTTTTCCGGACAGCGAATACAAGGCGGCTCTGCTCGAGGCCGTCGATTTCTGCGTCTCGCGGGCCTACTGACGTCTGCGTTTTAGCGCTATGCAGCCGGAGTTCCATGGCGTAAACTGAATTTCCAAGGGCGGACCGGAGCTTAACTTGCGATGACAAATTCATGGAATCGTGGGCTGGTGCTACTCGGCGCATTGGCCTTTCTTTCTGCCACAGCATGGGCTGAAGATTCTTCACCCTGGGGTGGGCCGATCAAACCGCCGAGCCCGGCTAATCAGGAAGAACCTGCGGGAACCGAAGGCGAAGGCAAGTTGCTGACGCGCGGGCTCACCGATCCCAACGCGCCGCCGGAAGCGACGGAACCGTGCGACAGCACCGGCAACAGCGCAACTGATTGCACGCAGCAACCCGCCGAAGGCAGCAGCCAGCAATAGCCTGCCGGTTCAGCCCAGGCGGATATATTTTCGTGTGAAGATTTCGGCGAGCCGCGTGTTGAGCGCCGCGAATCGGGAATCGGCTGTGTCAATCTCGACGTTTTCGCGGAGCGGCCGCGCGGCAGGCTCGAGTATCATCGGCAGGCAGAACGGCGCATAGACGCCGCCGCCGATGTTGCCAACGGTCAGCACCGCACCACTCATTCCCGATTCGACGTCCAGGGTCGAAAAAATCATGGTCGACTGCCACCCCTTCTCGTTGGCGTGAATGAAGAGATAGGGGCAGTTCTTCGGAAATGAGAGGTAGGCCATTTTCTGGTAGCCGGTGGATGTGTGGCCGGCAATGCGCAGACCGGGATGCGCGTCATCCCAATCGATCCGCACCGGAAACAGGCTGAGCTTTGTCGCGGTATCGAATGAGGGCCGGATCATGGTGTAGTGGCCTTCATAACTTCGGTAGTCAGCATGAAGATAGGCACCAAGGTCAAGTGCGGCGCGGTCCAATGTCGGCGATGTGGCGCGGAAGGTGCGTCCGGTCTGGCGTTCCAGCTTGGCAAGCGTCTTGGGGGAGAAAATCCCCGTGACCATCTTGTCGAGGGTGCCCTTGGGAATGCGATAACGGATGCAATAGGCTTCGCGGCTCAGTCCTTCGCGCGAAACGTGCTCCTTGACTGCCTCGCCAACCGCTTTCCGCTCTGCCTCTTCCATTGCCCATCCTCGCAGCTTTCGGATTTTTCCAGAAACCGGAAAATCCGGAAAGCCTGCCAATTCGTGGAAAATGCCGCTCATCCCCACGGAAAGCAGTTTGCATCACATTCTGGTCGACAGGCAAGGACGCCTCTCGCCGCGAGACACTCAATCAGACGATCCCGCGGATCATCCAATGCAAACTTCAGAGGATAGCCACCATGTTCACGAGAATCGCACTGCTTTCAGGATTCGCCGCCGCCGTTGCTTTCAGTGCCGTTGACTACAAACAGATCGGTCAGGGCCACGTCCGTCAACAGAGCAAGATTGTCTCGGCCACCGGATGCGATTTTGCCCGGCCCGGATACGTCAGCGGCGGCCGGTTCAGCCAGGGGACATATCACTCGCAGCCGTGCGCTGCAGGCGCGGGCCGCGCATTGCAAGCCGCCGCTGCTGCACCATGATTTTCGAAATCTGATCGCGGCGGTCCAGCGCTCGCACCCCGGCCAGTCAATGCCCCGAACGCGGCTTCCCCGGAGCCGCGTTTCCGGCGTTGGCACTGCTCAAATCGAACCTTCGCAAGCTGCGGAAATATCTACAATAAATGGAAAATTCCCGCGATTACCGGGGAAAGCTAATTGACCCACATTCAAGCTGCGGACGACCGGCAATGATGCCGGTCACATTTCAACGGAGATTGTCATGCCTACGACCATTTCTTTCAGTGACGATGACAGCTTTTATGATTGGGCCTGGGAAAACATGCAAAGTGGCGCGGTTCCGACAGGCGTCACCATGGCGGGATTCGGGGGTAACGACACACTGCTCGGGGATTATTTCAGCGACAATATCTACGGCGGCACCGGCAATGACGATCTCTATGGCCGTGCCGGAAACGATTTTCTCTACGGTGAAGCTGGTTCTGACTGGTTGAACGGCGGCCCAGGCCAGGATGTCATCGATGGCGGAGACGGCGAAGATGTCGCCGTCTACTGGCTTGCCAATGAAGGGGTGGGCGTCGATCTACTCTACCAAGGCCTGAACTACGGCGAGGCCGCCGGCGATCAGCTTTACTCCATCGAAATTGTCGAAGGCTCGGACTACGATGATCATCTGGGAGGCGACCACAACGCGAACGCCCTGTTCGGTGAGGACGGCAACGACCTTCTGGCCGGGCGTGGCGGCGATGACAGACTCTACGGAAGCTGGGGCAACGACCGATTAATCGGCGAAGAAGGCGGCGACCTGCTCGATGGTGGCACTGGTGTCGATATCGCGAGCTATGAGAGCGCAAAATCTGGCGTTGGCGTCGATCTCCTCCTGCAAGCCAGCAACTTTGGTGACGCGGCGGGTGATCAACTGCTTTTCATAGAGAATCTGGCGGGTTCCAAATTGGGCGATTTCCTTGCCGGCGACAGCGTGGGCAACGAAATGTTCGGCGACGAGGGAAATGACAAAATGGCTGGGCGCGGTGGCCGCGACATACTGCGCGGCGATGCAGGCGACGATCAGCTAATCGGCGGCATCGGCGGCGATTACCTGGTCGGAGGTGCCGGAGAGGACAGATTTGACTTCAACAAGGTAGGGGAATCGCGGTTGGGCAGCTCAATGCGCGACCAGATCTTCGATTTCGAGCATCTTTCGGATGACCTTGATTTCCAATCGATCGACTCCAAGGTCCATGTTGCCGGGAATAATGCGTTCAGCTTCATAAATGGAGCAGCATTCAGCGCCGAAGGACAAATCCGGGCCACCCAGATCGGGACGGATACGCTCGTCAGCGTCAATACTGACGGCAAAACGGGCGCCGAAATGCAGATCGTGCTGCACAATTTTACCGCGTCAACACTAACGTCCTCCGATTTTATCTTATAATTTCATATATTTAACCTGGTTTGTCGCCGGACCGTCCATGACCTTAGTCATGGCGGCCCTGCCGGCGTTTGGGCGCTTCCAGAGTTTTCCGAAATCCGGAAAAGCCGGAAAGACCGCCAATAAACAGAAAATGCTGCTCATCCCCACGGAAATAAATCTGCCGCACATTTGACTTCGACAGGCAGGGACGCCGGTCACCGCAAAGAGGAACCCCTCACAGCGGACAACCAAACCAGGAGGAGACTTCCCATGACAATGCAAATGACACAGCAGAACCGGGTCAACCTGAATTCGGAATCACCCACAGCAAAGCTGCAGCGCTGGTTCAAGACCTGGGCGGCACGTCGCCGGGAAGCCCGCGCGGAGAAGGCAACGATGGCTCAGCTGGCGGCGATGGACCCCTACATGCTTCGCGATATCGGAATGCACAGCCTGCCGACCCGTGGCTCACTTGCCAGCCTCTATGCCAACAATCCGCACGTTCTCGCAGCGACGTTGATGAGCCGCAAGCCACGGTGATGCAGGTCACAGACCGACCCCACGAGACACCATCACAACAGACAACAACGCTCCGGAGACATCCGTTGCTCCGGGGCAGAGAAAAGACAGGAGACCCACCATGTTCAAGAAACTCTCGATCATCACCACCTTCACCACCGCCACGACCGCCGCTGCGATGGCTGCCACCGGAACACTCGAAATCCCGACTTGCGGCTGGTACTTCGTCGGCTGGGCTTACGCTTACGGCTGCTGGTAACACCGATGCACGTTACCCTCGCTGATCGAGCCTATCTCAGCATGGTGGCCATGCTCCACCAGGTTGGCGGCATGGCAGACATCGCTCCAAGGGCCTGCTCTTCGGAAGAGAAAATACCAACACAGGTGGCGCCTGAGCCCGACATGAATGCGCGGCGATTGCCGGGTGCCTGCTGCAAGGCGTGCAATACCTCCACAATGACGGGCGCAATCGCCCGGGCAGACGGCTCCAGGTCGTTCCGCCACAGTGCTATTTCGGAGATGCTGGCGATCGGCTGAGAATGCCGGGCACCTCTTGCCAGTGCCAGCTTGCGAAATACATCCGCAGTTGCCAGTTCCACTCCCGGATTGACCAGAAGTGCGGGCAATGCCGAAAAATCGGACACCGGACTGAGAACTTCGCCGATGCCCCCCATGCGGCAGGCCCGCTGCGGCAAGCAAACGGGAACATCGGCACCGAGTTTCAATGCAATTTCAGCAAGGTCAGGGCCGGTCATGGTGGTGGCGCCTGAAAGCCGGACAAGGCCTCGGAGCGTTGCGGCGGCATCTGCCGAGCCCCCACCAATCCCCGACGCGATTGGAAGATTCTTGGTCAGAACCATGCGGGCCGGGCGAATCAAACCGGGCCAACGCTCGGCGAGTGCCACCGCGGCGCGCATCACCAGATTATCCATGCCGGTCGCAAGACCAGCCGCAAACGGCCCTTGCACATGAAGTTCGAATGATTCGGCGGGCTCGAAAGTCAGTTCATCGCCGGCATCGGCAAATGCCACGATCGAATCGAGTTCGTGGTATCCGTCTTCGCGCCTTGCCAGAACATGAAGCGCCAGGTTGACCTTGGCGCGCGCGACTTCGGCTACGATCAACCGTTATTGCCTGTGTCGGTCTTGTTTTCGGCAGGCTTGACGGCCGGTTCATCGGGAAGTCCGGTGGCGAGGCGTTTCTCAATATCGGCCAGTTGGTCGGCCTCGGGCTTGTTGTCCTTGGCATGCTGCCATTGGAAGCGCGCTTCGAGCCTGCGGCCTACCCGCCAGTATGCGTCACCCAGATGCGATGCAATGGTTGGATCGGCCGGCTTCAGTTCGACGGCGCGCTCAAGCTGAGTCACCGCTTCATCGTATTCGCCAATCTGATAATGGGCCCAGCCAAGGCTATCGACGATGTAGCCGTCATTGGGCTTCAACTCGACGGCACGGCGGACCATGTCCATGGCTTCCTTGAGATTGAGCTTCTTCTCGATGAGCGAGTAGCCCAGATAATTCAGAACCATCGGCTGGTCCGGTTCGAGCGACAGGGCCTTGCGGAAATCGTTTTCGGCCTTGTCCCAGGCCTTGCTGCGCTCGAAGGAGATGCCGCGATAGTAGAGCGCGCTCCAGTGATCGCGAGTGAGCACCGGCACGAGATCGATGGCCTTGGTGTAAGCGTCGGCCGCTTCCTTGAACTCTTCGTTATTGCGGTGAATGTTGCCGAGCGTGATCCACGCGTCGTAGTTGCGCGGGTCCTTTTCCAGGACGATTTTCAACTGGCTCTTGGCTTCCGCCGGCTTTTCGAGGCGCTGGCGGCTGATGGCAACTTCGATCTGCGCGTTGGTGTGCAGGACCGAGGTGAGCGGCACCGATTGATAGGCAGCAATGGCCTTTTCATACTGGCCCATGTCTTCATAGATGTCGCCCAGCAAGGTCTTGGCGACGTCGAAATCGCCGTTCATCGACAAGGCAAGCTGGGCATAGATCAAGGCCACTTCGATGCCCTGATCGTCGGCGAGCGCGCTGGCGATGGAAAACAGGGCTTCCGCCATGCCCTGATTGACAGAGGCGATAAAGGGCTTGGGCGTGTGCCCGGCTGACAATCCGTTGAGGGCCGCCAGGATGACGGGATTGCGCTCCGACGTGCCGAGAAACTGCTGATAGACCTTGCGGGCTTCCTCGGGGCGGCCCTGGCGCTCAAGGAAATTGCCATAGGCCTGCACGATGCGGAGCGAACTGCCCACCTGCTCGAAGGATTGCCTGTAGAGCGGCTCGGCCCGGAATGGCTGATCGAGAAGATCGGCGATCAAGGCGCCATGGAATGATTTGAAATTGCCAAAGCTGTCGTTGGTGTCGAGCTTGTCGAGGGCGGCGAGCGCTTCCGGCAATTGCTTCTCACCGGCAAAGGTCCAGGCAGAGAGGAGTGCGGCACTCAATTCCCCAACCGGCGTGTAGGCGGTCTTCTTGAAATTCTCGCGGGCCTCGCGGTAATTCTTCACGCGGGCATCGCGCAGGCCCAAGGTCATGCGCGCCACGCGGTGCTGGCTGTTGAAGCCGAGAACGCGAGTGGCATATTCCTCCGCGTTCTGGATATTGCCGGCGGAAAGGTCGAGAACGAAAGCGCGTTCAATCAGTACCGGATTGTCGGGATCGTCGATCAGGGCGCTGTTGAAATATTTCGCCGCGACATCCATGTCGCGTTCCTTGCCGGCAAAGCGGCCGGCGAGATAATCGCCGGAAAGCGAATCGAGGCCAAACCGGATATCGTCAAGACCAGCAGAGGCGGGAGTGGCAAGGGCAAACAGGCCAACGGCTGCAAGCACGGTGGCATAACTCTGAAATCGCATCATTTAATCCCGGTTTCTCCGCTGGTGGCGGCGTGGCGCTAACTGGCACACTACATTCTGAAGAAATGAGGTTTTTTCTTGGTTACCGCAAGTGAATAAAAGCTGGCGCTAGAGGTTTGGATAGTTCGGCCCCTCGCCGCCCTGCGGCACCACCCAATTGATATTCTGCGAGGGATCCTTGATGTCGCAGGTTTTGCAGTGAACGCAATTCTGGTGATTGATCTGGAAGCGCGGACCTTTGCCTTCCTCCTCGACCACCTCGTAAACGCCGGCCGGGCAATAGCGCTGGGCCGGCTCCGCCCAGGTTGGCAGGTTGACAGCGATTGGAACAGCAGGATCCTTGAGTTGCAGGTGGACCTTCTCGTCCTCTTCATGATTGGTGGCGGAGAAGGCCACGTTGGTGAGCCGATCGAAGGAAATCACGCCATCGGGCTTTGGATAGTCAATCGGCTTTGACTCTGCGGCGGGTTTCAGCGTGGCGAAGTCGGCCTTGCCATGCTTCCAGGTTCCCAATCCGCCGCCGACAAGCTGGTTCATCCACATGTCGAGGCCGCCGAGGGCGAGGCCACCCACAAGGCCCAATTTCGACCACATGGGCTTGACGTTGCGGACATTCTTCAGGTCGCGATAAACCCAGGACCGCTCGAATGCCTTCTCGTAATCGGCCCCCATATCGCCGCTTCTGCCCTGCGCCAGAGCCGCATGGACTGCTTCAGCTCCCAGCATGCCGGTCTTCATGGCGTTGTGAGAGCCCTTGATGCGGGGCACGTTGACGAAGCCGGCCGAGCAGCCGATCAGGGCACCGCCGGGAAAACCGAGCTTCGGCACCGACTGGAGGCCACCTTCGGTGATGGCGCGCGCGCCATAGGCAATCCTTCTCCCGCCCTGCAGCACCGGCTCAATCAGCGGGTGGTGCTTGAAGCGCTGGAATTCCATGTAGGGGAAGAGATACGGGTTTTCATAATTCAGATGCACCACGAAGCCGATGGAGACGAGATTGTCCTCGAGATGGTACATGAATGAACCGCCACCGGTCTTGGTGCCGAGCGGCCAGCCCATGGTGTGGGTCACCTGGCCCTGGTGATGGACTTCGGGGCGCACCTCCCAAAGCTCCTTCATGCCGAGGCCGTATTTCTGTGGCTCGCGGCCTTCGGCGAGATTGAATTTCGCGATGATTTCCTTGGCGAGCGAACCGCGCGCGCCCTCGGCGATCAGCACATATTTGCCGAGCAATTCCATGCCCGGCTGGTAATCGGCTTTGTGGGAACCATCCCTGGCCACGCCGAAGACACCGGCAACAACGCCACGCACCGATCCATCCTCGCGGTAGAGTACCTCGGAACAGGCGAAGCCCGCGTAGATCTCGACACCCAGAGCTTCGGCCTGCTGGCCGAGCCAGCGGCAGATGTTGCCGAGCGAGACGGCGTAGTTGCCGTGGTTGTTCATGAGCGGCGGCATAAACGCATTGGGCAGCCGCATTGCACCGTTGGGACCCAAGACAAAGAAACGATCCTCGGTCACCGGGGTATTGAGCGGTGCGCCCTTTTCCTTCCAATCGGGAATCAGTTCATTCAGGGCAACCGGATCGACGACCGCACCGGAAAGAATATGAGCACCGACTTCCGAGCCTTTTTCCAGGACGCAGACACTGGTATCAGGTGACAGTTGCTTCAAACGTATTGCCGCCGCGAGGCCAGCGGGACCGGCACCGACAATCACCACATCGTATTCCATGGCTTCGCGCTGCATCTCTTCCACGGCCATCACTCCACGGGGCTGTCACTTGAACTCGGGCCTGTTATAATGTTCCCTAATCAACGCACAAGCGATCGTTTCCGACATGTTTGAAAAGCCCAAAGACATGACGCCCGGCGAGGCCGCGCGCGCCCTCGCCTGGCTCGTCGAGATGGGCGCCGATGAAGTGGCGGGCGAAGCCCCGGTCAATCGCTTTGCAACGGTGGCAAGACCAGTGGAAGGTGAAGGTACACAGATGCGGGTTGCCGCGTCGCGCCCGGCTGCGTCATCCGCAACCGTGCCGAATTTTTCAGGCGATGCCGCTACCATGGCTTCAGGCTGCACTACGTTGGACGATGTCGCCGCGGCCCTCAACCAGTTCGACTCATGCCCGCTCAAGAAGACTGCAACACAGCTTTGTTTCTGCGATGGCAATCCGCAAGCCGAAATCATGCTGATCGGCGAAGCGCCGGGGCGTGACGAAGATGTGCAGGGCAAGCCGTTCGTTGGGCGATCCGGGCATCTGCTGGACAAGATGCTTGCGGCCATTGGATTGTCGCGGTCGGCGGAGGATGCGGCGGGCTCCGTGTTCATCACCAACGTGATCTTCTGGCGGCCGCCCGGAAACCGCACCCCGACCGAGCAGGAAACCGCCATGTGCATGCCGTTCCTGCGGCGGACCATCGAAATTCAGCAGCCGAAGGTGATCGTGTGCCTCGGGGCCACGCCAACGCAGCGGCTGATCGGCAAGACCGACGGCATACTCAAGCTGCGAGGCAAGTGGTTTTCATTCGAAGCCGGTGGCAGGAACATTCCGCTTCTGGCGACCCTGCATCCGGCCTATCTGCTGCGTCAGCCGGCGCAGAAGCGGCTCGCGTGGCGCGATTTTCTCTCTCTCAAGCTCTCACAGGAAAAAGGATATACAAATGGCTGAACGCCAACAGACGGCATTTCTCTTCGATCTCGACGGCACACTTGTCGATAGTGTCTATGACCATGTGCTGGCGTGGCATGACGCGCTTCAGGAAGAGGGAATTGACGTCTCGGTATGGCGGCTGCATCGCAAGATCGGCATGTCGGGAGGGTTGTTCACCAAGGCATTGGCACGGGAGACCGGCGTCGACCTCAATGATGCGCGCCTCGAACGGCTGCGCCAATCGCACAAGGCACATTACAATAAGCGTTCGCACCTGACACGCCCGCTGCCCGGAGCGCGCGAGCTTCTCACTTTCCTCAGCGAAAATGAAATTCCCTGGGCGATCGCGACATCCGGGCGGATTGAAACGGCGGGGCCGGTGATCGAAAAGCTTGGCGTCGACATGCGCAAGGTGCCGATCATAACGCGCGACCTGGTGCGCTATGCCAAGCCGGACCCCGACCTGTTCCTTGCAGCGGCAGAGAAGCTTGGGGTGAACATCGAAATGTCATGCGTGGTCGGTGACAGCATCTGGGACATGCTGGCGGCACGGCGGGCGCGGGCCCTGGGGGTCGGGGTGCTCTCAGGCGGCTATGGCATGGAAGAACTTGAACGTTCAGGTGCATATCGCGTCTATGAAGACCCGGCCGACATGCTGCTGCACATCGACGAAATTGGCGGGCGGCGCTGACCGGTTCATCCCAGCATCGCCACGACAATCTTGCGCATTACACTGGGCAGAGCCTCCGCGTGGATATCCTTTGCCGCGACCCAGACGTGACCGGCAGCGGGCGGCTGTTTCCCAGTTGCAAGGGCTTTCCAGATTTCGAGTTCGAGATGGAAATGGGTGAACGTGTGTTCGACAATTCCGGGCTGCCTTGACCACTGCGCGGGAAACGGAGGGTCAACCGGATCGGGCAAATGAGCCTGCCATTCGGTCGAGGGAATTTCCATCATGCCGCCGAGCAAGCCTTTCTCCGGGCGGCGCCTGAGCAGAATTGCGCCATCGGCACGCTCGATCCAGAAGGCGATGCCCTTGCGCGCCGGCACGGGCTTCCGGGCGGCTTTCCTGGGCAGCGTACTGGCAATGCCGCGTTTCCTGCCCTCGCAATAGTCAGCGCACGGACAAATCAGGCAGTTGAGGCGCTTTGGCGTACAGATTGTGGCGCCAAGATCCATCAGGGCCTGGGCAAAGTCGCCAGCCCTCCGGCATGGCACAAGTTCAAGGGTGCGCTTTCTGATTTCGGGTTTCGCTGCGGGGAGCGGGGTTTCGATAGCGTAAAGCCGTGAAATGACGCGTTCGACGTTTCCATCAACAGCGGCGGAGGGAAGATCGAAGGCAATCGCGGCGATAGCGCCTGCGGTATAGGGACCAATGCCGGGCAGTGCGAGAAGCCCCGCTTCGGTATCCGGAAACACGCCGCCATGCTGCCCGGCTACGGTTTTGGCGCAAGCATGCAGGTTGCGGGCGCGAGCGTAGTAGCCAAGGCCGGCCCAGGCGCGCAGTACATCGTCGAGAGACGCTTCGGCCAAGGCCTGCACGGTGGGCCATGTGGTGATGAACTTGAGAAAGTAGCTGCGTACGGCGGCAACGGTTGTCTGCTGCAGCATGATTTCGGACAGCCATACGCGATATGGGTCAGGTGATTCTCCTGGCTTTGAGCGCCAAGGCAGGTCACGCGCTTGTGAGCCATACCAGGCCAGAAGCCTGGCCGTTATTTCGCTTTCCAGCCCTTGTTCCGCCATGGTGCAATGAGAATGGGGTAGCCCGAGGCATTCGACAATGGAAACTCTCGACAAACATTTCCGGGCCCTGACGGGCGCTCATTTCGCCAAGCGCGGCCGCGCCACCGCCGAGGTTCTTACACAATGGCCGGTCATTGTCGGGGAAAGGCTTGCGGCCCTTTGCGAGCCGGAGCGAATCAAGTGGCCCAAGACCGCCAGGCCCGACGAACAAAGTGGAACCCTGGTCATCAGAAGTGCCCCCGGCCGCGCCTTGGACCTGCATCATGAAACGCCGATCATCATCGAGCGGATCAACGCCTATCTGGGCTATGGCGCGATCTCCACACTCAAGATCATCCAGGGCCACCAGGCCATTGGCAAGCCTAAGTTGCGGAAAAACCTCAGCTTGCCGCCTGCGACCGCAGCGGAACTTGAGCACAAGCTCGCTGTCATCGGGGATGAAAAACTGAAAGATGCCCTGAAGCGGCTGGGGACTGGCGCACTGGCCAAGCGGGCGGTTTCTCCACAGCCGAAATGACCACTTTATCTCAAACCACAATATCTAGTAGTCAGGAGCCATCATGTACGCAAATCGCCGCCAATTGATTCTCGGGGCAAGCGCGCTTGCGCTTGCCGGTCCCGCCATGGCGCAGGATCTTTCCAAACTCAGCGAACCCTCGCCGATCGGCGAAATGAGCATGGGACCGGCCGACGCCAAGGTGACAATCATCGAGTATGCCTCTGCGTCTTGCCCGCACTGCGCAAACTTCCACAAGACGACCTTCCAGACGCTGAAGAAGGACTATATCGACACCGGCAAGATCAGGTTCATCATGCGCGAATTTCCGCATAACGATGCGGGCCTTGCCGGATTCATGGTGGCGCGGTGTGCCCCCAAGGACAAGTATTTCCCGGTGCTTGGCATGATCTTCGAGCAGCAGGAAATGTGGTTTCCGAACCCAGTTGAGGGCCTGTTCAAAATCGCACAACTGGCCGGCATGTCGCGCGAATCCTTCGATGCCTGCCTGAAGAACGAAAGCGTCGCCAAGGGCATTCTGGACGTGCGCAAGCAGGCCGAGGGATTTGGGGTTACGGGGATTCCCACGCTGTTCATCAATGGCGCAAAATATGATGGCGGCCAGGAAATCGAAGACTTGAAGAAAGTGATCGACCCGCTGCTAACTTAAGCGGGCGTTGTATTGAGGGATTTGGGGCTTATGAAGTTTACCCGGCTCAGACTTTCGGGGTTCAAATCGTTTGTGGAACCGACCGAGCTGTATATCGAACGCGGCCTGACAGGCGTTGTCGGGCCAAATGGCTGCGGCAAATCCAACTTGCTGGAGGCGCTGCGCTGGGTGATGGGCGAGAACTCCTACAAGAACATGCGCGCCTCGGGCATGGACGATGTGATCTTCTCCGGCACCACGGTACGCCCGTCGCGCAACATGGCGGAAGTCATGCTGACGCTCGAAAACGATGACCGGGATGCCCCAGCTGCTTTCAACGATGCCGATCTCCTCGAAATTTCAAGGCGGATTGAACGGGAAGCAGGCTCTGCCTACCGCATCAACGGCAAGGATGTGCGGGCGCGCGATGTGCAACTGCTGTTTGCCGATGCCTCGACGGGGGCCCGCTCGCCGGCACTGGTGCGGCAGGGGCAGATTTCGGAGATCATCAACGCCAAGCCGCAGGCCCGGCGGCTTATCCTGGAAGAAGCGGCCGGTATTACAGGACTGCACACGCGGCGCCATGAGGCAGAACTCAAGCTGCGGGCGGCCGAGCTCAATCTCACCCGGCTGGAAGACGTGGTGGCACAGCTTGAAAGCCAGCTCAACAGCCTGAAACGGCAGGCGCGTCAGGCCCAGAAATACAAGCAGATATCGGCCGAAATCCGAAAACTCGAAGCGGCTGGCCTTTATGTAGCGTGGAAAGACGCGGCGGCGGCGGCGGCCCATGACAAGCAGCTGCTCGACGAAGCAACGCGGGTTCTGGCCGAGCATACACGCGCGGCATCACAGAAACTCCGGCACCGCGACGAGCTTGGCGAGAAATTACCTGCCCTGCGCGAGCAAGAGACGATCCGCGCGGCCGTCCTGCAGCGGCTGTCGATCGAGCGCAACAATCTCGACGAAGAACAGAAGCGGGCCCGGGCGCGCAAGGCCGAACTTGACCAGAGACTGGTGCAGATTGGCAGTGATCTTGCGCGCGAGCACGAAGCCATCGGCGATACCGAAGAGGTGATCGTCAAGCTCGCTGATGAGCGCACAGCACTTGCGGCGGCGCAGGACAATGACGCCGAACTTCGCGCCGAGGCGGCACGCGCCCTGCAACAGGCGGCAGCATCGCTTGCAGCCGCCCAGGAAGCGGCGGATGCCGCCGCCGCCCGGCTTTCCGAACTGACCGCCCAGCGCAACGCATTGCAGCGGAGCATTGACGAGCAGACAGCCCGGATTGCCAAGCTCGAGCGCGAGGCAGGCGACATAGCCACACGGCGCGAGGCGCTGCTGAACCGGGCCGGAAGTGCTGAAGATGGCGCACGTCTTGCGCAAGCGGTTGAAGCCGCGCTGGCTGTGCTTTCGCAATCGGAAATGTCAGCCAATGCAGCCGAGGCCGCGGTGCGGGCGGTGCGCCAGGCGGAAGTCGAGAAGCGGCAGGTCTATGATGACGCCCGGCGTGGCGCGGAACGGCTGCAAACTGAAGTCCGCACGCTGAGCAAACTGCTCGATACCGGATCGGGCGGGCTGTGGCCGCCTCTGGTCGACGCGCTCAGGGTGGAGCCCGGTTATGAAACGGCTTTGGGTGCAGCACTTGGCGAAGACATCGATGCTCCGGCCGACGAAGCAGCGCCCGTGCACTGGCGCGGGCTGCCGCCGCTTGCCGAAGTAGTCTCGCTGCCGGGCGGGGCCGAGGCGCTTTCACTTTTCGTGACGGGCCCTTCTGCCTTGCAGCGGCGCCTGTCGCATATTGGCGTAGTGTCGAAAGCCGTCGGCCAGGCGCTGCAATCGCAGCTCAGGCCCGGACAACGCCTTGTCAGCCGCGAAGGCGACGTATGGCGCTGGGACGGATTTACATCGGCAGGTGATGCGCCTTCGGCCGCGGCCAAGCGCCTGGCGGAACGGAACCGGCTGGCCGGACTTGAAATCGAGATGCAGGCTGCGGTGCAGGCCGCTGAGGTATCAGGCACAGAATTCGAGAAAGCGCGAACAAGTGTCGAGGCTGCGGTCAAGGACGAGCGTGATGCACGCGAGGCATGGCGCGCCGCCAATTCGTCGGTCGAGGTGGCGAGACGCGCGCTGGCGCAATATGAGCGGCAAATTTCGGAGAGCCTGGCGGAGACCAGTGCCCTCGATGAAGCCGGGCGGCGCGTCGCTCAAACGCTGGGCGAGGCGCGCAGCATCCATGCGCTGGCGCACGATGAGTTTTCCGGTCTTCCGGCACTGGATGGAATTTCGGCCGATCTGCAGGCCTTGCGCGATGGGGTCAATCGCGAACGCGCTGGTTATGCCGAGTTTCGCGCCAAGCACGATGGGCTGGAGCGGGAAGCGAAAAACAGGGCGGACCGGCTCAAGATCATCGCCGCTGAAGAAAAGCAGTGGAGCGAGCGTTCCGCCAAGGCCAAGAGCCAGATCGAGGCCCTGAGCCAGCGCCAGCAGGAGACCCGTGCCGCGCTTGACGAGTTTGCCTCGCTGCCGGAGATTTTCGAGGAGAAGCGCCGCAAGCTGATGAGCGCCTTGCAGGATGCCGAGCGCGACCGCGCCGCTGCCGCCGATGCCTTGCAGGACTCCGAAAATGCCGTGCGCGCCGCCGATCAGGATTTGCGGGCCGCCCAGGATACCCTGTCGACCTCGCGCGAGGATCACGCCAGGCTGGAGGCCCGGCTGGAAGCCGCGGTACAAAGGCACGAGCATTGCGAAAGGCGGATCGCCGAAGCGCTCATGTGCAAGCCCGACGAGATCATCGGCAATGCCGGACTCGATGTAGACAAAATGCCGCCGCAGGACGAGATCGAGAAGAAGCTCACGGGCCTTCGCGAAGACCGGGAACGGCTTGGCGGCGTCAACCTGCGCGCCGAGGAAGAATCCGAAGACGTGGCCAAGCAGCTCGATGGGCTGAAGCGCGAGCGCGACGACCTGGTGCAGGCCATCGCCAAGCTGCGCGGCGGCATCGGCAGCCTCAATCGCGAGGGGCGTCAGCGACTGCTCGATGCGTTCGGCACGGTGAACGAGAAGTTTGGCGAGCTGTTCACCACGCTGTTTAGCGGCGGAAAGGCCGAATTGCAGCTCATTGAATCGGACGATCCGCTGGAAGCCGGACTTGAAATCGTGGCTAACCCGCCTGGCAAGAAGCCAACGACCCTGTCATTGCTCTCGGGTGGAGAGCAGACATTGACCGCGCTTTCGCTGATCTTCGCGGTGTTTCTCACCAACCCGTCGCCGATCTGCGTGCTCGACGAGGTCGACGCACCACTCGATGACCACAATGTCGAGCGCTTCTGCAATCTTCTTGATGCGATGCTGCAGCGAACTGAAACCCGCTTCCTGATCATCACGCACCATCCGCTGACCATGGCGCGCATGCATCGGCTGTTCGGCGTGACCATGATGGAGCGCGGCGTGTCGCAGCTCGTATCGGTCAATCTGGATCAGGCGGAGGCACTGGCAGAAACCGGCTGAGACGCTTCAATCAAGCGTTTTCCGGAAGCGCAGAAGCGCCAGTCCGGCAAAAACGGCGGCGATCACGGCAAGGCTTACGACTTCGGCCGCTATGTCAATCAGGCCGGCGCCCTTCAGCATGATGGCGCGAATGATGCGGAGGAAATGGGTGAGCGGCAGGGCTTCGCCGATCACCTGGGCCCAGCCCGGCATGCCACGGAACGGAAACATGAAACCCGTCAGCAGCATCGATGGCAGGAACAGGAAGAATGTCAGCTGCATCGCCTGCATCTGGGTGCGGGCGAAGGTCGAAATGGTGTAGCCCATCAGCACCAATGTCACGATGTAGAGCAGGATCGACCAGAGCAGCAGCGAGAACGAGCCGATGAAAGGCACGCCAAACATGAGCTTGGCTGCCGACAGGACGACAATGACCTGAACCGCGCCAACGCCGATGTAGGGCAGTATCTTTCCCATCATGATCTCGAATGGCGTGGCGGGCATGGCGAGAAGATTTTCCATGGTGCCGCGTTCGATCTCGCGGGTGAGCGCCATGGCGGTCATCATCACCATGGTCATCTGCAATATGACACCCAACAGACCCGGAACGATATTGTACTGGGTGATGCCTTCGGGATTGAAGCGGCGGTGAACGATGATCTCGAGGTTGGCTTCGGCGCGGGTGGCAGCCTGTGCTTCGGTGCCCAGTTCGCGGCGCAGTGCACGTTCGGCCACGGTGCTCAACGCCGATATGGCGCCGCTTGAGGCGGAGGGATCGGAGGCATCGGCTTCAACCAGGATGCGCGGATTTTCACCGCGCATGGCGCGCGCGCCGATGTCGCCGGGAATGGTGATGACGAAAGCAACTTCGCCACTCAGCATGAGGTGATCGGCGGCTTCGGCCGTAATGCCGGTTGCCGTCAATTCATAATAGCCGGTGGTTTCGATGGCAGAAATGATGGCGCGGCTGAAGCGATCCGAAACAGAAGTGACGAGTGCGGTGGGCAATGCCTTTGGATCGGTATTGATGGCATAACCGAAGAGCATGAGCTGCATCAGCGGGATTCCCAGCATCATGCCAAATGTGAGCCGGTCGCGGCGCATCTGGACCAGCTCCTTGAGGAGCAAGGCTGCGAGGCGCGACAGGGAGAAGCCGAACATCACTGTTTCCTGCTCCCCATGAACTGGATGAACACATCTTCGAGGCTGGTTTCGCCGCGCTTCACCTCAAACCCCCGGCGCGCGGTGAAGCCGGAGAGCGCTGCCCTGATAGCCGCCTCTTCATGGCCCACGACATGCAACACATTGCCAAAGGGGGCGACCTGATCGATGCCGGGCTTGCCGGCGACCTGACGCGCGATGCCGGCGAGATTGGGGCCTTTCACGACATAGGTGATAAGGCCGGAGTTGCGGGTGACTTCCTCGGCAGTCCCGACGGTCAGCATCTTTCCCATGGAAATATAGGATATGCGATTGCAGCGTTCGGCTTCGTCCATGTAGTGCGTGGAAACGAGGACGGTGAGCCCCCGCGCTGCGAGCGCATGTATCTCGTCCCAGAAATCGCGGCGTGCCTTGGGATCGACGCCAGCAGTGGGCTCATCCAGCAACAGCAGCTTTGGCTCGTGCATGATGGCGGCGGCGAGCGCGAGCCGCTGTTTCCACCCGCCGGAAAGTGTACCTGCGAGCTGACCGGCCCGCGACGTCAGGCCGAGTGCATCCAGTGTACGGCTGACATGGTCTGCCACTGGTTTCAGTTTGTAGAGTCTCGCGACGAAAGCCAGATTTTCGGCAATGGTCAGGTCCTCATAGAGGGAAAAGCGCTGGGTCATGTAACCCGCCTCGCGCTTGATGCGATGACTTTCGGTCCGGACATTGTAACCCAGCACGGTGCCTTCGCCCTCGTCGGGGGTGAGCAGCCCGCAGATCATGCGGATCGTGGTAGTTTTGCCGGAACCGTTCGGTCCCAGGAAACCCATGATTTCGCCGGGCTCGACGCTCAGCGACACGTGGTCCACGACGGTCCTGCCGGAAAAGGACTTGGTCAGATTGGTGACGTCGATGGCCGGCATTTCAGGATCCGGACGGCTGGCCAACGGTGACAATCTGGCCCGGCTGCAGCAACGTGGCATTGGCATCCGGCCGCGCTTCCAGCAGATAGACCAGTTTCTGGCGGCGCTCGATCGAATAGATCACCGGTGGCGTGAATTCCGGCTCAGACGCACGATAAGATACCGTCGCCGTCAAACCAGCAGGGCAACCATCGCAACTCACCGGCACATGACTGCCTACCGGCATGCTGCTGAGAGACGGCTCCGGCACGTAGAACCGGATCAGGACAGCTCCTTCAGGCAGCACCGAAACGATGGGCTGGGCCGGGCTGGCGATTTCACCAGCGCGGCGCACGATGTCGGAAACGCGGCCGCGCGTATCCGACACCAGGACACGTTGCTGATGCTGCCAACGGGCTTCGTCGAGCGTCGATTTGGCGTGGGCGAGCCGCGCTTCGGCAGCGCCTACTTCATCCTCGCGGGCAGGAAGCTGTGCGGTCTCAAGGTTGGCTTCCAATTCGCGGACCCGGCCATCGGCCACTGCCGCTGCCGCCTTGGATTGATCGACACTGGCTTCCGTCGATACGCCGCGGCGCAGAAGGCTTTGCAGCCGGTTGAGGCTCAGAGACGCTGCTTCAGCCTCGGCCCTGGCGGCTACGAGAGAGGCCTGGATCGCGGCGATTTCGACCGAGCGGCGGCCCTTCCGCAGGTTTTCGAGCTGGGCTGCGGCTTCGGCAACTCCCGCTTCAGCAGCCGTGACTTTCAGGGCCGTTTCTTCATTGTCGAGGGATGCGAGGATCATGCCCGGCACGATGGCATCGCCCCGGCGCACGCGAACATCCTTGATCCGCGCCGTGGCCACAGGCGCCAGTGCGGCGTACTCGCCTTCAGCGTAACCAGGGAAAGCTTCGCTGGCGGGAGCGGTACACGCCGGAAGCAGCCATGCGATGAGGGCAAACGAACAAATTCCAGTCATTTCATTTCTCCCTGTCTGGCGCGCGCCAGTGCCTGTTCAAGCGATGCACGAACGACGGTTTCAATGCGGGCGAGTTCATCCGGGCCAACCTGCTCCCAACCGAGACGGCGCAGCGTTGCGGCGCGGGCGATGCGAAAAAACATGATCTGGCCGATGGTCGAAAAGGTTGCGAGCTTCACTGCTTCGGAGTCGGGATTTTCTCCGGTGGCCACCGCCCACAGCAGACACAGCCGCTTGTGCATCGGCTCGAAGATATTGCTGTAGAGTGTTTCAAATGCCGGGGTGGGATCCATCTGCTCACGCACCACGATGCGGGCAAAGCGATCAAGTTCGGGTGCGCCAAGCATGAACCTGACCAGACGCGAAACGAGCGCATGCAAGCCCTGAATGGCGATGGCAGGTGTCAGTTCACCAGATGGCGGCCCCTCGGACAACGCCCCCTGCACCAGCCTTGCTCTCATGACGGTGGCGATATGCTCGGTGCAGGCGCGATAAAGCTCGACCTTGCCGCCGAACTGATAGGCGATGCCGGCAATGTTCACTTTGGCCCGCGCAGCGATCTCGCGGGTTGAAACGCCGTCGAAGCCACGCATGCCGAAAAGATCGATGGCGGCTTCAAGCAGCTTTTCCCGGGAGGCCCCCGGAGGCGTGCGCGGGTTGGGCTTCGTCATGACCATATTCTATCAATCAATCGTTTGATTGAAAAGAGTGAAAACAACTGCCTGGAGCCACAAAAGCAGCGGACCGTTCAGCGGCGGTCAGAATTCCGGCGATGGCGATGGGTCTTGACTATGTTCCTATTTTGTTCTAGCTGGGCTGGAGGAAGGACTTTGACGAATATATGGACTGGGACAGGGTCATCGAGAGAAATCAGGCAGCACTCATCCGCATCGTCGCGATGCTCATTGCCATGGTGGAAATGGGAAGTGGCGCCATGGCGGTACGGCTTCCGCCTTCTCTTTACAACGCGGTGTCGCGGATGTTGCTCCCAACGGAATCGGCGGTGCGCCGCCTGATTGCCATTGCGGCGCGCGGGCTCAAGGTGAAACCCGCTCCCGCCCGTCCGATGCCCAAGGGGCTTGCTTTCGCCGCAAAGAGCGGCGGACAGATCGCGTTTCAGCTGTTCGACACGCGCCAGCGGTTCAGCCACGCCAGCCGAAGGCGTGCCGCCACGGTTATTCCGCGCATTCACGTCTTTGCCGACAGTCCGCTTGTCCCGTTGTTTCAGCCCCGGCCGGTCGAGAGCCCTATCCTCCCGGAGCCGGATGACACAATCGACGCGACCCGCCTCGGCCGCCGTCTCGCCGCAGTGAAGATGGCGCTCGACAACCTGCCGCGGCAAGCCAGACGTCTGGCGCGCTGGAAAGCCCGGCGCGACCGGATGCAAAAACCCGCCTTCTTGTCGCCGTTCCGCCCCGGTCCCCCGCCCGGCCATCGCAAGGAGGCCATAGAGGAAATCGACTTTGTGCTGCGTGAGTGCCATGGGCTGGCTCGCGATGCGCTATATGAAGACACGTCCTGATCACATCCATCCATCGGTTTCGGGCGAATCGCCGCACAGGACAAGTGCATCCAATAAAGATGTTATATTTCATAGAGTTGCCTGCCATTTGTTTGCCTTGACACCTCATGGCCCCACAACTATGTTGCGCTCGATTTTTGGGGGTGGATTCCGCCAGCGCTTTCATCAGAATTCGAGCACGATCATGAGTGACACCGGCCAGGGGCCCAAGCCGGATCGGCTGAAGGATTTTGAGAAGAGGTTGGGGAAATCGCTGGAATCACAAGGAAACAAGGCGGGGGCCGATACGCAGGAAGGAACTGCGGCGGGATTGGCTTTCAGGGCCGTAACCGAACTTGTGGTGGGTATCGTGGTCTGCATGGGCCTCGGGTGGATGGCGGACAAATATTTCGGTACCGCGCCCTGGATCATGCTGGTTCTCATGCCGCTGGGTTTCGCTGCGGGGGTCGTCAATGTGATGCGGCTCGCAGATTCGAAGACAGCGGAAGATGTGCTCGGGGGCAAGGGGCCAGTGGCGCCTTCCGTCAAAGATGATGATGACGAGGATTGATCGTGGCAACGACAACTGAAGCAGCTGGCGCCGAACACAGCGAAAAGATTATCGATCCGATTCACCAGTTCCAGATTCACAACATCATCGATCTCGGCTGGTTCTCGTTCACCAATTCAGCGCTCTGGGCCTGCATCGCAGTCGCCTGCATCGCCGCACTGTTCCTGCTGGCGCCGCGCAATCTCATCCCGACCAGGCTGCAATCGATCGCCGAAAGCCTGTATGAAGTCGTCGACAACATGACGCATGAGATCCTGCACGAGAATGCGCGGACGTATTTTCCCTTTGTGCTGTCGCTGTTCCTGTTCATCCTGTTCGCCAACGTGCTTGGCCTGATCCCCTACTCGTTCACGGTGACCAGCCACATTATCATCACGCTGGCGCTGGCGCTGGTGGTTTTCGTCGGCGCCACGATCATCGGTTTCATCCGCAATGGTGCCGGCTATCTCAAATTGTTCATGCCATCGGGGGTTCCGGCAATCCTGCTGCCGCTGGTGGTGCTCATCGAAATCGTGTCCTACTTCATCCGGCCGCTTTCGCTCTCCATTCGTCTGTTCGCCAACATGATGGCCGGCCACATGATGCTGAAAGTGATGGCGGGATTTGTGGTGATGCTTGGCGTCACGGCCGGATGGCTGCCGCTCATCGCAATGGTCGGTCTTTTCGGGCTGGAGCTGCTGGTCGCAGCACTGCAGGCCTATGTGTTCGCGCTTCTCACCTGCATGTATCTGAACGATGCCATGCACGTAGATCACTAATTCCACTATCATTCCAAAGGAGACTAAAATGGACGTTGAAGCAGCAAAGATGATCGGTGCGGGCATTGCCGCGGTGGCGCTCGGCGGCGCCGGTGTCGGTATCGGCCACATTTTCGGAAACTACCTGGCGGGCGCACTGCGCAATCCGGCAGCAGCAGCCGGCCAGCGCGGCACGCTGTTCCTCGGCTTCGCCTTCGCCGAAGCAACGGGCCTCATCGGCTTCGCCGTGGCCATGCTCATCCTGTTTGGCTGATTGTTCGGCGCAAGGCATTGAGTTGTCCCCGGCGGAGCCGGGGAACGTGTTGTAAATCCGGGATCAATCCGCATGGCCACAACGACCGAGATGACGGAGCACGCCGCAAAACCCGGCATGCCACAGCTCGACACCACTACCTGGCCGCCGCAGCTCATCTGGCTGGCGATCACGTTTTTCATACTGTACTTCATCGTTTCGCGGATGATCATTCCGCGCACCGGTGGCGTGATCGAAGAACGCAAATCGACAATCAGCAACGATCTTGCGGCTGCGCAAAAGCTCAAGGCCGAAACCGACCAGGCGATCAAGGCCTACGAGGCAGCGCTCGCCGAGGCGCGGCAGAAGGCCACTGCAATCGCCAGCGAAAATCGCGACCGGATCAATGCCGAAATCGATGCGGACAGGGCGAAGCTCGACGCCGAGCTGGCCGGCAAGATCGCTGCCGCCGAGCAATCGATCGGAGCAACCAAGAACAAGGCATTGGCGGATGTCAGCGCCATGGCCGGCGATATTGCCGGCGAGATCGTGGCGGCGTTGACCGGCAGCAAGGTGGCCAAGACCGACATCGCGGCGGCAATCGCCAGAGTTTCCGGCAAGTGAGAGAAAGACCATGAATTTCGCCGAACCTGAAACCTGGGTAGCAGTTGCTTTCCTGCTGTTCGTGGCCCTGATGCTCTATCTCAAGGTGCCGGCAATGGTTGCCGCGATGCTCGACGATCGCTCCGCCAAGATCGCCAAGGAACTCGAAGACGCCAAGAAACTTCGCAAGGAGGCCCAGGAGCTCCTTGCCGAATATCAGAAGAAGCGTCTCGATGCCGAGAAAACCGCTGCCGACATTATCGACCAGGCCAAGCGCGAGGCGGAAGCCTATATTGCGGAATCGCGCAGCAAGCTCACAGAGACATTGGCACGCCGGACCCGCCAGGCCGAGCAGAAGATCGGCCAGGCGGAAGCCGCAGCCGTCAAGGAAGTGCGCGCCACCGCA
>JANMMJ010000179.1:0-1574 GCA_031373255.1 Hyphomicrobiales bacterium
GGTCTGCGGCATCGGGCCGTCAGCTGCGGACACCACCAGGATGGCGCCATCCATCTGGGCAGCACCGGTGATCATGTTCTTCACATAGTCGGCATGGCCCGGGCAGTCGACATGGGCATAGTGCCGGTTCTTGGTCTGGTACTCGACATGGGCCGTCGAAATCGTAATGCCGCGGGCCCGCTCTTCCGGCGCCTTGTCGATCTGGTCATACGCCGTGAATGTAGCACCACCCGTCTCCGCCAGGACCTTGGTGATCGCCGCCGTCAATGACGTCTTGCCATGGTCGACGTGACCAATCGTGCCAATGTTGCAATGCGGCTTGTCGCGGTTGAATTTCTCTTTGGCCATTTATCTGCTCCGTTATCCGGTTAGGCGTATTTCTTTTGAACTTCCTGAGCCACTGCGGTCGGGACTTGTTCGTAGTGATCAAATTGCATGGTGTAGCTAGCGCGGCCCTGGCTCATCGAGCGCAGGTTGTTGATGTAGCCAAACATGTTGGCGAGCGGCACCATGGCGTTGACGATCTGCGCGTTACCGCGGGAACCCGTGCCGACGATCTGTCCGCGGCGTGAATTCAGGTCGCCAATAACGCCGCCGAGATATTCTTCCGGCGAGGTGACTTCGACCTTCATGATCGGCTCGAGCAACACGGGTCCGGCTTCCGACAGCACTTCACGCAAGGCAGCGCGCGAGGCAATTTCGAAGGCGATGGCCGATGAGTCGACCTCGTGATAGGCCCCATCCACCAGCGCGACTTTGATATCGACAACGGGGAAGCCCGCGAGAACGCCGGCGGTCATGACCGAATTGAGGCCCTTCTCGACGCCTGGAATATACTCTTTCGGCACCGTACCGCCGACCACCTTGCTTTCGAACTCGTAGCCCTTGCCCTTTTCATTGGGCTCGACTTCGAGAATGACGCGAGCGAACTGGCCGGTACCGCCGGTTTGCTTCTTGTGGGTGTAATCCTTGGTCTTGGCGCGGGTAATGGTCTCGCGGTAGGCCACCTGGGGGGCGCCAACGGCGACTTCAACCTTGTGGGTGCGCTTCAGGATGTCGACCTTGATGTCGAGGTGAAGTTCACCCATGCCCTTGATGATGGTCTCGCCCGATTCTGAGTCAGTCGATACGCGGAAGGAAGGATCTTCGGCGGCGAGTTTGTAGAGCGCCACGGCCATCTTTTCCTGATCAGCCTTGGTCTTTGGTTCGACCTTCATCTCAATCACAGGTTCCGGGAATTCCATCTTCTCGAGAATGACAGGCTTTGCGGGGTCGCACAGCGTATCGCCGGTGCGGGTTTCCTTGAGCCCGACCAGGGCGACGATATCGCCGGCATGAGCTTCGGAAATTTCCTCGCGGTTGTTGGCATGCATGAGAACCATGCGGCCGACACGCTCCGACTTCTCGCGGGTCGAATTGAGCAGCGCCACGCCCTTGCCGAGCACGCCGGAGTAGATGCGGCAGAATGTCAGCACGCCGTACTGGTCATCCATCAACTTGAAGGCCAGGAGCGAAAGCGGATCGGTGTCGGAGGCCTTGCGCACGGTCTCCTCGCCGGTCTTGACATCAATGCC